>JALRIN010000059.1 GCA_023255415.1 Cypionkella sp. | reverse complement strand
AGCTTTGCAAGATGCGCGCCTTTGTCGAGCTGTGGGACGAGATCTGCGAAAGCCGTTATGGCATCACCGAGGCGAAATACCGCCGCTTTCGCTACGGGGTGCAGGTTAATTCGCTAGGGCTGACCGAACAGCAGCCTGAAAATAACGTCTACCGGATCTTGATCGAAATGCTGGCGGTGACGCTGTCGAAAAACGCCCGCGCGCGGGCGGTGCAGCTGCCGGCCTGGAACGAAGCGCTTGGCCTGCCGCGGCCTTGGGATCAGCAATGGTCGCTGCGGATGCAGCAGATCCTGGCCTATGAAACCGACCTGTTGGAATATGACGATCTGTTTGACGGCAATCCCGCGATCGAGCGCAAGGTCGCAACGCTGAAAGCAGGCGCTTTGGCGGAACTGGCGCAGATTGATGCGATGGGCGGCGCGGTTGCGGCGATTGACTATATGAAGCGCCGACTGGTCGAGGCCAATACCGAGCGCATTGCCAAGATTGAAAGCAAAGAGACCACGGTTGTAGGGGTGAATGCCTGGGTGCAGACCACGCCAAGCCCGCTGACAGCTGGCGATGGCGCGATTATGCAGGCCGACCCTGCGGCAGAGGCCGATCAGATTGCCAGATTGCAGGCCTGGCGACAGGGGCGCAGCGCCGCAGCCATCGAGGCTGCGCTCGCCGCGCTGCGCAGGGCCGCGCAGGGTGGCGCCAATATCATGCCGGCCTCGATTGCGGCGGCCAAGGCAGGGGTGACCACCGGCGAATGGGCCGCCGTGCTGCGCGAAGCCTTTGGCGAATACCGCGCGCCCACCGGCGTGTCGCGCAGCCCGTCCAACCGCACCGAGGGGCTAGAGCCGATCCGCGAGGCGGTGCAGGCGGTCTCGGCCAAGCTGGGGCGGCCGCTGAAGTTTCTGGTCGGCAAGCCGGGGCTGGATGGCCATTCCAACGGTGCCGAACAAATCGCTGCGCGCGCGCGCGATTGCGGCATGGAGATCCATTATGAGGGCATCCGACTGACCCCCGCCGAAATCGTCAGCGCAGCCATCGCCCAAAAGGCGCATGTGGTGGGGCTGTCGATCCTGTCGGGCAGCCATATCGCCCTGATCCGCGATGTGCTGACGCGGATGCGGGCCGAGGGGCTGGATCTGCCCTTGGTGGTGGGTGGCATCATCCCCGAGGAAGATGCCACCGCCCTGCGCGCAATGGGGGTGGCAGCGGTCTATACGCCAAAGGATTTCGAGCTGAACCGCATCATGATGGACATCGTGACGCTGGCAGACCCAAATCCCTCAGCCGCCTAAACCTGATCAGCCCATCCGCTCAGAAGCATAAGACCCAGGCGAGGCCGGGAAGACCACGGTTTTATTGCCGTTTTGGAACACACGGTTGTGGATATGGGCGTGGATCGCGCGCGCCAGAACCTGACATTCAACGTCGCGGCCAAGGCTGACGTAGTCTTCGGCACTTTGGGCGTGGGTGACGCGGATGATGTCTTGCTCGATGATCGGACCCTCGTCCAGATCGGTGGTGACATAATGCGAGGTGGCGCCAATCAGTTTGACGCCGCGCTCGTAGGCTTGCTTATAGGGGTTGGCACCTTTGAACGACGGCAAGAAAGAGTGGTGAATGTTGATAATCCGGCCCGACATCTTTTGGCACATCTCTTCGGACAAGATCTGCATATAGCGCGCCAGCACGATCAGCTCGGCACCCGCCTCTTCGACCACCCGCATGATCGCGGATTCTGCGGTGGGTTTGTTTTCCTTGGTGACTTTGATGCAATGGAAGGGGATATCCTGGTTCACCACAACCTTTTGATAATCCATATGGTTTGAAATCACCGCCACAATGTCCACCGGCAAAGACCCAATCCGGCAGCGATAAAGCAGATCGTTCAGGCAATGGCCAAAGCGGCTGACCATGATGACGACTTTCATCTTGGCGGCCTCGTCATGGAACTTATAGGTCATGCCAAAGGGGGCCGCGATGGCGGCAAAGCCGTCTTGCAGCTGCGCCAGCGTTGCGCCGGTTTCGCTGGTAAAGCTGACGCGCATAAAGAAATTGCTGGTCTCGACATCATCATATTGCGAGCTGTCGGTGATATTGCCGCCATTTTCGGCAAGAAACGTCGCAATCGCGGCGACAATGCCGCGCGAGGAAACACAGGTAACGGTAAGGCAATAGCGGCTCATAGACATCCCTTTTCGGACAGATTTCGGCGCAAGATCGCATGCACGCGACAGCAGGTTAAGAGCACAACCGCAGCTTTTGCTGAGCCTGCCTAACAAAGACCCTGCGGGACGGAACGCTTTGTCGCTTATCGGAAACCGGCATTGCCCTTGATTTTCCGACATTGCCGCGCAAAGGCTGGGGAAAGGCCGTGCGCGGCACAGACAAAAGGGGCGATTCCATGACATTTCATATCGGGGCCAAAGCCGGCGAGATTGCCGAAACCGTGCTGCTGCCCGGCGACCCTTACCGTGCGCGCTGGGCGGCGCAGACCTATCTGGAAAATCCGGTGCTGGTGAACGAAGTGCGCGGCATGCTGGGCTACACCGGCACTTGGCGCGGCCACCGCGTTACCATCCACGGTTCGGGGATGGGGATGCCGTCGCTGTCGATCTATGCCACCGAGTTGATGAAGGATTACGGCGCACAAACCTTGATCCGCATCGGCTCGGCGGGGGCCTTGCAGCAGCATGTCAAAGTCCGCGATGTGGTTCTGGCGCAGACCGCCAGCACCAATGGCTCGCCCTCGCGCAGCCTTTTCCGCGAGATGAACTTTGCGCCCTGCGCCGATTTCGGGCTGCTTTCTGCCGCCCATGCTTGCGCACAACAGATCGGGGTACCGGTGCATGTTGGCGGAATTTATTCATCAGACACCTTTTACGACGAACGCCAAGACCTGTCGGATCAGTTGCAGCGCCACGGCACGCTTTGCGTCGAGATGGAGGCTGCCGAGCTTTACATGCTGGCCGCGCGCTATCAGCGCCGCGCCTTGGCGGTGCTGACAATTTCCGACCATATCCTGACCCACGAGGCCCTGCCCGCCGATCAGCGCGAAACCAGCTTTGGCGCGATGGTCGAGGTGGCGCTTGCCGCAGCCTTTGCCTGATCCTGGCTTGACCTAAGCCAGCTGCGGGTGTCTTTTGCGCCAAAGCAGGAGAGAGTGATGCAAAAACGGCAGCTTGGCCCGAACGGCCCCGATGTCTCGGCCATCGGGCTTGGGGCGATGTCTTTTGGTGGGTTGTTTGGCCCCACCGATGAGGGCGAAAGCTTTGCCTGCCTGGATGCCATGCTAGAGGTCGGCATTGATTTCATCGACACCGCCAATATCTACGGCATGGGCGTGTCGGAAACCGTGCTGGGCAAATGGCTGGCCAGCCGCAAACCACAGGTGGTGATCGCCACCAAGGCGAGCTTTGTCGCAGACCCTGTGCGGCGCGTCGACAATTCGGAAGCGCATCTGCGCGCGGAACTTGAGGCCTCGCTGCGCCGGATGGGGCGCGATCATGTCGAGCTGTTCTACATCCACCGCCGCGAAGCCGCCCGCCCCTTGGAAGAGGTGATCGGCACGCTTTCACGGTTGATCGAAGAGGGCAAGATCGGCGGCTATGGCCTGTCAGAGGTCGCCCCCTATACGCTGCGCGCGGCGCATGCGATCCATCCCTGCCGCGCGGTGCAGAACGAATATTCGCTGTGGACGCGCCAGCCCGAACTGGGGCTGATCCAAGACTGCGCAAGGCTTGGCGTGGCCTTTGTGCCGTTCTCGCCGCTTGCGCGTGGTATGTTGGGCGACACCGCCCTACCCCAGCCGACCGATGGCTTTCGCGCCGCAAACCCGCGCTTTACCCAGCCAAATTTTTCCGCCAACACGCAGAAAATCAACGGCTTTCGCGCGTTTTGCGCGGCGCGCGGCTGGTCTGTTCCAGCAACAGCGCTGGCTTGGGTGCTGTCACGCGGCCCGCATCTGATCCCGATCCCCGGCACGCGCCACGCCGCACATTTGCGCCAATGGGCGCAGGCGGTGCAGATCAGCCTGTCGCCCGAAGATCTGGCCGAGATCGAGCGGATCTTGCCGGTCGGCTTTGCCGAAGGCGCGCGCTATGGCGACCCGCAGCTTTTGGCGATCGAGCGGTATTGCTAACGCCCGTGGCTGCCATCATAGCCATTGGCCGCAGCGCCCTGCCAGCCTTCGGGTGGGGCGGCGGGGCGAAACACCTCGACCAACAACGGATGGCAGGCGGCTTGATCCGAGGAATGTTCTGACGAGCAATCGCCACCCGGACAGGCAGAAAGCCCGCCAATAAGATCGATGTTGGCGAAAAACTCTAGATAATCACCGACCCGCACCGGGCTTGCCTTCATGAAATATTGGCCAGTGTCGCGGGTAAAGCCCGTGCACATAAAGACGTTCAACACATCATGCACATGCAGCTCTGCTGCAGCCAAGCTAAGCCCGGTGCGATCCGCCAAAGCGCGTGTCAGGTTGGAATGGCAGCAGTGGTGATACTGCCCGCCCGCCAACAGATTATGGGTATAGGGGTCGCAGCGGGTGCCGATCACGTCATGCACCGCGCCGCCAAAGCTGTCAAAACCATACCAATCAAGGCTGTCATCGGTGATCAGCGCCAGCGCGCGCAGATAGGGCAGGTTTGACCACATCCGATCCCCCGCGCTAAGGTGGGTGCCGTGCAGCGCGCGGGTTTTGCCCGAGAAAAACCGCTCGGCCAAATTATCCGCGGCCCAAAGGTTCAAATCCCCCACCTGCGGCCCCCCGACCGAGGTGATGCGGAAAAAGCAGCCCGCAGGCACATCAAAACAGGCAGCCTCGCGCGCGGGCACCAAGGTTTCAGCGATCTTGTGCCAGCCCGCGCGGGCGGCGTGATAGGGGGCAAGATCGGGCTGCGGCAGATCATCCACCGGATAGCAAATCACCGGGGCAACAGATTTGCGCGCGGCGGCATCGGCGGGGGCGCTATGGGCGGGGGTGTCGGGTTTCATCACGCTTTCCTATCAGGGGGCCGCTGGCACTGCTGTGGCGGCTTGCCTGCCGTGTCGCATTCTGCGCCACAGGCCACGCAGCGATAATGGGCGGGCCCGAGCCTGCGATCAAGCCGCCATTTGCAGGCGCGCGTCAGGGTCGAATTGCGTCGCGACAGCCAAAGATAGCCATAGACCGACAGCGCAAGGATAAGCAAAAGCAACGGCATAGCCAAACCATCGCAGAGGCGCGCGCAAAAGCAAGCCCGATTACAGAATGCGCCGCGCGGCGGCACCTGCTGCGGATCGGTCTGTTCGATTTCGGCCAGACGGATGGGGCCGTTGTTGGCATAGACCCACGCTATCGCAGGATCGTGGATCAGCGGGCCATGAGTGGCATAAATATCGACCCAGAGCTTCGGCAGCTTTGTGAAGACATTGCTGCGCGATTGCAAAGTCCCTTAAAAATTAAACAAAAGCACAAAGTATATGTCACCCCCAAGCTATAGCCCATAGATCAGGGCGCGGCCTCTCGAAGGGGGGAATTGCTTGATAAAAGATATAAACGCTCTGATTGTGTCCAAGCCTCAGATTATCCCAAAAAAAGCCCGCCGAAGCGGGCGGGCTTTTTAAAGGCCTTTGCGGGGCGATCAGACCACGCGGTCAACCATCATTTTCTTGACTTCTGCAATCGCCTTGGCGGGGTTCAACCCCTTGGGGCAGGTCTTGGCGCAGTTCATAATGGTGTGGCAGCGATAAAGCTTGAAGGGGTCTTCCAGATCATCCAGACGTTCGCCCGTGGCCTCGTCGCGGCTGTCGATGATCCAGCGATACGCGTGCAGCAAGGCGGCTGGCCCCAGATATTTGTCGCCATTCCACCAGTAAGACGGGCAAGAGGTGCTGCAGCAGGCGCACATCACGCATTCATAAAGCCCGTCGAGTTTTGAACGATCCTCGATGGATTGCAGCCATTCCTTGGCCGGGCGGTTGGTCTTGGTTTCCAACCACGGCATGATACTGGCGTGCTGGGCGTAGAAATGCGTCAGATCGGGAATCAGATCCTTGATCACCGGCATATGCGGCAGCGGATAGATTTTCACATCGCCCTTGACCTCATCCAAGCCGTAGATGCAGGCCAGCGTGTTGATGCCGTCGATGTTCATCGCACAAGAGCCGCAAATCCCTTCGCGGCAAGACCGCCGAAAGGTCAGCGTCGGGTCAATTTCATTCTTGATCTTGATCAGCGCATCCAGAACCATCGGCCCGCAGGCATCCATATCAAGGAAATAGGTGTCAACGCGCGGGTTTTGCCCGTCATCTGGGTTCCAGCGATAGATCTGGAACTTGCGCAGATTTTTGCCCGCAGGCTTCGGCCAGGTCTTACCGGTAAGCACTTTGGAATTTTTCGGCAGTGTGAACTGAACCATGATCAGACCTTTCTTCGGTGCCGCTACAGCGATGCGGCTGGAATGCTGGAATAAGAACGCGAGGGGAATTCGCCCGAGCGGCGGACCACGCAATTTTGATAAACCTGCGACGGGTCGCGGCCCTGCAGATAGTCAGAGGTAATCGTGACATTGCCGCGCAGCTTTGGCTTGCCATCTGACCCGACGCCTATGCCCACCGAGCCGCGCGGCTGTTCGGCCAGGCGGGCCTGCGACAGGCATTCGCGTTCGGCCTGCGCCAAGGACATTGGGCCACAGGCAGAAAGGCAGATCAGAACAGCAGGGGCAACGCGGTGCATCGGCTATCCTTTCAACGCAGGCACGCCATTGGCGGCAAAACAGGCAGCGGTGGCCGGGCGCAGCGCAATCGCGCGGATCCGTGCCACGGTCAAAGACCCCGCGCTGACACCAACATCGCGCGACAGCGCCTCGATCTCGGCGGGGCTGGCGGATTGAATCACGCAGCGCGTGGCCGCATCGGCTTGGGCTGCGCTTAGCTCTTGTGCAAGCACCGGCCGCACGACACTTTCGGCGGTGCGGGCAAGCACTTTATCTGCCAGCGCCTGCGGATCGCAGGCCGCCAGCAAACCAAATCCAAGCAGAGCCAGCGCGCGCATCAGAACTTACGCTCGGCTGGCGCGATTTTCTTCAGACTGATCCCGCCATCGGCCTCGGTCGTCAGCGGTGCGGTGTGCACGGGGCGATATTCCAGCGTCACCTTGCTGCCATCGACGCGTGCCAAAGTGTGCTTGCGCCAATTGGCATCATCGCGGCTGGAAAAGTCTTCATGCGCATGCGCGCCACGGCTTTCGGTGCGGGCATGTGCGCCAACAATCGTCGCCAAAGCATTCGGCATCAGGTTTTGCAACTCCAACGTTTCCATCAGATCCGAATTCCAGACCAAGCTGCGGTCTGTCACTTTGATATCGGCCATCTTACCCGCAATCGCCGTCATCTTTTCAACGCCTTCGCCCAGCGTTTTGTCGGTGCGGAACACCGCGGCATCGGCCTGCATGGTCTTTTGCATCTCAAGCCGCAGCTCGGCGGTAGGGATAGAGCCATTGGCGTGGCGGGTGGCGTCAAAGCGATCAAGCGCGCGATCGACTTCGGCGCGGTTCAGATCGGCGGCGCGTTCTTTGGGGTTCACAATTTCGCCGGCACGGATGGCGGCGGCACGACCAAAAACCACAAGGTCGATCAAAGAGTTAGACCCCAAACGGTTGGCACCGTGCACCGAAGCACAGCCCGCCTCGCCCACAGCCATCAGGCCGGGCACGGTGGCGTCAGGGTTTTCGGCGGTGGGGTTCAAAACCTCGCCAAAGTAATTGGTCGGGATGCCGCCCATGTTGTAATGCACCGTCGGCAGCACCGGGATCGGTTCCTTGTGCAGATCGACGCCCGCAAACACCCGTGCGGATTCCGAAATGCCGGGCAAGCGCAGCGCCAGCGTTTCTGGCGGCAGGTGGTTCAGGTGCAGGTGGATATGGTCTTTGTTCGGGCCAACGCCGCGGCCTTCGCGAATTTCAATTGTCATGCAGCGCGAGACATAGTCGCGTGGCGCCAAGTCTTTGTAATGCGGGGCATAACGCTCCATAAACCGCTCGCCATTGGCATTGGTCAGATAGCCACCCTCGCCGCGTGCGCCTTCGGTGATCAGGCAGCCCGAGCCGTAGATGCCGGTGGGGTGGAATTGCACGAATTCCATATCCTGCAGCGGGAGCCCCGCGCGCAGCACCATCGCATTGCCGTCGCCGGTGCAGGTATGCGCCGACGTTGCCGAGAAATAGGCGCGGCCATATCCGCCGGTTGCGAGAATCACCATATGCGAGCGGAAGCGATGGATTGTGCCATCGTCCATCTTCAAAGCAATCACGCCGCGGCAGCGACCCTGCTCGTCCATGATGAGATCGAGCGCGAAATATTCGATGAAGAATTCCGTCGAATAGCGCAGCGCCTGAC
>JALRIN010000058.1 GCA_023255415.1 Cypionkella sp. | reverse complement strand
CTTTGTCCGAACGCCAGGCGCAATTGGCCGCCTTCGAAGAAGAATGGATGGCGCTGGCCGAACGGGCTTAGGTCATCAGCTCGGCCACCACCTTTGCGATCATCTGTACGTCCGTACGCGTGCAATCAAACTGCCCGACCTGCACGCGGATGACATATCGTCCCTCGTGCAGGGTTTGGGTCAGATAGATCCGGCCATCGTCGTTGATCCGCGCCAGCAGCGCCTCGGTCTTGGCTTGGGTTTCCAGTGCAAAGCTGAACAGCGACAGGCTGGGCTGGCTGGTGATCTGCACCCCCGCAATCGCGGCCAAATCGGCGCAGGCCTCTTCGGCCCAAGCGACATGATTGCGGATGCGGGCGCGCAGCCCCTCTAGCCCATAGGCGCGCAGGGTGAACCACAGCTTGAGCGCGCGAAACCGCCGCCCCAAAGGCACGGTCCATTCGTTGAAATTCACGATCTCTTCGCGCCCGGCGGTTTCCAGATAGCTGGGGCGCAGCCCAAGCGTCTTCACCTGCGGCGTCGGATCGCGCAGAAACTGCACCGCGCAATCAAACTGCACGCCCAGCCATTTATGCGGGTTAAAGACGATGGAGTCAGCGCCCTCGATCCCCGCCCAAAGCCCGCGATACTCGGGGCAGATCATCGCAGACCCCGCCCAAGCCGCATCTACATTCACCGGCAAGCCAAACTGCTTGGCCACCGTGATGCAGTCGCCGATGCGGTCAAAAGCGCCAATCGATGTGCCACCAGCACAAAGGATCACGCCCGCAGGCACAAAGCCCGCCGCCAGATCGGCATCAATCGCGGCCTTGAGCGCCGCTGGCCGCATCGAAAACTGTGCGTCGGTTTCGATCTTGATCAGATTATCTTGGCCAATGCCTGCAACCCTTATGGCTTTGTCGACCGAAGAATGGGTCTGCGCACTGGCATAGAATCGCAGGCGAGGACTTGCTTGCAACCCGCTGATATTGCTTGCAAAGGCGGTCGCCTGTTCGCGCATCGTCAAAATGGCCGACAGCGTGGTGGTGGTGGCAGAATCGTGGATGGTGCCGGTGAAGCCTTCGGGCAGGCCCAGCGCTTGGCGCAGCCATTGGATCATCACCTGTTCAATCTCGGTCACCGCAGGCGAGGTTTGCCACAACATGCCTTGGGCGGCCATCGCATTGGCCAATTGCTCGGCCAACATCGAGGCGGGCGAGGCATTGGCGGGAAAATAGGCGAAAAAGCGCGGGTGCTGCCAATGGGTCATGCCCTCGGGCACGATGGCGGCAAAATCGGCAAAGATGGTTTCCATCGGCTCGCCCGCCTCGGGGGGGTGGGGCGGCAATTGGCGGGCGATTGCACCGGGGTTCAGCGGCGCACGCACGGGGCGGTCGCGCAAGCTGCTGTGATAGTCGCTTGCCCAATCGGCGGCGCGTTTTGACCAATGGTTCAGATCGTCATGGTTCATCGCAGGCTCCCTTTGCGCCAGCATGGCGCGCGGGGGCGCTGCAAACAAGGGGGGCATTGGCGCGAAAATTAAGCTTGGCGACCTTGGATTCTGGCGCTACACAGGCTGCATGAAACCGATGGACCTTCTTTGCATTTGCTGCATTCCCTGCTGACAAGCGTCACGCGGGCCCATCATCTGTTTCCCTTAACAGGATCAAGCTGATAGACCCGCGCCGCAGGCGTGTTTGGACCAATTTCGAGGCTTGACGATGATCAGACTGCACAACAACAAAACGCGGGTGAAACAGGACTTCACCCCGATTGATGCCAAAAACGTGCGGATCTATGTCTGCGGCCCCACGGTTTATGACCGCGCGCATCTGGGCAATGGTCGGCCGGTGGTGGTGTTTGACACGCTGTATCGGCTGCTGCGTCACGTCTACGGCGAAAACCACGTCACTTATGTGCGCAATTTCACCGATGTCGATGACAAGATCAACGCCAGTGCCTTGGCGCGGCAACAGGCAGGCGATCCGCGCAGCCTGGAGGTGCTGATCCGCGAGCGCACCGAAGAGACCATCGGTTGGTATCACGCCGATATGGATGCTTTGGGAGCGCTGCGACCGACGTTGGAGCCGCGCGCGACGGAATATATCGGCGCGATGATCGCGATGATCGAAACCCTGATCGCCAAGAGCCATGCCTACGCGGCAGAGGGCCATGCGCTGTTTCGTGTACGTTCGTACAAAGACTATGGCGCGCTGTCTGGTCGCTCGGTCGATGATATGATCGCAGGCGCGCGGGTCGAGGTGGCGCCGTTTAAAGAAGACCCGATGGATTTCGTGCTGTGGAAACCTTCCTCTGAGGCGGAGCCCGGCTGGGACAGCCCCTGGGGCTTTGGCAGGCCGGGTTGGCATATCGAATGCTCGGCAATGAGCTATGAATTGTTGGGCGCGTCGTTTGACATTCACGGCGGCGGCTTGGATTTGCAATTTCCCCACCACGAAAACGAGATCGCGCAAAGCTGCTGCGCGCATCCCGAGGCGGATTTCGCCAAGATATGGATGCATAATGAGATGTTGCAGGTCGAGGGCAAGAAGATGTCCAAATCCTTGGGCAATTTCTTTACTGTGCGCGATTTGCTGGACCAAGGCTATGCGGGCGAGGTGATCCGCATGGTCTATCTGGGCACGCATTATTCCAAACCAATGGATTGGACCGCCGATAAGGCGGCGCAGGCGAAAAAGACGCTGGACGGGCTTTATGCGGCGGTGGGCGAGGTGGAGCTGGATATGAGCCTGGCGCCAGATCCGAAGGTGTTGGCGGCTTTGCAGAACGATCTGAACACCTCGGCTGCGCTGACGGAGTTGCTGGAGCTGGCAAAGCGTGGCGATGCGCGGGTGTTGAAGCGCACAGCGGTGCTTTTGGGGCTGTTGCAGATGCGCCAGAGCGGGTGGATTGCGCAGAGCCAGCCGAGCGTCGATCTGGCCCCTTATGCTGCACGGGTGACAGAGCTGCGCGCGCAGGCACAACAAAGCAAGGATTTCGCAGCCTTAGACGCGATGAAGGCGGCTTTGACGGCGGCGGGGGTTGAGGTGCGGATGTCGAAGGCGGGCGTTGATTTGGTGGCAGGAGCGGGCTTTGATGCCGGGAAATTGGAGGGGGTGCTGTGAGCCTTGCGCATCTGGCAAACCTCGGGGGGTTCCCCCCCCCGAACCCCCGAGGATATTTGTCCCAAGATGAAAGGGCCAAGCGATGAAAGAGCGGCTTTATCTGTTTGACACCACCCTGCGCGATGGCCAGCAGACGCAAGGGGTGCAGTTTTCCACCTTGGAAAAACTGCAGATTGCTGCTGCGCTGGATGGTTTAGGGGTGGATTATATCGAGGGCGGTTGGCCGGGGGCCAATCCGACCGACAGTGAGTTTTTCACGTCGGTGCCGCAAGGGCGTGCGACGATGACGGCTTTTGGCATGACCAAGCGGGTGGGGCGGTCGGCGCAGAATGATGATGTTTTGGCGGCGGTGCTGGATGCGGGCACGCCGGCGGTCTGTTTGGTTGGCAAATGTCACGATTTTCACGTCACCACGGCGCTTGGGGTGAGCTTGGAGGAAAACCTTGAGGCGATCGCGGCGTCTTTTGCGCATGTGGTCGGGCAGGGGCGCGAGGCTTTGTTTGACGCCGAGCATTTCTTTGATGGCTACCGCGCCAATCCTGGCTATGCGCTGGCTTGTTTGCAGGCGGCCTATCAGGCTGGGGCGCGTTGGATTGTGCTGTGCGATACCAACGGCGGCACCTTGCCTTCGGAAGTGGGGCGGGTGGTGGCTGAAGTGATCGCCAGTGGCATTGCAGGCAGCCGGTTGGGCATCCATTGCCATGATGACACCGGCAATGCGGTGGCCAATTCGCTGGCGGCGGTCGAGGCGGGGGCGCGGCAGGTGCAGGGCACTTTGAACGGTTTGGGCGAGCGCTGTGGCAATGCCAATCTGGTGACGTTGATCCCGACCTTGATGTTGAAAGAGCCCTATGCGAGCCAGTTGAAAATTGGAGTCAGTGAGGCCGGTCTTGCAGGCCTGCTGCGCCTGTCGCGCAGCTTGGATGATATTTTGAACCGCGTGCCTTTGCGCAGCGCGCCTTATGTCGGCGCCAGTGCCTTTGCCCATAAGGCGGGGTTGCATGCTAGTGCGATTATGAAAGACCCCAGCACCTATGAGCATATAGCCCCCGAGCGTGTTGGCAATGCGCGCATCATTCCGATGTCTAATCAGGCCGGGCAATCAAACCTGCGCGCGCGGCTGGCGGCGGCGGGGATTGCGGTCGAGGCCAAAGATCCGCGCATGGGGCGGATTTTAGAAGTGATCAAGGAGCGCGAGGATCAGGGCTATGCCTATGACGGAGCGCAGGCAAGCTTTGAGCTGCTTGCGCGCCGCGAATTGGGGCTGATGCCGGATTTCTTTGAGGTCAAGCGCTACCGGGTCACGGTGGAGCGGCGCAAGAACAAATACGACCGCATGGTCAGCCTGTCGGAGGCCGTGGTGGTGGTGAAGGTGGGCGAGAAGAAGATGCTTTCGGTCAGTGAAAGCATGGACGAGAACGGCACCGATCGCGGGCCGGTGAACGCTTTGGCCAAGGCCTTGGCCAAGGATCTGGGCCCCTATCAGAGCGTGATCGACGATCTGCATCTGGTGGATTTCAAGGTGCGGATCACCCAAGGCGGAACCGAGGCTGTCACCCGCGTGATCATCGACAGCGAAGACAGTGCTGGGCGCGGTTGGTCAACCGTGGGGGTCTCGGCCAATATCGTTGACGCCAGTTTCGAGGCGTTGCTGGATGCGATCAATTGGAAGCTGATCCGCGATGTGGGCCAGCCGCTATGAGCTTTGCCGCCTGTGCGGGCTTGGTCGAGCGTGGCGATCCTGACCGCTTTGCTGCCGTTATGGCGGCACCTGTGGCGCTGCGGGGGCGGTTGTTTGTGCTTTACGCCTTTAACTTTGAGGTCGCCCGCGCGCCTTGGGTGACCAAAGAGCCGATGATCGCCGAGATGCGGTTGCAATGGTGGCGCGATGTGGTGGCAGAACCGCGTGCGCGCGCGCATGAGGTGGCGGGGCCATTGCACGGGCTGATCGCTGAGGCAGAGCTTCCGGTCGAGGTGTTTGACCGTTTGGTTGCGGCGCGGCGCTGGGATATCTACGCCGACGGCTTTGAGGATGCGGCGCATTTTGATCGCTATCTGGACGAGACGGCAGGGGCTTTGATGTGGCTTGCTGCCAAGGCTTGCGGGGCGCCCTTGCGGGCTGAACCCTATGCGCGGGCCTATGGCTGGGGCTTGGGGCTGGCGAATTTTCTGCGCGCAGTGCCAGAGTTAGAGGCGCGTGGCAAGCTGCCCTTGGTCGATGGCCGCCCAGCTGCGATTGCAGCACTGGCCCAGACCGGGCTGGAAAAGATCCGCTTTGCAAAGGCACTGCGGCGCGATCTGGGGCCTGCGATGCTGGCAGGCTGGCAGGCCGAGCCCTTGCTGGCGCAGGTGGCGGCTGATCCGCGGCTGGTGGCCGATGGCGCGATGGGGCTGTCGGAATTTGCGCGGCGCGGTCGGCTGACCTGGGCCGCGCTGACGGGGCGGTGGTAAGGGCGCGCTGGTAGCCTTTAGCCCAGATCCAAGGCAAAGCGCTGGCCGCTGACAGGGGCAGAGCGAAAGCCGCGCTTGGTGTAAAAGTCTTGCGCGCGGGGGTTGCTGGCAAGTGCCGAGACGGTCAGATAGCTGCAGCCTTGCGCCCGCGCAAGATCGGTGACCGCTTGGATCAGCCGCGTGCCCAGACCCGTGCCACGTGCGTTTTCTGCGACGTAAAGATGATGCAGATCCATGCCGCGCTGGCCCCATTGCAGCCGGGCAAGCTGGGTGAGGGCCGCATAGGCTTGTAGGCCATCAGCAGCCTCGGCCACCAGGATTTGCAGGCAGGGGTGCGGGCCAAAAACATCGCGTGCAACTGTCGCTTGTGTCACCGTCGCCGCATCGCTGTGATGTGCGGCAAGCCCCGTGATCAGCGCCACCAGCTGCGGCAGATCGGCAAGGGTGGCCGCGCGGATCATGCCGATTTGGGGCGCATCGCCAGCCATATCAGCGCGCCACCGGCCAAGACCAGAAACGGCAGCATCGCCATATTCACCGCCGACCAACCCGCCTGCACAGACGAGCCCGAGCAGTTCATCAAGCCGCCCGAAGACAGGCTGGCAAGGGTGACGCCGCCAAAGACGATCAGATCGTTCAGCCCCTGCATCCGGCCGCGCTCTGAAGGCGCCACCGATCCTGTCAACATAGTGGTCGCGCCGATAAAGCCAAAGTTCCATCCGACGCCCAGCAAGATCAGCGCTGCATAAAAGTTCATCAGATCGACGCCCGCAATCGCCACCGCGCCAGCCGCTGCCAGAATAACCAGACCCGTCGCCATCACCTTTTCGACGCCAAAGCGCGCGATGACATGGCCAGTGATAAACGAAGGCGCATACATCGCCAGCACATGGCTGGTGACAATATGCCCCGCAGCCCCCTTGCCAAAGCCGCAGCCCACAACCGCCAGCGGGGTCGAGGTCATCACCAGATTCATCAGCGCATAAGAAACCGCAGCCACAATTACCGCCACGACGACACGCGGGGTCTTCATCAGCTCGACCCTGCTGCGCGCCACAACGCCTGCAAAGGTGTTGCGATCCGGCACCGGGATGTCCAGAAACACAAACATGATCATGCCCAAAAGGTTAAGCACCACCACCGCAAGGTAAATGCCCAGAAACGGCACCACCATTGCGTCAACTGTGGCCGCGCCAAGCTGCGGGCCGATCACCGCCGACAACAGCCCGCCCGCCATCACATAGGAAATCGCCTTGGGCCGGAACGCATCCGAGGCGCGATCCGCGGCGGCAAAGCGGTAAAAGCCCTGCGCTGACATATAAATGCCAGTGAACAGCGACCCCAGACAAAGGAAAAAGAACGAGCTTTGCAGCAGACCATAGGCCGAAATCGCAGCCCCAAGCGCGCCACCCAAGGCCCCCACCACAAAGCCAACGCGGCGCCCCTTGCGCTGCATAAGGCTTGACAGCGGCGTCGCCGTCAGCATCGACCCCAATACGATCATCGAGATCGGCAGGGTGGCAAAGCAGGCATTTGTCGCCAAAGACTGGCCCGCAAGCCCGCCAAAGGTGAAAATCATTGGCATTTGTGCACCAAGGATTGCTTGGGCAGCCACCAGAACGGCAACATTTCTACGGGCGAGGCTGTCTTGATCTGTCATCATGCGGTATCGGTAGAATGCGGCTTGGCGTGCTGCAAGCGAATTATTGTGAGGGAAACAATGGTGGGGCGTTTGATCACAGGGCCTGCGGATCTGGCCGAGGGGGCGGCATGGCTGGCAGGGCACGATCCGCGCTTTGCCCGCGCCTTGGCTTTGGTCGGCGATCTGCCGCTGCGGCGCAAGCCTGATGGGTTTTCCGCCCTGTTGGAGGCGATCATCTCGCAGCAGGTCTCGGTGGCTTCGGCCAATGCCATTCGGGCGCGGATGGCGGCTGCGGGCTATAACAGCCGCGCGGCGGTGGCGCTTGCGGGCGAAGACGACCTGCGCGCGGCAGGGCTAAGCCGGCAAAAGGCCAGCTATGCGCTGGCGCTGGCACATTCGGCGGTGGACTTTGATGCGCTGCGCGATTTGCCCGATGATCAGGTGATCGAGACTTTGGTTGCGGTCAAAGGCGTTGGCCGCTGGACGGCGGAGATCTATGCCATGTTCGCGCTGGGGCGGGCGGATGTGTTTGCGCCCAATGATCTGGCGCTGCAAGAGGCGGCAAAGCATCTGTTTGATCTGCCCGCGCGCCCTTCTGAACCCGCCTTGCGCCAGATGTCGCTGGCGTGGAGCCCGTGGCGCGCGGTTGCGGCGCGCTGTTTGTTTGCCTATTACCATGTGGTGAAATCGCGAGACGGCATTTAGGGGCAGGGTCATTTCTATGAGCAGAGCGTTGAAATTTGGCCGCAAGGCTTCGGTGTCGGGCAAAGCTGGCTCGGTGGTGATCTTTTTGCATGGCTACGGGGCCGATGGCGCCGATCTGTTGGGGATTGCCGATGTCTTGGGGCCGCATTTGCCCGATACGGTGTTCTATGCCCCCGACGCGCCGCAGGCCTGTGCGGCCAGCGGCTTTGGCCGCCAGTGGTTCCCGATCCCGCGCTTTGATGGCTCGAGTGAAGTTCAATCCGCGGTGGCGATGAACCAAGCCGCCGATGATCTGAATGCTTTTATTGACATCACCTTACAGGCCGAAGGTGTTTCGGCCTCTGAACTGGTTTTGGTGGGGTTTAGTCAAGGCGCGATGATGGGTCTGCATGTCGCACCCCGGCGGTCTGACACCATCGCAGGGCTGGTAGCGATTTCGGGAAAACTGATGCGCCCCAATACTTTGGCGATGGAGATGACGGTAAAACCTGAAGTCTTGTTGATGCACGGTGATCGCGATGATGTGGTGCCTTTTGGCGAAATGCAGGCGGCAGGAAATACGCTTGTTGCCAATGGCTTCAAGGTTTTTGCGCATGTGATGCAGGGCGGGGGCCATGGCATTTCGCAAGACGGTTTGGGCGTGGCGCTCAGCTTTATCACCGAGCGCCTGCCAAAGCCTTTGGCCTAGGCTGCCGCCGCATTGGTCAGGAAGGCGGCGCAGCCGGTCAGGGCTGCGTAGTCATCTTCGACCGCGAAGACTGCGAAATCTTTCATGAAATCGCCAAAGCGCCCCTTATCGCGGAAGGCTTCGGTCAGCCCCATCTCGGCCATATAGGGCACCATGGCGCGCGCCACGCCGCCGATCAGATAAAGCCCGCCAAAAGGCAGGTGGATCAGCGCCAGATTGCCCAGCTCATTGCCCAAAAGCCGCACATAAAGCGCCGCGGTTTGCCGCGCCAGCGGATCACCTGCGCCAAGGGCCTGCATGATCTGCGCCGCCCCCAGTTCCTCCATCGTCCCCGCCTCATGGGTGACAAAGGCGTGCAGCCGTTCCAGCCCGCGCCCTGCAAGAATGTCTTCGACCCCCGCAAAACCATGCGCATGCGGACCGTGGCCTTCGATGAATTTCATCAGGCGAAAGTCGGTTTCATTGCGGACAGGCATCGCGATATGGCCGCATTCCGAAGCCGCAACCACCCGCCCCCAAGCGGTGTTATGCACCGGGGCCGCATTCATGCCGGTGCCCACACCCACCACCAGCATAGCCGCCCCGCTTTGCTGCGGGCCTGCGATCAGCGGGCGCAGAAACTGCGGGGCGATATGGCCGAGCGCATGGCCCTGCGCCTGCAGATCGTTCAAAATCGCGGTATGCGCGGCGCCGGTGGCGCGGGTCAGTTGGGCGGCGTCAATCGTCCAGGCCAGATTGGTCATCACCGCCACGCCGTCGCGCACCGGGCCTGCGGCGGCAACACAAGCCCCCTCGACCCGCGCGATGGCTTCCTCGGCCAGATAGCGTTGCAACACTGGCTCCAAGCTTGGGAAATCGGCATTGGCATAGCGCCGGATGCTGTCTTGGCGCACCGCCTTGCCATCGGCAAGCGCAACCCGGGTGTTGGTGCCGCCGATGTCAGCAACAAGATTAAGAGGCGTGGTCATAGGGGCACCTGAGGGCTTGGCTGTTTCTAACGGGGGAATCGAAGGGTTATTTGCGCGGGGCAGGGCCAGTG
>JALRIN010000057.1 GCA_023255415.1 Cypionkella sp. | reverse complement strand
TCAGCGGGCCTGCGTCGCGCACAGGGCGCACGTCGACTTGGCTGCCAGGAAGGAAGGCAACAGCGCCGCCCAGATCCACGGTAAAGCCGCCTTTGACACGACCAAAGATCGCGCCATCGACGCGGGTCTCGGAGGCATAGGCCTTTTCCAGACGATCCCAAGCTTCTTCGCGGCGAGCTTTCTCGCGCGAGATCTGAGCTTCGCCACGTGCGTTCTCAACGCGGTCCAGATACACTTCAACGGTGTCGCCGACGTTGATGTTTGGCAGCTCGCCTGGGTTGGCAAATTCTTTAAGATCGATGCGGCCTTCCATCTTGTAGCCGACGTCGATAATGGCTTGGCCCGCTTCAATCGCGATAACCTTACCTTTGACAACAGTGCCCTCTTCGGGGGTGTCAATCTCGAAGCTCTCTTTCAAGAGGGCTTCAAATTCTTCCATAGCGTTCATAGACATGCAGTTTGGTCCTTTTCATCTTTTTCACTGGCCATGCGGTTGGCTCCGCCGGTCTTGCTCGAAATTAAAAACGGGGCCGTGGCAAGGCCCGACCCAATCTTGCGCGTCCCTAACGCGAAAGCTGGTGGTTTGCAAGCAATGCTTGGTCCGCGCAAATGACAAACGGCCCCCTGTGCAGAGGGCCGCTGTCTGGGGCGTTTTGCCTAAGATCAGACGATTTCGGTCACAAGCTCGGACATCGGCTTGCGGACTTTTTTCGCACCCTGCAACCAATCGCCTTCGGCTGCGCGGTAGCCCAAAGGCATCAGGCTGACCGAGCGCAGGCCCTTGGCGCGCAGGCCAAGGATTTCGTCAACCGCGTCAGGGTTAAAGCCTTCCATCGGGGTGGCGTCCACCTCTTCAAAAGCAGCCGCAACCAGGCCGACACCCAGCGCGATATAGGCTTGGCGGGCGGCATGGGCATAGTTCACCTCTGCGTCGCGCGGCAGATAGCTGGCCTTGAGGTTGTCGTAATAGGCGTTCAGCATTTCCATTGGCGTGCCGCGCTCGACATGAGTTTGGTTAACCACGGCGTCGATACGCTCTGCGGTGTAATTGTCCCAAGCTGCAAAGACCAACAGATAGGTGCTGTCGGTGATCTGGGCTTGGTTCCAAGCCGCATCGCGGATTTTGGCGCGAATTTCGGCATTGGTCACGACAAACACTTCAAAGGGCTGCAAACCGCTGGAGGTGGGCGCGAGGTTGATCGCCTGCAAGATCGCATCCAGCTTGGCGCGCGGCACGATCTTGGCAGGATCCATCGCTTTGGTTGCGTAACGCCAGTTCAGCTTTTCGTTCAACATCTTATGGGTCTTTCAGATTGAGGAGGGTGGTATGCAATAGTAACCTGCGATATAGCTTGAAGTCTGGCCACCGCAAGAAGGCACAAGTCTGTAACCGGTTTCAGCGAGGCGGTATGAAAGATCACAGCGTTGGCGATTGCCCGATTGCCTGCACCAAGGTGCGGTCAGTTTTGGCGCGGGTGGGCGACAGTTGGAGCGTTCTGGTCATTCTGGCGCTGGATGGTGTCGGGGTGATGCGGTTTAACGAGCTAAAACGCCATTTGGGCATCAGCCAGCGGATGCTCAGCCTGACATTGCGCGAGCTGGAACGCGACGGCATGGTGCAGCGCAGCGTCTTTGAAACACTGCCTGCACGGGTGGACTATGCGCTGACGCCGCTTGGGGCGTCTTTTGCTGCGCCGATTAGGGTGATGGGGCTTTGGGCCTATGAAAATCTCTCGCAGATCGACAGCGCCCGCGCGGCCTTTGATGCGCGGTTAAACCCCTAGGCTCGCGGCGTCAAACCCTGCCGCCGCAAAGATCGCCATCAGCCGGTCATCAAAGCTATCGGCTTGAATATCCGGGAAGTTTTGCGCGAAAGACCAGTAAAGCGCCTTGGCAACCCAGAGAAGTCAGCTTTGGATCAGGCGCCGCAAACCTATGGACGCATCGAAATATTCATTGGTGGCGGTTTGTCGCTGCCAAAGCCCGCGCTTCCCCCGCGCCGTCATCGTGCGGCTTTGACCACCGCCACCGCGCGGGCGATAGCCTCGGGAATGGTTAGGGCAGAGGTGTCGATGATCACAGCCGCATCTGCCGCCCGCAGCGGGGCATCGGCGCGGCCCATGTCACGCGCATCGCGCTCGATCACCTCGGCCAGCACCTGTGCGGCATCGCCGCCAACCTCAAGCCAACGCCGATGCGCGCGCACCTCTGGGCTGGCGGTGACAAACAGCTTCACCTCGGCCTCGGGGCAGATCACTGTGCCGATGTCGCGACCATCCAGCACAGCACCGCCCGCGCTGCGCGCAAAGCGACGCTGAAACGCCAGCAGGGCGGCGCGCACCTCGGGGATCACCGCGATGCGGCTTGCCGCCTGACCCGCCGCCATGCTGCGCAGATCGTCGCGCGCCAGATCCTGCGGCTGCAAGGCCTGTGCCGCCGCAATAGGGTCGCCGCCCATCGCGCCAACCGCACGATACAAAAGCCCGGTGTCCAGATGCGCAAAGCCAAATTCGGCCGCCACCGCACGGCTGATCGTGCCTTTTCCGGCAGCGGCTGGCCCGTCAATGGCAACGGTAAAGCGCATCGCAGATCCTTTAGCTGTCAAGCTTTTGCGGTTCTTGCGGGCCATAGGCATAGGCGTTCGACAGGATCATGCCGCCATCGTCCAGCACATCGCCCACAGCATCTTCTTCTTCAAATTCAAACTCATAGCCGTCAAAGGGGAAGGCTTCGGCATCAACAAGCCCTTCAAGGGCGATCAGGATAATGCCCTCGGCCTCGAACTCTGCCACCAACATCTGCAAGGCCTCGGTGGCGGTCTGCGCCTTCATCACCGCCAGCTGGTAATGGCCAAGATAGGCGCCCTCATCCTCATCGGCCCATTCGGGGTCGCAGGCATCAATGCAGCAGGCAAAAACACCCGAGCCAGTGCCATCGGTGGCATCGGGTTCAAACGGATGCGGCTCCGAGACACAGATCTCGCCCGACGATTGCGCAGCCTCGACCATCTCGTCGATATCCACTTCAAAGGGCAGAATTTCATCGTCAAAGGCCTCAACATCGCCCGCGTGTAAAATCCGGTCCAAGCGCAGCCCGTTGACCACGATGGAATTGGACAAAACCATCAAAGCATCGCCCAGATCATCGGCCATCAGCACAAAGAACCGCGCCTCGCCGCCATAGAGGGCGCCCTCGGGCATAGAATTTTGACCTTCTGGGTCATGCGCCTCTACGGCGATATAATAGGTTCCCACCCAGATCATCCTTTTCGATTGCGTCTTGCCCCAGCCTTAACGGCCCGCGCCGCCGCCGCCAAGGTCAAAGCAGGTTAAGCTTGCGTCAGCGTCGCGCCAAGCTGCGTCATCAGCCCGGTGAAAATCGGGAAAGACGTGGCAATCGGCGAGGCATCATCAACCGAAACCGGCTGCTTTGACGCAAGCCCCAGCACAAGGAAAGACATCGCAATGCGGTGGTCGATATGGGTGGCGCAAATCGCCCCACCCGGAACCCCGCCCGCGCCCATACCATGCACAATCAGCGTGTCTTCGTCTTCCTCGATCTGCACGCCACAAGCCTCTAGCCCGCGCGCCATGGCGTCAATGCGGTCAGATTCCTTGACGCGCAGCTCTTTCACCCCGCGCATCACGGTCTTGCCAGAGGCACAGGCCGCCACCACCGCCAGGATCGGATATTCGTCGATCATCGAGGGCGCACGCTCTGGCGGCACCTCAATGCCCTGCATATTCCCCGAAAACCGCACCCGCAGATCGGCCACAGGCTCGCCGCCCTCTTCGCGTGGGTTCTGAAACTCAATCTCGGCCCCCATCTCCATCAAGGTGATGTAAAGCCCGTTGCGCGTCAGGTTCTGGCTGACCCCCGGCACAAAGATGTCTGATCCCTCCACCAACAGCGCCGCACAAACCGGAAAGGCCGCCGAAGACGGATCGCGCGGCACCGCCACGCTTTGCGCGCGCAACTGCGGCTGGCCCTGCAGCGTAATCACCGACCCCTCCGCCCGGCGCTCCACCTCCAGCTTGGCGCCAAAGCCAATCAACATCCGCTCCGAATGATCCCGCGTCGGCTCGCGCTCGATCACCACGGTCTCACCGGGGCAATTCAACCCCGCCAATAAAATCGCCGATTTCACCTGCGCCGAGGCCACCGGCAGCGCATAGCGCACCGGGTTTGGCCGCGCCGCGCCCACCACCGTCATCGGCAAGCGCCCACCCTTGCGGCCATAAGCCTGGGTGCCAAACAGCGCCAAAGGCTCGGTCACCCGCCCCATCGGCCGCTTGCGCAAAGACGCGTCGCCGGTAAAGGTCACCGTCATCG
This sequence comes from Cypionkella sp., assembly GCA_023255415.1. GTDB lineage: Bacteria > Pseudomonadota > Alphaproteobacteria > Rhodobacterales > Rhodobacteraceae > Cypionkella. The sequence goes on along the minus strand of JALRIN010000057.1, from coordinate 6,201 downwards.
CCGAAGTCGCCATCGTGCCCATGATCAACCGCACACCCGTGCCCGAATTGCCGCAGTCAATCACATCGGCAGGCTCCTGAAAGCCGCCAACACCCACCCCCTGCACTGACCAATCGCCCTGCCCATGCCGCGTCACCGTCGCCCCAAAGGCCTGCATTGCCTTGGCAGTGTCCAGAACGTCCTGGCCCTCCAAAAGCCCCGTCACGCGGGTCTCGCCCAAAGCCATCGCGCCAAAAATCAACGACCGGTGGCTGATCGACTTATCGCCTGGCACCAAGGCCGTCCCCTTCAAAGGGCCAGATTTATGCGCGGTCATCGGTTGGGCGGTGCCATGGGCAGACATGATCGGTCTCCTGCAAGAATTCGCTGCCCTGATACCGCAAGCAATCCGCGCGGTCTATGCCCCTATCGCGGGGCTTTGGCTTTCATCTTGGCGCAAATATCCCCGCCGGAGGCTGCAAGGCCCAAAGCCAATCGCCCCGCCTCAGACCGCGTCCATGCCGCCCTTGCGCAGATAGGTCAGATAATGCGGTGGGCGCCCCTCGCGCAAAGCCTTTTGCTCATAGCGGGTCGAAAACCAATCCGCCCAAGGAGTATCACCCTGATCTTGCAGGGTAAATCCTGCCAGCGGCACCTCCTCCAAGCTTTGGCGCACGTAATCGGCAATATCGGTGGCAATGCGCAACTCGGCCTGCGGCTTCATCACCCGGGCAAGCGCTGTCAGATAGCCTTGGGTGACAAAACGGCGGCGATGGTGCCGCGCTTTTGGCCAAGGGTCGGGATAGTTCAAAAACGCCTTGTCCAAACAAGCATTGGGCAAAACGTCAAACAAATCGCGCACATCGCCGGGATGCAGCGCCAGATTGCGCACCTCGGCTGCGCGAATTTTGCCCAAAAGCATGGCAATGCCGTTCACAAATGGCTCGCAGCCAATCAGCCCCACCTGCGGATAGGTCGCGGCCATATGCACCAGATGCTCACCGCCGCCAAAGCCGATTTCCAGCCAAAGCGGCTTGCCATCAAAGCGCGACAGATCAATCGGCTTGCGCTCTGGATTGTCCTCGCGCGTCACGCCTTTCAGGCTCAAAGCCTCAAGGTCTTCGGCCAAATAGGTTTTCTGGCTGTCGCGCAGGGTTTTGCCGTGAATGCGGCCATAGAAATTGCGCCGCTCGACTGGATCATACATCGCGAAAGCCTCTGGTTTGGACTGCGATCTCTTGCCCTGCAGCGGCCAAAGCGTCAACCCCCGCCCGGCCAAGGGCCAGCGGCAGCAGCGGCTGAGCCGGGCTCGATGCCCGGCACAGCCGCGCTTGCGTTGCGATCAAACCGCGGCTTTCAGCGCCTCGACCAAATCGGTTTTCTCCCAGGAAAACCCGCCATCTGCCTCAGGCGCGCGGCCAAAGTGGCCATAGGCGGCGGTGCGGGCATAGATCGGACGCGTCAGCGCCAGATGCTCGCGGATGCCGCGCGGGGTCAGATCCATGCACTGCGCCACCGCGCGTTCAATCGCTTCGGCCTCAACGCGGCCGGTGCCATGGGTATCGACATAGATCGACAAGGGCTTTGCCACCCCAATTGCATAAGACACCTGCAGGGTGCAGCGATCTGCCAGACCTGCCGCGACCACATTCTTTGCCAGATAGCGCGCGGCATAGGCGGCCGAACGGTCAACCTTGGTCGGATCCTTGCCCGAGAACGCGCCGCCGCCATGCGGCGCCGCCCCGCCATAGGTGTCGACAATAATCTTGCGCCCGGTCAGACCCGCGTCACCATCTGGCCCGCCGATCACAAAGGTGCCGGTCGGATTGACCCACCATTCGGTTTTTTCCGAAATCCAGCCCGAGGGCAGCACTTCGCGGATATAGGGTTCAACAATCGCGCGAATATCATCCGAGCTTTGGCTTTCCAGCGCATGCTGGGTCGAAAGCACGATCGAGGTCACCTCGACCGGCACACCGTCTTCATAGCGCAAGGACAGCTGCGATTTGGCGTCCGGCCGCAGCGTTGGCTCTTGGCCAGATTTGCGCACCTCTGCCAGACGGCGCAGGATAGCATGCGAATATTGGATTGGCGCCGGCATCAGCTCGGGCGTCTCGCGGCAGGCATAGCCAAACATAATGCCCTGATCGCCAGCGCCATCACGGTCGACGCCCTGGGCGATATGAGCTGATTGCGGGTGCAAATAATTCTGCACTTGCAGGGTGTTCCAATGAAACTCGTCCTGCTCATAGCCAATGTCGCGCACACAATCGCGCACGATGCCGTCCACCCGCTCCATCATCTGGGTGGTGGCAGCCTTATCGGCCAGCCCAACCTCGCCGCCCACCACAACCCGGCCGGTGGTCGCAAAGGTTTCACAAGCGACGCGGGCATTGGCCTCTTGGGTTAAAAATGCATCCAGCACCGCGTCTGAGACGCGATCACAAAGTTTATCTGGATGGCCCTCGGAAACAGATTCCGAGGTGAAAATATAAGATTTACGAGTCATGGGGACGTGCTCCGATTGGGTTAACCCGTCACGCCAGGAAGCCGTTGTGCGGGAATAAGCTTTCCGTTGCGCCAAAGCTTGTCAAAGGTCAAGCCCGAGCCGTGTTGCGTCGTGAATACAGCAGCCCAAACAGGCCGCCAAGCATCATTAAAACAGGAATTTCGCCAAATTGTGCGTAAATTGTGGCCGCTAAAGGGCTTGGCAGCGCGGCGTCCAGATAGCTCGCGGTGCCAAAAGTCAGGCTTGCCGTCACCCGCCCGCGCGCATCATAAACCGCCGTCACACCGGTATTTGCCACCCGCACCAAGGGCAGACCCTGCTCGATGGCACGCAAACGCGCTTGGGCTGCATGCTGAAACGGACCGCTCCAGACCCCGAACCAGGCATCATTGGTGATCTGTAACAGCCAATCCGCCCGCCCCGCGCCGCGCAAATCCTGCGGAAACACCGCCTCATAGCAGATCAGCGGCTGCATTTTGCCCAAAGCGCCAAGGTCAATCACCTGCGGCCCGGGCCCGGCCATATAGCCATTGCCCGTCACCGAGGCAAAGGCCGAGATATTGGCCCAAGTGAACAACGCATCGCCAAAGGGGATATATTCGCCAAAAGGCACAAGGTGGAATTTGTGGTAATTTGCCAGCGTCTGCCCCTCGGCCCCGATCACCCGCAAGGCGTTCCACGCCTGTTCGCCCTGCATCCGCTGCAACCCAAAGGCGACTGATGCTCCGCCTGCGGCCTCGGCGATGATCGGGGCAATCTCGGGGTGACGCTCGATCAGATAGGGCAGGGCGGTTTCGGGCCAGATCACCAGATCGGGCGCAGGTTTCACCGCTGTATAGGCCAGCAATCTGTCAAAGAACTGCTGCGCCAGTTCGGGGTCCCATTTCGCCTGTTGCGCGGCATCGGGCTGCACCAGCCGCAGCGTGATTGCCCGCGGCTCTGGCATCGGCGCCGCCAAAACCCACAGACCCAGCCCCCAAGCAAGGCCCAAGCCTACCGCCGCACCTGCCGCCGCGCGCCCGCGTGTCAGCCCGTAGGCCAGCAAAAGCGTCAGCAGCGTCAGGCCCGAAGGCCCGACCCAAGCGGCAAGCTGTGCCACAGGGGTGTCAATCCAGATGTGGCCAATCAGCGCCCAAGGAAAGCCCGTCAGCACATAGCCGCGCGCCAATTCGGCGGCCGTCAGCGCAAGGGCAAATCCCAAAGCGCGATTGCGCGCGGGCAACAAAGCCGCCAGCGCCCAAAACAGCGCCAAACCAAAGGCCATCAGCACCAGCGCAAAGGGCGCCATCCACCCATCGCGCGCCGCATCCACCATGAAAGGCTGCACCAGCCAGTTCAGCGCCAGCCCAAAATAGCCCGCACCCCCAAACCAGGCCCGCCAGACCGCCTCGCGCCGCCCCGCCTTCGCCACAAGGGCAATCAGCCCCGCGAGTGCGGCCAGGCTCGGACCCCAAAGCCCCCAAGGCGCCTGACCCAAAGCCGCAAGCGCCCCCAAAGCCGCCGCCGCCACGCGCAAGCGCCAGGTCATATCAGCCATCGACTTCGGCAGGATCAGGCCGCACCACCGCACCGGGCAGACGCACCCGCAACCGCTTGATCCGGCGCGCATCGGCGTCCACGACCTCGAATTCGGCCCCGGTTTCATGCGGTACGATCTCGCCGCGCACCGGCACCCGGCCGGTACGCAAGAACACCAGACCGCCCAGCGTGTCGATATCCTCGTCGTCCTCGTTGTTGCGCAGCGTTAACCCAATCGCCGCTTCAAACTCCGCCAAGGGCACTGTCGAGGCCGCAAGGTAAACCCCGGGCTTTTCCTCTTTCCAAAGCGCGCCTTCAGCCTCGTCATGCTCGTCTTCAATCTGGCCGATAATGGTCTCGATCAAATCCTCGATCGTCACCAAGCCATCAACGCCGCCATATTCATCAATCACCAAAGCCATATGCACACGCTCGCGCTGCATCTTTTGCAGCAAGATCGCGGCAGGCATCGAAGGCGGTGCAAACAGCACAGGCCGCAGCAGCTTTTTCAAAGAAAACCGCCCGCCCGCGCCAAAGCCATGCTGCAAAGCCAGATCCTTCAGCAGCACCAGCCCCTGCGGGTGATCCAGCGTGCCTTTGTAAACCGGCAAACGCGAAAACCCGTGCTCGCGAAAAGCTGCCACCAAATCGTCGCGGCCAATGTCCAAAGGCACGGCGGCAATCTCAACCTTTGGAATGGCGACGTCATCGACCCGCAGGCGGCGAAGATTGCCAAATCCCGGCAACATCACACCCTTGGGTTCTGCGCCACCCGCCTCTGCCGTGGCCTGAGCGCTGTCGCTGGCCTGAAAGGCGCTTAAAAGCCGCCCGAAAAATCCGCGTGGAGAGGCTTCTGCCTCCTCCGTCCCAAGCTGCGCGCGCGGCGCAGCCCCAGACCCGTCACTACTACTGCCCATCGGCCCTTTTTCCAAAAACCGCCCCCGCACAGAGGGCCTTGCTAATATGGGTCAGAAAGCCCCAAGCGCGCAAGTATCCGCACCTCAGTTGCTTCCATCACCGTGGCATCTGCGTCGTTGATGTGATCATAGCCCAGCAAATGTAAAAATCCATGAACAACCAAATGCTGCACATGATCGGCCATCGGCTTGCCCGCCGCCGCCGCCTCTGCCGCACAGGTCTCATAGGCAATGGCAATATCGCCCAAATGCACGGGGTCGTCTGCCGCGCCCGCCTCTGGCAGCTCTGGCACGCAGCCAAGCTCGGCGCCGCGCTCTTCAGAGGGCCAACTCAACACATTGGTCGCCGCCGCCTTGCCGCGGAAATCGCCGTTCAGGCCAGCAATCCGCGCGTCATCGCAGCCCATCAGACATAGGCTAAAGCCATCGACCGCCAGCCCAACTTCGCCACAAGCCGCCATAACAGCGGCCTGCGCCAAAGCCTCCAGCCCAAAAGCCTCCCAGCGCGCATCCTCGATCACAATATCCAAAAACGGCTCCATACCGCCTCTTATGTTGGCGCAGCACACTTCTCAAGCCCGTTCATCTGTCTCTAAATATCCTGGGGGGGCGGCCGCAGGCCGTTTGGGGGGCAAAGCCCCCCTGCGCCTGCCAAAAATCCCAGCACTAGCCCTTGGCCTCGTCACGCTCATAGGCCTCGATCACCCGAGCCACCAAGGGGTGACGCACCACGTCTTTCGAGGTGAAATAATTAAACGACACCCCCTTAACCCCCGCCAGGATCCGCTCGGCATCCGCCAGACCCGAAGCCGTGCCGCGCGGCAAATCCACCTGCGTGCGGTCCCCGGTGATCACCATGCGCGAGCCTTCGCCCAAACGGGTCAAGAACATTTTCATCTGCATGGTGGTGGCGTTTTGTGCCTCATCCAGCACCACAAAGGCATTCGACAGCGTCCGCCCGCGCATAAAGGCCAGTGGCGCAATCTCGATCCGCTTGTCTTCCATCAGTTTTTGCAACTGCTTGGCGGGCAAAAAATCATTCAGCGCGTCGTAAAGCGGCTGCATATAGGGGTCGATCTTTTCCTTCATGTCGCCGGGCAGAAACCCCAAACGCTCACCCGCTTCGACAGCGGGTCGGCTCAGGATGATTTTTTCCACCGCACCTGAAATCATCATGGTCACCCCCACCGCCACGGCAAGATAGGTCTTGCCGGTGCCCGCAGGTCCAATGCCAAAGCCCATTTCATGCGCGAACAGATTGGCGACATAGGCCTTTTG
>JALRIN010000056.1 GCA_023255415.1 Cypionkella sp. | reverse complement strand
CGATTCTGTCCACGGAATACGCACACAGCCCGAGCGGTTGCGGGCCGAATAGGCGCGCAGCACAGGCGCCTCGAACCCAGGGATCAGGCGCTTGTAGCTATTGGTCGAAGGGTTGGTCAGCGCGTTCAAGGCTTTTGCGTGCTTGAGGATACCGCCGATGAAATACAGCGCCTCTTGGCTCAGATCTGCGTATTTGTCGCCCGAGAACAAAGGCTTGCCGTCTTTCCAGATCGACATATTGACGTGCATCCCCGAGCCATTATCGCCCTTCATAGGCTTTGGCATAAAGGTGACGGTCTTGCCGTAGGCGTGGGCCACGTTGTGGATCACGTATTTGTATTTCTGGATGTTGTCAGCCTGTTCGACCAGACCACCAAAAATCATGCCCAGTTCGTGCTGGCAGGTCGCCACTTCGTGGTGATGCTTGTCAACCTTGATGCCAATGCGCTTCATGGTCGACAGCATCTCGCCGCGCAGGTCTTGCGCTTCATCCACTGGGTTCACAGGGAAATAGCCGCCCTTGTGACCCGCACGGTGGCCGTAGTTGCCGCCTTCGGTGGCTGCATCGGTGTTCCAAGCGGCTGCTTCTGCGTCGATCTGATAGGCCACTTTTTGTGGGGTGACCGAGTAGCGCACATCGTCGAAGATGAAGAATTCAGCTTCGGGACCAAAATAGGCAACATCGCCGATACCCGAAGATTTCAGGTAGGCTTCGGCCTTTTTGGCGATCTGACGTGGGCAGCGATCATAGGCTTCGCCGGTGTCTGGCTCGACCACGTCGCAATGCACGCAAAGCGTTTTCTCGGCGTAGAAGGGATCCATATAGACCGAGGACGCATCGGGCATCAGTTTCATGTCGGACTGATCGATCGACTTCCAGCCAGCGATGGAGGAGCCGTCGAACATGAAGCCTTCTTCGAAGAAGTCTTCGTCCACAAGATCTGTCACCAGCGTCACGTGCTGGAGCTTGCCTTTTGGATCGGTGAAACGAATGTCGAGATATTCGATCTCTTCGTCTTTGATCAGTTTCAGAGCTTTTGCAACTGCGCTCATCATGCTGCCTTTCGTTAGGGTTTCGGTGTGGCGGTCAGGACAAAGCCCGCCGGTGTAGACGTATCAGACCGCGTCGTCGCCGGTTTCGCCGGTGCGGATGCGGATGGCTTGCTCGACATGCGAGACGAAGATTTTGCCGTCACCAATCTTGTCGGTGCGCGCAGCAGAGATGATGGCGGCGATGGCGGCATCTACCATATCGTCGGTCAGCACCACCTCAATTTTCACTTTCGGCAGAAAATCGACAACATATTCCGCGCCGCGATAAAGCTCGGTATGCCCCTTTTGACGACCAAAGCCTTTGACTTCGGTGACAGAAAGACCCTGAACGCCGGCCTCTTGCAGGGCTTCTTTCACCTCGTCCAATTTGAACGGTTTGATGATCGCCTCGATTTTTTTCATGGCCGACTCCCCAGATTTCTGCGTCTTTGAGATTAGTGATCATTTCCACTGGGCAGCTTCAATTGGTGGCGCGCAGCCGTCGCGCTTGGCGATGCGGAAAATCAGCAATATGCTTAAAATTTGTGCAAATTGCATGAATTTGCGGCGAATTAAGAACGGAATCGGGCGCAACTGCTGTGATTTTTGGCAGCTGCTGCGGGAAAGTCCGAAAAATTACGACGCCAAGCCGGGCGAGAAGGGGGCGAAAGATACAGCCAATGCAGATTGAAGCAGGGCCTGCGATGGTCAAAGCGCTGCGTAAGGATGCCAGCGGGCATAAGTTTTCCAATGGGGCTGCCTTGGTGCCTGCTGGTGGGGCTGGGTAGGGCGGGGCCGCGCGGCTTGCTGCGCGGGTGGTGAGTTTGGGGTGCCCTGCGGCGGCGCTGGCCGAGAATGCTGCGCGCCTATAGGCGGTGATGCTGCGCGTGGTGACGGGGCCGGCGGATTTGGCGGCTATTTTGGCAGATGCTCGGATCAGCGCGCTGTGCTTGGGGCCCGCACTGGGCTTGGGCGCGCATCAGGCGGCGCTGCTGGCTGCGGCAAATAGAATCGGCTGCGCCGCGCTTTGGGCCTGCAAGCGGCATTCAAAGCCTGCGCTTTTCGCAGCAAAGCCTGCAAATTAGCAAATAAATTTTTCCTCTCGCTTCCCCCGCGAGGCTTTGTTAGAAGGGCGCGGATTTCAGGGCGCAGGCTGCTGCTTTCGGGCAGGGGCCAAGTGTCTTGTTGAGTTATGCGGGTATGGCGAAATTGGCAGACGCACCAGATTTAGGTTCTGGCGCCGTAAGGCGTGGGGGTTCAAGTCCCTCTACCCGCACCATAGGTTGATGAGAAGGACGAAGATATGCAGGTCACCGAAACCCTGAAAGACGGCTTGAAGCGCGCCTACACCATCACGGTGACCGCTGCCGAGTTGGAAGCAAAAGTTCAGGAAAAACTGCTCGAGGCACAGCCCGAGGTCGAAATCAAAGGCTTCCGTAAGGGAAAAGTGCCTTTGGCTATCCTGAAAAAGCAGTTTGGTCAGCGCCTGATGGGCGATGCGATGCAAGATGCGATCGACGGCGCGATGAAGCAGCATTTCGACACCACCGGTGATCGTCCTGCGCTGCAGCCAGATGTCAAAATGGTTGACGGCGAAACCTGGAAAGAAGGTCAGGACGTTGTGGTCGAGATGAGCTATGAAGCTCTGCCGCCAATTCCTGAGCTGGACGCGAGCAAAATCGCACTTGATCGTTTGTCGGTCAAAGCCGACGAGGCATCGGTCGAAGAAGCTTTGAAAAATCTGGCAGAATCGGCACAGAATTTTGAAACGCGCGGCAAGGGCAAAGTCTCCAAATCTGGCGATCAGGTTGTGATCGACTTTAAGGGTTCGGTTGACGGCGTGGCTTTTGAAGGTGGCGCTGGCGAAGACTATCCGCTGGTTCTGGGCTCGAATTCTTTCATCCCAGGCTTTGAAGATCAACTGATTGGCGCGGCTGCCGGGGCAGAAGTTTCTGTTACCGTCACCTTCCCAGCTGAATACGGCGCAGCCCATCTTGCCGGCAAAGAAGCGGTGTTTGCTTGCACCGTCAAAGACGTGCGCAAGCCAGTGGCTGCAGCGCTGGACGACGAGCTGGCCAAGAAATTCGGTGCCGAAGATCTGGCAGCGCTGAAAGGCCAGATCGCTTCGCGTCTGGAAGAAGAATACAAGGGTGCTGCCCGTGCTGTGATGAAGCGGTCTTTGCTGGATCAGCTGGACACTTTGGTGAAATTCGATCTGCCGCCAGCCTTGGTGGAAGCAGAAGCTGCGCAAATCGCGCACCAGCTGTGGCATGAAGAAAACCCAGAGGTGCACGACCACAACCATGGTGCAGTAGAAACCACCGAAGAGCATAAGACCTTGGCCGAGCGCCGTGTACGTTTGGGTCTGGTTTTGGCCGAAGTGGGTCGCAAAGCCGAAGTGACCGTGACCGATGCCGAGATGACCCAAGCGGTTCTGACCCAGGCGCGTCAGTATCCGGGCCAAGAGCGTCAGTATTTCGAGTTCATTCAAAAGAACCCGCAAATGCAACAGCAGCTGCGCGCTCCAATCTTTGAAGACAAAGTTGTCGATCACATCGTGGCTTCGGCCAAAGTGACCGATAAGGACGTCAGCAAAGAAGAGCTGCAAAAGCTGGTTGAAGCTTTGGACGAAATGTAATCAGATCTTCGGATCATGCGATGGGGCCGCCTTTCGAGGCGGCCCTTTTTCTTTTGCCGATAAGGACCACGCCCATGCCCGAGTTTTTGCCCGATCTGCCCGTTGAAGGGATTCTGGAGTGTTTGAAGCGCTCGCCGGGGCATGAAATCCGCACGGGCAAATTTGACAGCCCTGAATCCTCGGCGGCCTTGGTGGCCAATGCCTTTGGCTGGTTCCTGAACCGCCCCCAGGTTTTACCGCCTTTGCCCGGTGTGCCTGCAGGTCAGGCCGAGACCGTGACGCTTGAGGCCGAAATGCGCTATCCTTGGAAGGGCGGGCGGCAGCCTTGGCTGGATGTGGGGATCGAGACTGCAACTACGTTGATCGGCATTCAAAGCAAGCGCTACGAGCCGTTTCGGCCTGCTAAAGTGCAGGGTTTTTCCGAGCTGATTGATCGCCCTGAATGGCGCCAGACCATGGGCGCCTATACCAAGATGCGCGATGATCTGGTGTCGGGGAAGGTTGATTTCGACGCGATGGATGCAGTGGGGATGATCAAGCAGGCTTATGGCATTCAGACCCGCGCAGAAAAGCGCGCCTTGGGCGGGGTCTTGGTCTATCTTTATGCCGAGCCTAAGACTTGGGCTTCGGGCAAGCCGGTGAACCCGGATCGGGTGATCCAGCACCAAAAAGAGTTGGCCAAGTTCGCGCGTATGGTGGCGGGCGATGCGGTGGTGTTTGTGCCGCTGCGTTGGGCAGATTTGCTGCGGCAATGGGCGCAGGTGCCAGCCCTTGCCGCCCATGTCGAGGCATTGCGCGCGCGCTTTGGCAAGCTGGGCTAAGCCCGCTTGGCGCGGTATTCACGCCAGAGCACAAACAGCCCCGCGCCGCTGATGATACTGATGCCGATCCAGCCAGTGTGGGTCGGCCAATCGGCAAAGAAGATCCAGCCGAAAATCACGCCCCAGATCATCGCGGTATATTCAAACGAGGCGACAATGCTGGCCTCGCCCATCCGGTAGGCTTGAGTCAGCAGCGTCAGCGCAATCGCCGCAATCACGCCGCAGGTGCACATCAGCGCCAGATCCTGTGGGCTGGGCGTAACCCATGCCCGCGTCAGAAAGGCGAGGCTTTTGTGGGTTTCCCCCTCGAACTGGCCCGCGCCAAAGATCAAAGACAGCAGCGTCGCACAAAGTAAAAACACAGCATTGCCCCAAAACGCCATCGCCGAGGCGGTTTCGCTGCGGCCAAGCTGGCGGGCCGAGATCATCGCCAGCGCATAGGTGCTTGCGGCAGCCACGGCCAAAACGGCGGCCCAGTCGAACAGATCGGTGCCCGGCCGCGCCATCAGAACCACGCCGCCAAAGCCGATGATCACGGCGGTCCAGCGCGGCTTGCCGACCTTTTCGCCCAGCATCGGCACCGACAGCAGGGTGATGAACAAGGGGGCTGCAAAGAACAGCGCCACCACTGTGGCAATCGGCAGCGCCGCCAGCGCCAGATAATAAAGCGTATAGGGCGCAAAGACCACAAAACCGCGCCCGATCATCCGCATCATGCCGGGGGTGAACAGAGTTTTGCTGCCGCCATCAAACAGCACCAAGACCCAGATCAGCGGCAGGGCGGTCAGGCTGCGAAACACCATCGCCTCGGATAAGGGATAATTGCCGGACAGCAGTTTCAGGATCAGATCCTGCACCGAAAACAGCGCGATGCCTGTGACAAGCAAGCCAATAGCGCGCAGGTTTTGCGCCACTGCCAGCAGCGGAAGTTTTGGAGTGATATCTGTCATCGTAGCCCCTTCTGATCAGCCTTAAGCTGCGGCGGAAAGCCCATGGGGTCTGCTCGATTTGCGACAGGCTGGTGGGTGAATTTGGCCATGAAAAAACCGCGCAAAGTTGCCCCTGCGCGGTGACGTTTTGGCCAAAGCGCCGCTTACATTGGTGGCAGGATCACCGCGTCGATGACGTGGATGACGCCATTGCTGGCCTCGATATCTGCAGCAGAGATCGGCGCACCGTTGATCTTTGCACCACCCTCAAGCGTGAAGGTCACCTCGCCGCCTTGCACGGTTGCGGCGGTCATGCCCTCGGTCAGCGCCGAGGACATCACCTTGCCCGGGACGACGTGATAGGTCAGGATTGAAACCAGTTTGTCTTTGTTTTCAGGCTTGAGCAGGTCTTCGACCGTGCCTGCGGGCAGGGCTGCAAAGGCTGCGTCCGTAGGGGCAAAGACGGTAAAGGGGCCGGCGCCTTTCAGCGTGTCGACCAGCCCTGCAGCCTGAACGGCGGCGACGAGGGTGGTGAAGTTTCCAGCCTCGATTGCGGTATCAACGATATCCTTGTCGGCGGCGTAAGAAGCGGTCGCCATCAAAGATGCTGCGGCGGTCAGCGCGATGAAGGTTCTACGGATCATGTGTCGTCTCCCTTTAGGAAAGTGTGAATACCAAACTTGTTTTGGTAACAGGGATACGGGGGGCCTTCGCTGCTGGATCGGTTCCGTGCGGTCACGAAAGCTCACATGGGCGTGATGGATTTCTGCGCGCGGCCCTTGGCGGAAACATGGGCTTACAGGCATGAAAAAACCGCGCGAGGTTGCCCCCGCGCGGTTCTTATTGGTTTTAAGCTGCGATCAGTCGCGGCCGAGGTCTTCGTCGCCTTGGGCAGCGCCCATTTCGTCAAAGAGGTTTGCGATCTCGAAATCAGCTTCGGCTTCTGCCTCGGCTGCAAGTTCCTGGATCGATTTGCCCGAAGCCTGAAGTTCGGCTTCTTCAACCGAACGCGCGATGTTCAGCTTGAATTTCACCACGACTTCTGGGTGCAGAACGGCGGAAACCGTGTGCAGGCCCAGCTCTTTGATCGGACGATCCAAGGTGATCTGCGCGCGGTTCACGGTGATGCCGCCAGCGGTTGCAGCATCGGCTGCGTCACGGGTGGTAACCGAGCCGTACAAAGCACCCGAATCGGAAGCCGAACGGATGATCACATAGACCTGACCATCAAGCGTCGCGCCAAGGGCTTCTGCCTCTTTGCGGGTCTCGAGGTTGGTTGCTTCCAGTTGAGCTTTTTTGACCTCGAACGCTTTCACGTTCTGCTCATTGGCGCGCAGCGCCTTGCCCTGTGGCAACAAGAAGTTGCGTGCATAGCCGTCTTTGACGTTGACGACTTCGCCCATTTGGCCAAGCTTGGCCACGCGCTGAAGAAGGATAACTTGCATGTGTCAGATCCTCACTTCACTGCATAAGGCAGAAGGGCGAGGAAACGGGCGCGCTTGATGGCCTGAGCCAGCTCGCGTTGTTTCTTGGCCGAAACTGCGGTGATACGCGACGGCACGATCTTGCCACGTTCGGAAACGTAGCGCTGCAGAAGGCGCGTGTCTTTGTAGTCGATTGCCGGAGCATTGTCGCCCGAGAAGGGGCAAACCTTGCGGCGGCGGAAAAACGGTTTATTCGCCATGGTTTATGAACCTTTCCTGAGGCTGATGATCAACGACGCGGTGCGCCGCCGAAGGACGGACGCTCGCCACGGTCAGGGCGATCGCCACCGAAGGAAGGACGCTCGCGACGTTCACCGCCACCAAAGCCACCCTCGGAACGTTCGCCACGCTCACGGTCGTCGCGCTTTTGCATCTGGACCGAAGGGCCCTCTACATGTGCGTCAACCTTGATCGTCAGCACGCGCATGACATCATCATGCAGGCGCATCAGGCGTTCCATTTCCTGCACGGCAGCCGACGGTGCGTCGGTTTTCAGCAGGGCATAGTGGCCTTTGCGGTTCTTGTTAATTTTATAGGCCATCGTTTTGACGCCCCAGTATTCATGCTCGACAACTTTACCGCCGTTGTCGGTCAGAACTGTGGAGAAGTGTTCGATAAGGCTTTCAGCCTGCGCATTGGACAAGTCCTGACGCGCAATCATAACATGCTCGTAAAGCGGCATGTGTGCTCCGATCTGTCTGTTGTGGCGTATTTCATAGGACGGGCAACACTTTCCACCGCCCGCCCACGAGAGGCTACGCCGTTTCATGGAATTCGTGGAAAGATGCAGCCTTATAGCCGGATCAGCCAAGGATGCAAGGCCGCAGGCAGGGGTTTTATCGGTCTTTGCGTCAAGGATCTTTGGTTTTTCTGCGCGCCCGTTGCACCAGATGCGATCAAAGGGTAAGCCATGGACAACAGACAGGAGGGCCAGATGAGCCGCGCATTCGTATTTCCGGGGCAGGGAGCCCAGACCATTGGCATGGGCCGGGCTTTGGCCGAGGCCTATCCGGCAGCAAAGGCGGTGTTTGACGAGGTGGACGCGGCTTTGGGCGAAAAGCTGTCGGCCTTGATTTGGGAGGGTCAGATTGAAGAGCTGACGCTGACCAAAAACGCCCAGCCTGCCTTGATGGCAACCTCGATTGCAGCGCTGCGCGCGCTTGAAGCAGAAGGCTTGCGGCTGGAAGACACCGCAGATTTTGTCGCAGGCCATTCGCTGGGCGAATATTCAGCGCTTTGTGCCGTCGGGGCTTTGCAATTGGATGATACCGCGCGGCTGTTGCGCATCCGCGGTCAAGCCATGCAAGAGGCGGTGCCTGTGGGCGTGGGGGCGATGGCAGCGCTTTTGGGGCTGGATTTTGCGGCGGCCACCGAAGTTGCCGCCGAAGCCGCCCAAGGCGAGGTTTGTCAGGCCGCCAATGACAATGATCCGGCGCAAGTGGTGGTTTCGGGCCACCGCGGCGCGGTGGAACGTGCGCTGGAGATTGCCAAAGCCAAGGGCGCCAAGCGCGCGCTGTTGTTGCCGGTCAGCGCACCGTTCCATTGCAGCCTGATGCAGCCCGCAGCGGCGGTGATGGCCGAAGCTTTGGCGGGCGTGGTGATTTCGACCCCGTCTTTGCCGATTGTGGTGAATGTGCGCGCCGAGGCCGTGACCGAGGCCGACCGCATCCGCGCGCTTTTGGTGGCGCAGGTGACAGGGTCGGTGCGCTGGCGCGAATCTGTGTTGTGGATGCAAGGGGCTGGCGTGACCGAGTTTTGGGAAATCGGCGCAGGCAAGGCCTTGTCGGGGATGATCAAACGCATTGCCAAAGACGCCACCACCCGCGCGATTGGCACCCCAGAAGATGTGATTGCGGCACGGGGCTAGGCCTTGTTGCTTTGAAACCGAAAGTCGATAGAGCTGGTCGTCAGGGCTGGCTTGGGAAGGAGACATATGTTTGATTTAACAGGTAAAACCGCACTGGTCACCGGCGCTTCGGGGGGCATAGGTGGCGAAATCGCCCGTGCGCTTTATGCTGCAGGGGCAAAGGTGGCGCTGTCGGGCACGCGGGTTGAACCGCTGCAGCAACTGGCGGGCGAATTGGGCGAGCGCGCTTTTGTGGTGCCTTGCAACCTGAGCGATCTGAATGCGGTCGATGATCTGCCCAAAGCCGCAATCGAGGCGATGGGCAGCCTTGATATCTTGGTCAATAATGCCGGCATCACCCGCGATAATCTGTTCATGCGGATGTCAGACGAGGAATGGCAGGCGGTGATCGATGTCAATCTGACGGCGGTGTTCAAACTGTCGCGCGGGGTTTTGCGGGGTATGATGAAGGCGCGTTGGGGCCGGATTATCAATGTGACCTCGGTTGTTGGGCATTCGGGCAATCCGGGGCAGGGCAATTATTCTGCGGCCAAGGCTGGGGTCTTGGCGATGTCGAAATCCTTGGCGCAAGAGGTCGCAAGCCGCAACATCACTGTGAATTGCGTCGCCCCTGGGTTGATTGAAACCGCGATGACCGAGAAGCTGACCGACGAACAGCGCGGCAAGATTCTGACCGCCGTGCCCGCAGGCCGGATGGGCCAACCGCAAGAAGTGGCGGCTGCCGTGCTCTATCTTGCCTCGCAAGAGGCGGGCTATGTCACCGGCAGCACGCTGCACGTCAATGGCGGCGGCCATATGGCTTGAAACGGCAATTGGCAAAACCGCTTTGAAAGAGTTTGCCTAATGCGCGCGCGCTTGCTATAGGCGCGCTGGAATACACCGATGGTCGCTTGCGGCCGCGGTGCCCTGCCTTTTGCGGGGAAAAGCGCCCCGTGTTTGGGGCAGGGTAAAGACCGGGGAATTCCCCTAAACGTATGAGGAAATAACATGAGCGACATCGCTGATCGTGTGAAGAAGATCGTCGTCGAGCATTTGGGCGTCGAAGCAGAAAAAGTAACCGAGACCGCATCGTTTATCGATGATCTTGGTGCTGACAGCCTGGATACCGTCGAACTGGTTATGGCTTTTGAAGAAGAATTCGGCATCGAGATCCCGGATGACGCTGCAGAAACCATCCAGACCTTTGGCGATGCTGTAAAGTTCATCTCTTCGGCTGCCTAAGCGCATCTTTCGACCATCGTAAAAAGGCGCCCCTTGGGGCGCCTTTTTTCATGGCAAGGCCTGGCAAAACGCGGCGGCAGGCGGGGCAGGCGGGCTCGATGCCCGCGTGACCCGCGCCTGTTTGCGGCTATTGCGCGGCAATGTCTTGTCGCGGTTTTGCGCCCACACCCTGCAAGGGGTTCTGGCCTTCCAGCGCTTCAATCCGGCGTTGCAACTCCAGCGGGTCTGGGGTGTCTTCTTCTGTTTCTTTCGTGCCGACGATGCCTTTGAACATCCAGGCGATCAATTTCGACAGATCATCCATGATCAGATAGAACGAGGGCACCACCACCAGGCTGAGCACGGTCGAGACTATAATCCCGCCGATCACCGCCGTGGCCATCGGCGCGCGGAACGCCCCGCCTTCGCCAACCCCAAGTGCTGAAGGCAGCATGCCTGCTGACATGGCAATCGAGGTCATCACAATGGGCTGCGCGCGTTTGTGGCCAGCCTCCATCACCGCTTTGAGCCGCTCTTGTCCCTGGCGGCGCATCTCGATGATGAAATCAACCAAAAGGATCGCGTTTTTGGTGACAATGCCCATCAGCATCAAGATGCCGATCAGCACCGGCATCGACAGCGCCGAATTGGTCAAGATCAGCGCGGCGGCCACCCCGCCAATTGCCAAGGGCAGCGACAGCAAAATGGTGAAGGGCTGGATCACCGATTGGAACAGCAAGATCAGCACCGTCAACACCAGCATTGCGCCAAGGATCATGGCCTTGGCAAAGCTTGAAAACAGTTCTGTCTGCACTTCGGCATCGGCGGATTCCTTCACCGTAACACCGGCAGGCAGGTTCAGCCCGGCGACAATTTCAGCCAATCGGGTTTTGGCGGTGCCAAGCGCGACCCCCACCGGCAGGCTGGCGCCAATGGTGGCTTGGCGGTTGCGGTTCAGCCGTTTCACGACCGATGGGCCTTCGCCGATGGCAATATCTGCCACGGTCGACAGCGGCACCGAGGCGCCGGTGTTGGTGGTCAGACGCAGGGCGGCGATGCGGCGCAG
>JALRIN010000055.1 GCA_023255415.1 Cypionkella sp. | reverse complement strand
CTACGGCATTCTGCGGGTAAAGGTCAAAACGATCTCGTCTCTGCCAAAGTTGGCAAAGCGTTAGTCCTGCCAGATCACGCCCGCCTTCAGGCAGGCGGCTTTGCTGGCGGCCAAAGATCCGTTCAGGTCAATCGCGCGGCAGGCGCTGGCCAGAACCGTGACCTCAAAGCCCAAACGGGCGGCATCCATCGCGGAATAGGCAACGCAAAAATCGGTGGCAAGTCCAACCAGCGTCAGTTTGGCGATGCCGCGCGCGCGCAGATAGCCGTCGAGTCCGGTCGGGGTTTCATGGTCATTTTCAAAAAACGCCGAATAGCTGTCGATGCCGCTGCGAAAGCCTTTGCGCAGGGTCAGCTGTGCGGAATCGGTTTGCAGATCGGGGTGAAAGGCCGCGCCCGCGCTGCCCTGCACGCAATGGCGCGGCCAAAGCACCTGTGGGCCATAGGGCATCTCGATCAGGCCAAAGGCCGCAGCCCCCGCGTGCATATCGGCAAAAGAGCTGTGATCGGCCGGATGCCAGTCTTGCGTCAGCACCACGCAGGCAAAATCGGGCATCAGCGCGTTGATCTGCGGGATAATCGCATCGCCCTCGGCCACGGCCAAAGCGCCATCGGGGCAGAAATCGTTTTGAACGTCGATCACGATCAGGGCTTCATCGGCTGCGCGCATGGCGATCTCCTTTAATCTTACACAGATATTGCGTAAGGGTCGCACTGCAGCGGGTCAACGGAAAGTGCAAGCATGAGCAAGGCTTTGGTCTTTGGGGCCTCGGGGCAGATGGCGCGGGCTTTGGTGCCTTTGCTGGCAGAACGCGGCTGGCAGGTGGATGCGGTCATCCGTGCGGACCGCGATCTGCCGGATGCGCTGGCACCCTTTGCCCGCGCCGTGCCGATGGCGGCTTCGCGCGCGGCCACCATTCAGGCTGGCGGCGGTTATGACGCGGTGTTTGACCCTATGGCGATGGATGCCACCGAGGCCGCAGATCTGCTGCAAGCCGCCAGCGATGTCGGGCAGTTTTGCGTGATCTCGACCGCTTCGGTCTATGCCGATGCGCAGGGCCGCAGCTTTGAATCCTCGGGCGAGACCGGATTTCCACGCTTTCCGCGCCTGATCACCGAAGCACAGATGACGGTGGCGGCAGGTGACGGCTATTCCTCGGGCAAGGTCGCGATGGAACTGGCGATGCTGCAGAGCAAAACCACGATCCTGCGGGCAGGGGCGATCTACGGCATCGGCGCGCGCCACCCGCGCGAGTGGTGGTTTGTCAAACGCGCTTTGGATGGCCGCGCCCGCGTGCCCTTGGTGGATCAGGGCCGCAATGTGTTTCACACCAGCTCGGCTGCAGGCATCGCTTCGCTCGCGGCGTTTTGCTTTCAAGGCGGGCATTGCGGGCTGTTCAACGTGGCAGACCCGCAACCGCTGACCGTGGCGCAGATCGGCCATGCGGTGTTCGAGGCGATGGGCCACCAAGCCGAGCTGATTTCCGCCGATGATCTGCCCGAAGCCGAGTGGCAGGTGGGCTACACCCCGTTCAGCTGCGAACACCCGGTGCGGCTGTCTACCGCGCGGGCAAGGGGCTTGGGATGGGACGGTGGGCCAAGCTATGAAAGCCTGATGCCCGACTATACCGCCTGGCTTGCCAGCCGGGTGGCAACTTGGGAAATTGATTTCCCCGCCTTTGCGGCCTATGGCTATGACGCCTTCGACTATGCTGCCGAAGATGCCGCCTTTCTTCCGTAACTTGCCCCAAGCGCTGCTGCGCAGTAAAGATATGCCATGATCATCGTCGCCGCCCTTTATCACTTTACCCGCTTTGACGACCCCGACGCGCTGCGCCCGCCGCTGATGGCGCTTTGCGCGCAGCATGGCGTCAAAGGCTCGCTTTTGATGGCGCAAGAAGGGGTGAATGGCACCATCGCGGGCAGCCGCGACGGCATTGACGCGGTGCTTTTGCACCTGCGCAGCCTGCCCGGCTGTGCGGCGCTAGAGCATAAGGAATCCTTTGCCGAAACGCCGCCCTTTAGTCGCATGAAGGTCAAGCTTAAGCGCGAAATCGTCACCATGGGCCAGCCCAATGTTGACCCGATCGCGCGCGTGGGGTCCTATGTTGCGCCCAGCGATTGGAACGATCTGATCAATCAGCCCGATGTGGTCTTGATCGACACCCGCAACGATTACGAGGTGGGCATCGGCACCTTTGAAGGCGCGGTTGATCCTGACATCCGAACCTTTCGCGAGTTTCCCAAATGGTGGGAAGACAACCGCGAGGCCTTTCGCGGCAAGCGGGTGGCGATGTTTTGCACCGGCGGCATTCGCTGCGAAAAATCCACCAACTTTTTGTTGGGGCAGGGGGTGAACGAGGTCTACCACCTGAAGGGCGGCATTCTGAAATATCTGGAAGAGGTGCCGGCCGAGGCGTCAAAATGGCAGGGCGAATGCTATGTCTTTGATGGCCGCGTTTCGGTGGGCCACGGGCTGGTGCCGGGCGATTACGACAGCTGCCACGCTTGCCGCAGACCAATCTCGGCGGCGGATAAGCAACATCCGACTTACGAGCGTGGCGCCTGCTGCCCACAGTGCGTTGGCGAATATTCGCAATCGGACCGTGATCGCTTTCGCGAGCGTCAGCGGCAGTTGGATCTGGCACGAGCGCGCGGTGAAAAGCGGTTTGCAGACGAAGACGGCGGCAGAGTTTAGCGCCAATCTGCTTGCGTCGCGGGCGAAACCATGGCCCCTTGGGCGGCAATAAGGCTGGAAGCTGCACTGTGATGAAACCGGACTGGATCGCTGTTGATTGGGGCACATCGAACCTGCGGGCTTGGGCGATGGGGCCTGATGGCGTGCAGGCCGAGACCAGCGCTGCGCTGGGCATGGGCCAGCTTGCCCCTGCCGATTTTGAACCTGCGCTGCTGGGCCTGATTGCGCCTTGGCTGGGCGCGGCGGCGATGCCGGTGATTGCCTGCGGCATGGTCGGCGCGCGGCAAGGCTGGTTTGAGGCCCCCTATCGCGCGGTGCCCTGCGCGCCGGTGGCCGCGGGGCAGTTGATTGCGGTGCCAACCCAAGACCCGCGTCTGCGTGTGCGTCTGGTATCGGGGCTAAAGCAAACCGCGCCTGCCGATGTGATGCGCGGCGAAGAAACCCAGATTGCCGGGGCGTTGACCCTGCTGCGCGATTTTGACGGCATCCTGTGTCTGCCTGGCACCCATAGCAAATGGGTGCATGTATCGGCTGGCGAAGTGGTAAGTTTTCAAAGCTTTATGACCGGCGAGATCTTTGCGCTGCTGCGGCAACATTCGGTTCTGCGCCACGGCATCGCCGAGGGCTGGAACGATGCCGCCTTTGACGCGGCGCTGTCGCAAGCGCTGTCGCGGCCCGAAAAGATTGCCGCGCGGTTGTTCAGCCTGCGCGCCGAAAGTTTGCTGGAAAACCTGTCGCCAGAGCTTGCCTTTGCGCGGCTGTCTGGCCTGTTGATCGGCATCGAACTTGCGGCGGCGAAACCCTATTGGCTGGGCCAGCGGGTGGTTCTGATCGGCGCGCCCCAGCTTTGCAGCCCCTATGCCCGTGCGCTGGCCGCCCAAGGCTTGCAGCCTGAAACCCTTGATGCCACCGCTTGCACCCTCTCTGGCCTCGCGCTTGCGCGTGGTCTTTTGTAAAGGTCTGATCCATGTCCCGCCCTTTGTCCCGCCCTTTGATTGCCATTCTTCGCGGCATCACCACCGCCGAAGCCCTGCCGATTTGCGAGGCGCTGATTGATGCGGGCATCGACCGCATCGAGGTGCCGCTGAACTCGCCCGATCCTTTGGTGACGATTGCCGCCATGGCGCAGGCCTTTGGTGGCCATGCGCTGATCGGGGCGGGCACGGTGCTGACGCTGCAAAATGTCGCTGATGTCGCCAATGCGGGTGGCAAGCTGATCGTCTCGCCCAATTGCGACCCCGCGGTTATTGCCGCCACCAAGGCCGCGGGCCTGCAAAGCTGGCCGGGGGTGATGACGCCAACCGAATGTTTCGCAGCCCTGCAAGCGGGCGCGGATGGGCTGAAGATCTTTCCCGCCACGCTGATCGGCCCCGAGGGCGTCAAGGCGATCCGTGCCGTGCTGCCAAAAACTTGTGAGGTTTTTGCCGTCGGCGGTGCCGGGGCCAGCAACTTTGCTGAATGGATCAAGGCCGGCGCCACTGGCTTTGGCATCGGCACCGCGCTTTACACCCCCGGCCTGACGGCAGACGAGGTTGCCAGCCGCGCCCGCGCAATCGTCGCAGCCTATGATGCAGCGCTATGATCTTTGATGCCCGCCCCTGCGATCTGGGCGAAGGCCCTTTGTGGCATCCTCTGCGCAAACAGTTGTTTTGGTTTGATATTCTGAACCGCAAGCTGATGTCGGTTGATGCCAGCGGCCCGCGTGACTGGGGCTTTGCTCAGATGGTGTCGGCTGCAGGCTGGATCGACCATGACCGTTTGCTGATCGCAGGCGAAGACGGGCTGTCGCTGTTTGATATCGAAACCGGCGTGCTGACACCCTATCGCGCGGTCGAGGCAGACCGCCCAGACACAAGGTCAAACGATGGTCGTGCCGATCCTTTTGGCGGGTTTTGGTTCGGCACTATGGGCAAGCAAGCCCAGCCGGGGCAGGGCGCGATCTACCGCTATTATCGTGGGGAGGTCCGCCAGATTTACGCCGATCTGACGATTCCAAATGCGATCTGCTTTCCGCCGCAGGGCAATTTTGCGCATTTCTGCGATACGGTGACCGGTTGTGTGATGAAGGTCGCGCTGGATGTCGATGGCTGGCCCAGGGCTGCGCCCGAGGTGTTTTTGGATCTGCGCGCAGAAGGGCTGCATCCAGACGGCGCGGTTGTCGATGCGGCAGGGGTGTTGTGGCTGGCGCAATGGGGCGCGGGGCGGGTGGCGGCCTATGGCCCCGATGGTGGCTTTTTGCGCGCGGTTGCGATCGGCGCGCCGCACAGCTCTTGCCCCGCTTTTGCAGGTGAACGGTTGTTTTGCACCACCGCGCGCCAGGGCATGTCGCCAGATCAGCTTGCCACGCATCCCGACGCGGGTAAGGTTTTTTGCAGTGATGCCATAGCTTTAGGTCAACCCGAACATCAGGTCATATTATGAAACGAAGCCTTGGCGTCTGCTATTACCCCGAACATTGGCCCGAAACACAATGGGCCGAAGATACCGCGCGGATGGCGGCACTTGGGCTGACTTGGGTGCGGATTGGTGAATTTGCCTGGGGGCTGATGGAACCCGTCGAGGGAAGCTATGATTGGGGCTGGCTGGACCGCGCGATTGACGTGCTGGGGGCTGCGGGGCTGAAGGTGGTGCTGGGCACGCCGACCGCGACGCCGCCGCGTTGGATGCTAAGCAAATATCCTGATATGATCGCGCTGGACCGTGACGGCAAACCGCGCGGCTTTGGCTCGCGCCGACACTATTGCTTTAGCCACCGCCCCTATCGTGTGGAATGCGCGCGCATCGTCACCGCCATGGCCGAACGCTATGGCAAGAACCGCTATGTTGCGGCTTGGCAGACCGATAACGAATATGCCTGCCATGACACGGTGCTGTCGTATTCGCAGGCGGCTAGTCAGGCTTTTCGCGACTGGTGCGCGCAGAAATATCAATCACCGCAGGCGCTTAATCGTGCTTGGGGCAATGTGTTCTGGTCGATGGATTATGCCAGCTTTGACGAGATTGCGCTGCCAAACCTGACCGTGACCGAAGCAAACCCCGCGCATGTGATGGCGCATCGCCGCTTTGCCAGTGACGAGGTCGCGAGCTTTAACCGCCTGCAGGTCGAGATTTTGCGCAAACACAGCGCAGCGCCGATCAGCCATAACTACATGGGCCAGATCACCGATTTCGATCATTTTGATGTGGGCGCCGATCTGGATATTGCCGCTTGGGATGCCTATCCGCTGGGGTTTTTGTCTGACAGGCTGGCCGCGACGCCCGCGCATAAGCACCGCTTTGTGCGCCAAGGTGATCCTGATTTTCAGGCCTTTCATCACGACCTGTATCGCGCCGTTGGCCGTGGCCGCTGGTGGGTGATGGAGCAGCAGCCGGGCCCCGTGAACTGGGCGCCGTGGAACCCCGACCCCTTGCCCGGCATGGCGCGGCTTTGGGCTTGGGAGGCCTTTGCCCATGGCGCCGAGGCGGTGTGCTATTTCCGCTGGCGTCAAGCACCCTTTGCGCAAGAACAGATGCACGCGGGCATGTTGCGGCCCGATTCCGTCGCCGCCCCCGCCTATCACGAAGCCGGGCAGGTCGCCCAAGAACTGGCGCAGATGCCCGATGTCGGCACCGCCCGCGCCCAAGTGGGGCTGGTGTTTGACTATGCCTCGGCCTGGGCATGGGAGACGCAGCCGCAGGGCCGCGATTACAGCTATTTCCGGCAAGTGTTTGAAACCTACAGGGGTTTGCGCAGGCTGGGGCTGAATGTTGATATTTTGCCGCCCGATACCGCCGATCTGTCGGCTTATCCGATCGTGCTGGCCCCTGGCGTCGCGACGATGTCGCAGCCCCTGCTGGCGGCTTTGGCGATGCATCAGGGCCAAAGCCTTATTGGCCCGCGCAGCAATTCCAAGACCGCAGATTTCGCGATTCCGCTGCCGCTGCCGCCCAATCTGCCGCATCTAAAGGCGACTGTGGCGCGGGTGGAAAGCCTGCCGCCAGATGTGCCGGTGCCGTTAACCCTTGGCGGCAATTTCCTGCATTGGCGCGAAAAGATCGAGACCTCGGCGCAGGTGCTGGAAACCACAACCGATGGCTGGCCGGCGCTGATAGCGGCACAGGGGCTGCAGTATTTGGCCGGTTGGCCGGATGAGACTGCGCTGTCACGGATCTTGCAGCAGCTGTGTCATAAGGCGGGCATCGACACCGATCCTCTGCCCGAGGGGCTGCGCCGTCGCGATACCGAAACGCATCAGTTCTTTTTCAATTACAATCCGGTAGAGGTCGAGTGGGGCGGCAAGATCATTCCTGCCGCCGGTGTTCTTTGGCAAAAACTATCCTAAGACAGCGCTGCTTGCGCCGGTAAAGAAACCATAGGCATTCGGGCCAAGCTGCAGCTTGCCGCCCGAATGCACCACCCCCGCCGAGGGACCAATGGCTGCGCCCAAACCCATAGCGCTGATTTCCAGCGCCTTTGGCGAAAGGTTAAAAATGCAGAGCAGATCTTCGCCACGTGCAAAGGCCAAGATCGGTTCTGGCAGATCAAAAAACCGCGTCGCGCCGCTGCGCAGGGCCTCGCTTTGCCGCCGAAACGCCAGCATCGCGCGATAGCTTTCCAGCACCGAACCCGCAACGCCCGCCTGTGCCGCCACATTGCGCGCAAGCTGCGGCGCTTTCACTGGCAGCCAAGGCGTGCCACTGCTGAACCCGCCCTGCGCCGAGCTGTCCCAAACCATCGGCGTGCGGGTGTTGTCGCGGCCTATGGGTTCGGGCCAAAAGGTAATGCCCTGCGGATCGGTCAGCTCGTCCAGCGTCAAAGCCGTGTCGGTCTGGCCCAGTTCTTCGCCCTGCCAAAGGCAAATCGAGCCTTGGAATGACAGCAACAAGGCCCCGGCTTGGGCTGCCAAAGCATCGTTGCTGATGCCATATTTCGCCCAACGCGAGGTTTGCCGCACCACATCGTGGTTTGAAAACGCCCACATCGGCCAGCCATCTGGCGCGCCGGTGAAGAACTCTTCGATCTTGCGGCGGAACAGACCTGCCGAATAGTCGGTGCCAAACATCTCGAAGGAATAGCACTGATGCAGGCGCCCCGGCGCGGTATATTGCCCCATGATCTGAATGCCGTGATGCGATTCCCCAACTTCGCCCACCGAGGTGCGATCGTCATAGCTGTCTAGCACGGCACGGATGCGTTCCAGCCACGGCAGGTTCTCGGGTTGGTTCTTGGAAAACAGGTGATACTGCATTTCATAGGGGTTGCCGGGGGCTTCGGTCTTGTTGCGGAAATCGGCGGGATCGTCGCGCAACATGCCGTCTTTGTAGAAAAAGTTCACGGTATCAAAGCGAAAGCCATCGACGCCGCGATCCAACCAGAACCGCAGCACGCTTTCCATATAGTCAAGCACTGCCGGATTGCGAAAGTTGAACTCGGGCTGCTCGGCCAAAAAGCTGTGCATGTAATATTGCTTGCGCCGCGCATCCCATTGCCAAGCCGGGCCGCCAAAGATCGACAGCCAGTTGTTGGGCGGCGTGCCGTCATGACGCGGATCAGCCCAGATATACCAATCGGCCTTATCGTTCGTGCGATCTTTGCGGCTTTGTTCAAAGAAGGGGTGCTTGTCGGACGAATGGTTCATCACCTGATCAATGATCACCTTCAGCCCCAGGTCATGAGCCCGCGCGATCAGCGCGTCGAAATCCGCCAAAGTGCCAAAGACCGGATCAACATCGGTGTAATCGGCAACATCATAGCCCATATCCAACATCGGCGAGGTAAAGAACGGCGAAAGCCAAATCGCATCGCAGCCCAAGGCCGCGATATGGTCAAGCCTGCGGGTGATGCCCGCCAAATCGCCGACGCCATCGCCGTTATCGTCCTGAAACGAGCGGGGATAAATCTGATAGGTCACTGACCCGCGCCACCATTCTGTCATCACCCGCTCCAAAGCTGTTTTCGCGAATTTAAAGCGCTTTGGGCGCGCTGCAAAGGGGCTTCGTTTGTAACAGACACAATTTAGCGCTTTGTGCGGGTCAAGGCTTCCGCTAACCCTGTCGCGTTGCAGGAGCTTGCCATGACATCTATCCAAAAAGTCGCGATTTTCACCCCGGTTTTGATCGCCGGCTGTGTGATCTTGATGTTCAACTTTGCCATTCGTGCAAGCTTTGGCGTGTTCCAGATCCCGATCGCGACCGAGTTTAACTGGGCCCGTTCAGATTTCTCGCTTGCGATTGCCATTCAGAACCTTGCTTGGGGCTTTGGTCAGCCGATTTTTGGCGCGATTGCCGAGCGGTTGGGGGATCGCCGCGCCATTATTGCGGGGGCGGTTCTTTATGCCGCTGGTCTGGCGCTGACTGCCTTTGCCCATACGCCGGCGCAGATGCAGCTGTTGGAAATCCTGGTGGGTTTTGGCATCGCGGGCACCGGCTTTGGGGTTATTCTGGCGATCGTTGGGCGTGCTGCGAGTGCCGAGAACCGCAGCCTTGCGCTGGGCATTGCGACGGCGGCGGGTTCGGCGGGCCAAGTGTTCGGCGCGCCTGTGGCCGAGGGGCTGCTGGCGTTTTACCCATGGCAAACCACATTCTTGATCTTTGCGGTGGTGATTATTGCCGCGCTTGCCGCCCTGCCATTTCTGCGCAGCCCAAGCGTGGCCAGCAAGCAAGAGCTTGAGGAATCGCTGGGCACCGTGCTGAAGCGCGCCTTCAAAGACCCGTCTTACACGATGATTTTTCTGGGCTTTTTCTCTTGCGGCTATCAGCTCGCGTTTCTGACGGCGCATTTTCCTGCCTTTGTGACGGAAAAATGCGGCCCGATTTCGGCCAATGGCTTGCTTGCGGGGATTGGCGTCACCTCGACCTCGGCGCTGGGGGCGATTGCGATTTCGGTGATTGGTTTGGCCAATATTGGCGGCAGCATCTTCGCGGGTTGGTTGGGCAAACGCTATTCCAAGAAATACCTGCTGGCAGGCATTTACACCGCGCGCACGGTGATTGCTGCGACCTTTATTCTGCTGCCGATGACGCCGTTTACCGTGCTGGCGTTTTCGCTAAGCATGGGGGCTTTGTGGCTGGCGACGGTGCCGCTGACCTCGGGTCTGGTCGCGCATATCTACGGGCTGCGCTATATGGGCACGCTTTACGGCTTTGTGTTTCTAAGCCACCAGATCGGCAGCTTTTTCGGCGTTTGGCTGGGCGGCAAGCTTTATGACCTGACCGGTGGCTATACCACGGTTTGGTGGATTGGCGTTGGCGTTGGTGCGTTTTCGGCGCTGGTGCATCTGCCAATCCGCGAAAAGCCACTGATGGGGCAAGCTGCATGAGGGCCGGATTGATTGCCCTGATCGCGGGCTATGTTTTAAGCCAATTCTACCGCGCCTTTTTGGCGGTGCTGAGCCCGGTGTTGGCCAGCGATCTGGGGGCAACGCCCGAGATTTTGGCGACGGCTTCGGGCTATTGGTTCTTGGCCTTTGCGCTGATGCAGCTGCCGGTGGGGGCAGCGCTGGACCGGATTGGGCCAAGGCTCACTACCTCGGGGCTGTTGGTTGTGGGAGCGGTGGGGGCGGCGATTTTTGCCTCGGCCACCGGGCCAAATGCAATTATCTACGCGATGGTGCTGATCGGGGCGGGCTGTGCGCCGGTGCTGATGGCGGCCTATTTCCTGTTTGCGCGGCTGTATCCACCAAGCGCTTTTGGCACTTTGGCGGGGATGGTGATCGGCATCGGCTCGCTGGGCAATATCGCGGCCTCGTTGCCTTTGTCGGCGGCGGTCGATCTGTTGGGCTGGCGCGGCACGATCTGGGTTTTGGCGGCGCTGACCCTGCTGACCGCCCTAGCGGTGCTGGTCTTTGTGCGCGACCCCGCGCGCAGCCAAACCGGGCACAAAGGCTCGGTGTTGGATCTGTTGGGGATGCCAGCGCTTTGGCCGATTTTTCTGATGATGGCGGCTTGCTATGCGCCGGCTGCGGGTCTGCGCGGGCTTTGGGCCGGGCCCTATCTAAGCGATGTCTTCGACGCAGATCGCGCAGAGATTGGCCGGGTGACTTTGGTTATGGGCTTGGCGATGGTTGCGGGCAATTTCGCCTATGGTCCGCTCGAGCGGATTTTTGGCACCCGTAAAGGGCTGATTTTTGGCGGAAATGCCATTGTCTTGGCCTGTTTGCTTACCATTGCCGTCTTTCCTGAAACACAGCCGATGCTGCTTTTGCCCGCGATTGGGCTGTTTGGTGCCTCGTTTCCGATGGTCATGGCGCATGGGCGGGCGTTTTTGCCGCCGCATCTGACCGGGCGGGGCGTGACGCTGATTAACCTGTTTGGCATCGGCACCACCGGGGTGATGCAATATGCGACCGGGCATCTGCACGCCGCCCTGACCCCTGCGCCGCCGAATGTTCCCTATATCGGCGTCATGTTGGCCTATGCGGGCCTTGTTGCTTTTGGTCTGACCGCCTACCTGTGGTCAAAGGATCGCACCGACTGATTGCGGATGGCAGAGCACCGAATCCGCTTTCCACGGGCGGCGCCTTGCGCTAACAGCGCCACGTCTTTGATGGTCAAAGACAATTATAGGAGAACCCCGATGGGCTATAAGGTCGTCGTCGCGGGTGCCACGGGCAACGTGGGCCGCGAAATGCTGAATATCCTCGCCGAGCGCGAGTTCCCAGTTGATGAAATCGTCGCTTTGGCGTCACGAAAATCGCTGGGCACTGAGATCAGCTTTGGCGATAAGACCTTGAAGACCAAGGATCTTGACAGTTTTGATTTCACCGGCTGGGACATTGCTTTGTTCGCCGTTGGGTCGGATGCGACCAAGATTTACGCCCCCAAGGCTGCGGCTGCGGGCTGCGTTGTCATCGATAACTCGTCGCTTTACCGCTATGACGCCGATGTGCCTTTGATCGTGCCAGAGGTGAATGCCGATGCGATCTACGGCTATA
>JALRIN010000054.1 GCA_023255415.1 Cypionkella sp. | reverse complement strand
TTCTTCTTCCGGCAAATGCCGCAGCTGATCGAGGCAGGCTTTCTTTATATCGCGCAGCCGCCGCTTTATAAGGTCGCGCGTGGCAAGTCCGAGGTTTACCTGAAGGACCAGGCTGCCTTGGAAGATTACCTGATCGAAATGGGCGTGGACGGTGCGGTTCTGCGGCTGCCAACGGGTGAGGAAATCGCCGGCGCCGATCTGGCGCGGGTGGTGGAAGGCGCGCGGCAGTTCCGCCGCATTCTGGATGCTTTCCCCACGCATTATCCGCGCGGCATTCTGGAACAGGCAGCGCTTGCTGGTGCCTTTGACGCCGAAAGCCTGGGTGGAGATTTGCAGGGCGTCGCCGATACTGTGGCCAAGCGTCTGAACTTGATCGCTGCCGAATATGAAAAAGGCTGGACTGGCCGCATCACCCAAGATCACGGCATCCGTCTGTCGCGCGTGCTGCGCGGTGTCGAGGAATTGCGCACGCTGGACGGCGCTGTGCTGCGCTCGGGCGAGGCGCGGCGTTTGGCGGCAGTGTCCAAGGACACGCGCAGCCATTACCGCGACCCTGCCCGCCTGATCCGCAAAGACCGCGAACAGATGGTGCATGGCCCGATCGAGCTGTTAAAATCGGTGCTGGCCGAGGGCGAAAAAGGCCTGTCACTGCAGCGCTATAAAGGTTTGGGCGAGATGAACCCCGAACAGCTGTGGGAAACCACGCTGGACCCCGAGGCACGCACCCTGCTTCAGGTCAAAATCGACGATCTAGCCGAGGCCGACGATATCTTTACCAAACTGATGGGCGATGTCGTGGAACCCCGCCGCGAGTTCATTCAAACCAACGCACTTTCGGTTGAACACCTTGATGCCTAAAGAAAAAGCCCCCGAAAGGGGGCTTTTTTTGGTGACTCCGGCGGGATTCGAACCTGCAACCTGTCCCTTAGGAGGGGACTGCTCTATCCAGTTGAGCCACGGAGCCACGACACTCTATTTGCGGAAAAAACCGCAAAGATGCAACAGGCTGTTCAAGGGGATTAAAAGGGGATTGAGGATAGGTAAGGGGGAGTGAATTTTTGGCCCACCACTCCCCCTAAGGTCCGTCGCGTCTGGGTTGAGAGCTTGCAGGACGCGCAGGATATCGTCGGCCCAAGGACCGTTACCGCTAACATAGCCGATATTGTAGGCTTGGACAAGCGATCTTTTATCGCTAACACTTGCATACGCCAGAACAGATAGGCCCTAACACCGTGAGCATACCGCCGATTTCCGATCCTCGCCGCACTTTGACCCTGCGTGATGTCTCAGAAGCCTCTGGCGTCAGCGAGATGACTGTCAGCCGCGTGCTGCGAAATCGTGGCGATGTCTCGGACAGCACCCGCGAGCGGGTGCTCGAGGCGGCGCGGCGGCTTGGCTATGTGCCGAATAAGATCGCAGGCGCGCTGGCCAGTCAGCGCGTCAATCTGGTGGCCGTGATCATCCCGTCGATGTCGAATATGGTCTTTCCCGAGGTGATGACAGGCATTTCAGACACGCTGGAAGATACCGGCCTGCAACCCGTTGTCGGCATTACCAATTACTCGCCTGATCGTGAAGAATCAGTGCTTTACGAGATGCTGTCTTGGCGGCCATCAGGCGTGATTATCGCCGGGCTGGAACATACTGAAGCGGCACGCGCAATGATGGCGCAGGCGGGCATTCCGATTGTCGAGATCATGGACATCGACGGCACGCCAGTTGACTCCGCCGTCGGCATTTCGCACCGCCGTGCGGGCCGCAAAATGGCCGAGGCGATCATCGCCGCGGGTTATCGCAACATCGCCTTTCTTGGCACGATGATGCCCTATGATCACCGTGCGCGCAAACGGCTGGAAGGCTTTGAAGAGGCCCTGGCAAAAGCGGGGCTGTCACTGGTGGACCGCGAGTTTTACTCTGGCGGCTCGGCGCTGCTGAAAGGCCGCGAGATGACCGAAGCCGTGCTAACCCGCAGCCCACAGGTCGATTTCCTGTATTATTCCAATGATATGATTGGCGCAGGCGGTCTACTTTATTGCCTGCACAAGGGCATAAATGTGCCGAGCCAGATCGGTCTTGCAGGCTTTAACGGCGTGGAATTGCTGGATGGCCTGCCGCGCAAACTTGCCACCATGGACGCCTGTCGCCACGAGATTGGCCGCCGCGCCGCCGCGATCATCGCAGGCAAAGCCCAAGGCGGCGTAATCGGTGGCGAGATTATCGAGCTTTCCCCCACCTTGCAGCCTGGTGATACCATCCGCAACTGATCCAATCGCGCTGTCTCTGCGTAGACATTCCATGTCTTGAAAGGATTAGCGCCATGACTTTATCTCGACGCACATTGCTTGCAGCCCTGCCCGCCGCCTGCCTGATCTCGCGCGCGCAGGCTGGCCAGGCTGCCCCCGAATTCCGTTTTAAATCCATCGACGGCGGCAATTACGACACCTCTGCCTGGCGCGGTAAGCCGGTTTTGGTGGTCAATACCGCATCTATGTGTGGCTACACGCCGCAATATGCCGATCTGCAACAGCTGTCTGACACCCTGGGCGACCGCGCAGTTGTCCTGGCCGTGCCTTCGGATGATTTCAACCAAGAACTGGCCAGCGATGCCGAGGTTAAAAACTTCTGCGCGCTGAACTATGATCTGACCCTGCCGATGACCACGATCACCCATGTGGCCAAGGGCGATGTTCACCCGTTTTATGCTTGGGTCAAAGCGCAGAACGGATTCAAGCCGGGCTGGAACTTTAACAAGGTCTTGTTGGATAAAGACGGCAATATCGTGAAAGCTTGGGGATCAAATGCCAAGCCAATGGGGCCGATCAAAGATGCCATTGTGGCCTTACTGGGCTAAGGCGCATTACAATCCCGCCGCCAAACGCGCGCCTTGGTCGATGGCGCGTTTGGCGTCCAACTCTGCCGCGACATCAGCGCCGCCAATGACGTGATGCGGTATGCCTGCTGCTGACAACTGGTCGGAAAGCCCACGCTCGGGCAGTTGGCCGGCGCAAATCACGACGGTATCGACGGGCAAAACCTCTTGTACGCCGTCTTTTTCGATCCGCAGGCCAGCGGCGTCTATGCCCAGATAGCTGACGCCGCCGATCATTTTCACGCCTTTCATTGTAAGCGCTGCGCGGTGAATCCAGCCGGTGGTTTTGCCCAAATGGCGGCCCAGCTTTTCGGCCTTGCGCTGCAAAAGCCAAACCTCGCGCGCGGCGGGTTCTGGCTGGGCCTGCACCAAGCCGCCCGCCACATCCGCCGGATCACCAACCCCCCATTCGCGCCGCCAAGCCGCCAGATCCTTGGCCAGCAGATGCGGGCCTGCGGACAGAAACTCGGCCACATCAAAGCCGATGCCGCCCGCGCCGATCACGGCCACACGCCGACCCACCGGCGCGCCGCGCAGCACGTCGCTATAGCTTAGCGCGCGCTCTTGCCCCGCAAGTGCTATGTCACGCGGCACCACGCCGGTGGCGATTACCACCTCGTCAAAGCCGCGCAGGTCTGCCACCTTTGCCGCAGCGCCCAAACGCAGATCAATTTTTGCCGCCGAAATCGAGGCTGCAAACCAATCAACCAGCCCGTCGAATTCTTCTTTTCCAGGCACGCGGCGCGCAAGGTTTAGTTGGCCACCCAAGGCATTGGCACGATCAAACAACACCACCTGATGCCCGCGCTGTGCGGCAACCAGTGCCGCCATCATCCCCGCAGGGCCTGCGCCCACCACCGCCACGCGTTTTGGCGTCAAGGTGGGTGGATAGCTTAGCACCGTTTCATGGCAGGCGCGCGGATTGACCAGGCAAGAGGTCAGCTTGCCCGAAAACGTATGGTCCAAACAGGCCTGATTGCAGGCGATGCAGGGCGCAATCAGATCGGCCCGCCCCACCGCCGCCTTGGCGACAAAGTCGGGGTCGGCCAGGAACGGCCGCGCCATCGACACCATATCGGCCGCGCCTTCGGCCAGCAGGGCTTCGGCGACATCAGGGCTGTTGATCCGGTTCGAGGTGATCACAGGGATCGAAACCTCGGGCCGAAGCCGCGCGGTCAGATAGCTAAAGGCCGCGCGTGGCACCGAAGTGGCAATCGTTGGCACCCGCGCTTCGTGCCAGCCAATGCCGGTGTTCAAAAGGCTTGCCCCCGCCGCCTCGACCGCGCGGGCCAGCAGCACGACCTCGTCCCAGGTCGAGCCGTCGGGCACCAGATCAATCAGGCTGATGCGGTAAATCAGAAGGAAATGCGGCCCCACCGCCGCCCGCACCCGCCGCACCACCTCGACCGGCAGGCGCATGCGATTGGCATAGGATCCGCCCCAGTCATCGGTGCGGGTGTTTGTGTGGCGCACCAGAAATTGGTTCAGGAAATAGCCTTCCGACCCCATGACCTCGACCCCGTCATAGCCTGCGGCCTGCGCGCGCTGCGCGGCTGTGACGATCGCGCTGATCTGCACCTCGATGCCTTCGGCATCCAAAGCGCGCGGCGCGAAGGGCGAGATTGGCGACTTTATCGCCGAGGCCGAAACGCAGTCTTTCGAATAGGCATAGCGCCCAGCGTGCAGGATTTGCATCGCAATTCGACCGCCCGCCTGATGCACGCGGTCGGTGACAAGGCGGTGGTTTTCAATGTCTTGCTCCGAGAACAAGCCCGCCGCCCCCGGAAACACCCCGCCTTCGCGATTAGGCGCCATGCCACCGGTGACCATCAGCCCCACACCACCGCGCGCGCGGGTGGCATAAAATTCCGCCACACGGTTCCAATCGCCAGTTTCTTCCAGCCCCGTGTGCATAGAGCCCATAAGCACCCGATTTTTCAGGGTGATATGGCCAAGATCAAGCGGGGCCAGCAGGTGCGAATAGGGCATAGGATCCTCCGGTTTCACAGCAGGATGCCTTGTGCAGCGGCGGCTGTCACCCAAAACGCCGCGTCACCCTAGGGCGCAGTTTCCACGCAATGCCGCCGAAAGGCACGCTTTAGCATATCCAGCTCGGCGCGCAGCAGATCAATCTCGGCACGCAGGTCGTCTTCCATCGCCACACCGGTGATCACCGTGAAATGGTCCAAGGTTTCCCCACTGTCCAGCGCGCGGATCAGAAAGGTTTGCACGCCTTCGGACAACAGCTCGACCGGGATCGGCACCCGTACCAGCCATTCGCCATCACGCTCGGGCAGCCGCGTCACGGTCACACCCGCAATGACCTGTTCCAGATGCAGCACCTCAAGCCGAGGCTCGGCCGTCATCCCAGACAGCACCCCCTCCCAAAGGCCAGCGCGAATCCGAGTTTTGGTAAGTGTCGTTGTCATTCTGTGGCCTTTACAATTCTGCGCGGGGGCGGCGGCTGAAGGTCACGTCCCGCAGGATGATCTGGTTCATCTCGGGGCCTTCAAAGATCAGATCAACCCACATCCGTTCAACCCGCCGTTCGTTCATCTTCGAATAGGCAAGATCAAATTCGACCATCACATCTTCTTCATTCAGCGGCAATTCACGCACGATCTGTTCAACGTTCGGCCCGTGTTTGATGTTCAATCGGGCAAAGATTTCCAGCGGCTTTTCCATTTCTACGATTACAGCCATGCGGATAAGATGTTTTTGCTTCAAACCCCGCGCGGCCTCTTCTGGCAGATCCAGCACCAGCGACAAGAACGACCCGCTAAATTTGAACACATCCATCCGAAACCCGAATGGGGCAATATCGGCCTCGCGGCTATTGCGAATCTGGCGCACGGTAAGCTCGGTGCGGCGGCAATCATGGAAAATGGTTGCGCCTTCAAAAATCTCGGCCTTCCCAGCCACGCTGGAATATCCGGGCACGGGCAACGAACCTTTCCACAGTTCGGGCCGCCACGCCCAATCGGTGCCGGGCGGTTTGCGAATGATGTTAGACCCGATGACCGGCAAGGCCAGACGGTGGTCCGCGGCATGGATCACACGGTCTAAATTGCGCCGAAGGGCGCGCGCGCGGCCGCGCAAGCCGCGCAAAATGTCTAAATCAACCTCTTCTGCTTGATCGCCCGCAAGCCGCCAGCGTCGCAACATCCGCCGATGTAAGAAACGGTCGACAAAGCTGGTCATAATACGACGCATGTAACCCCTACTCTTCACTGTCGTTCCCCGCGATTGTGTTCGCTATGGAAACGAGCCTTGTATTGCCGCAAAATTGTTAATACTCCAGCATTAAGGCAAGTTTAGATTAACATTCACAGATATCTTACCGCCCCGATCGTAAAAAAACCCCTACCGATTGGCCTTTTGCAGCGCAGCATATGTTGATTGCAGCAAAGCAAGCCCTGCTTCTGGCAAAAGCGGATGACCCACGATGCCCGTGGCGGAAAGCGTGACAAGTCTGCCGCGAACCGCCGTAATTGCGCGCCAATATGAACCGATATCGGCATCCTCCAGATAAAGCCACAACACAGATGCGGTCCCGCGCGCGGTGATCAGCCTGACGTCTTGCGCCTTGCCCGACCGGCTGAGCGCCGCACGCCCCGGCTCGGATTTAAAGAAATCCGCCAAAGCGGCGGCGCCTGCGGTCGTCACGCCCCCCGAGGCCGGAGCACCGATAGAAATCGTCACCACCGCCGCTGCAGCCTTGGACTGGGCAGAACATCTGCCCAGAAAGACCACCGTCGTTGTCGCGGCAACCCGGCCCGCTTGGGGTTCGATGCAATAGCCTGTCGGCGCTGCAATCTGCATTGCGCCATCCAAAATCACCATGTCTGTCCGGCCCACCAAACCCGAGCCAAGCTGACAGCCCGCCAATGTCAGGCACAGACCAATCAAAAGCGTTTTAAAAACCTGTGTCCGCATAAATACTCGACAAAGCTACCACTTCCAAAGGGATAGGGGGCTGATGGCAGAACAACAAGACGGATTGCCAAATTGGACAAGCTCGGCACAGTCTTGTTGCAGAAAAATGGGGGCAAAGATGACAGATACCGGCGCAACATATGTTTCAGGGCAAACCGACCTTTATGCAGCTCTGCGTCTGGTTGCAGCGCAGGGAGCCAAGCTGCCCGAACTGATGGCGGCACTTGATTCGGGTGATAGTCTTGCACAAGAGACAGCGCAGCGTCTGCGTTCTGTGGACCAAGGTTTGCTCGAGGCGGTGATGCGCCGCGGTCGGGGACTTGCTGCCACCCAAGCCGAAAGCACAGTGCGCCCGTTTTTGGCAGCTTGCAGGCCTGCGTCGCTGTTTGCGCCCGATCCTGCGCAGGCCAAAACAACCGCCTTGCTGACAGCGGGTCAGCGGCCGGACATGCCCGCTTTTTCAGACCGCGCCTTTGATGCGTGGTTTCAGGCGCAAAACGTCGATTACGGCTTGGGCGCCTATGGCGAAAAGCGCAGCGTTTATCAGACAGCGCAATTTGCGGATGCTGCCAGCCCAGAGCGCCGCACCGTTCACACCGGTATCGATATCTTTGCCCCCGCAATGACGCCAGTTTTTGCGCCTTTGGCGGGCGTCGTGAAATATCTGACCTATAACGCCGATCCATTGGATTATGGCCATACCCTGATTTTGCAGCACGAAGCCGATGGCGTGCCGTTCTACAGCCTTTATGGCCATCTA
This sequence comes from Cypionkella sp., assembly GCA_023255415.1. Taxonomy (GTDB): domain Bacteria; phylum Pseudomonadota; class Alphaproteobacteria; order Rhodobacterales; family Rhodobacteraceae; genus Cypionkella. The sequence continues at coordinate 4,225 of JALRIN010000054.1, read as the reverse complement.
GCGCATAGTCTGCCGCAACTGCTTGGCGTTGGGGCCAAGGTGCAGGCGGGCCAACATATCGCCGATCTGGGTGATTGGCATGAAAATGGCGGATGGGCGGCGCATATCCACTTTCAGATTATGACCGATATGCTGGACCAAAAGGGCGGGAATTTCTATGGCGTTGGCCACGAAAGCCTTTGGGATGTCTGGCGCGAGATCTGCATCGATCCCAATCTGGTGCTGCGCATCCCACCAGAAAAGTTCATGGTTTAATTAAGGCGCAGTGTTTCTCTGCCATCAACGATCCTCGCTAAAACCTTTGATAGAACGCAAGCTTGCCGCCTTCTTGCCTGATTTGGGGGTGATGAAAGTCATATCAGCCCACAAAGTGCGCTTGGGGAAAACAATGGATCGACTGACTGAAATGGAAGCCTTTGCGATGGTCGTAGACCAAGGTGGCTTTACTGACGCTGCAAAAAAGATGGGGATTTCCAAGTCTGCTGTCTCGAAACATGTCTCAGCGCTCGAGGCGCGACTGGGCGCGCGTTTGTTGAACCGCACCACCCGTCGCGTGAGCCCAACTGAAATTGGTCTGGCCTATTACGACCGCGCGCGCAGAGTTCTGAACGACGCAGGCGAAGCTGATGCGCTGGTGACCTCGATGCAATCAGCGCCTTCGGGTCTGCTGCGGATTTCGGTCGCAACCGATTTTGGCGTGAACCTGCTGTCGCCGATTTTGGGCGATTTCCTGTTGGAATACCCAGACATCACCGTCAACATGGTGCTGAACAACCGCTATGTCGAATTGATCAGCGAAGGCTTTGACATGGCGATCAGGGTCGGTGATCTGGAAGACAGCACGCTGCGCGCCCGCAAACTGACCGACACAACCAAGCGGATGATCGCCTCGCCAGGTTATTTCCAAAAGCATGGCCGCCCCTTGAAAATTGATGATCTGAACGATCACAAACTGCTGCATTATTCCAATCAGGCCAATGGCAATGTCTGGAAGCTGACAGCACCTTCAGGCGAAAAGCGGCAAGTACGTACAGCAGGCTGGTTGACGGTGAACGATGGCCAAAGCCTGCTGAACGCCGCGATTTCCGGTCTTGGCATCGCCTATTTGCCCTCGTTCCTATACGCCGATGCGATGAGGCGCGGTCAGGTCGAAGAGGCACTTCCCGGTCTGCCGATCGAGACTCTGGGCATCTACGCCGTCTATCCACCGGGCCGCTTTACACAACCCAAGGTTCGCGCTTTTATCGATTTTCTTGCCCGTCGTTATATCGATAAGGGCCCAGATCAATGGTAAGGCGGCCACTCTTGCATCAGCGGCATTTGGCTTAATCCGATGGCATAAAAACAATGCGATTTTAAGGAGCTATTTAAACCTCAATATTAATGAATTAAACCCAAAGTCTGCGCCTTTATAACCGCCTGCTTTCGGTTTGATGTCCCAAGCTTTTTATAGATATTGCGCAAATGAACCGGAACAGTTTTTTCTGACATTCCCAATTCAAGGCTGACTTCTTTTGTTGTAAGGCCTTTAGCGAAAAGGCCAATGACATCACTTTCGCGCTTTGTAAGATTAAGCGATGGCTGACGATTTTGCGTCCGAATCCCAGGATTGGATGAAACAGAAAGCCGCTTTAAAAGATGTAACGCCACGGTTGGACTTATTGGTGCGCCACGGTTCAAAACCTCGGTGATAGCTGTTTTGACGCCAAAGGTTGAATCATCCTTCAACAAATAGCCGCTCACACCAGCCTTGACGCAATCCAACACAGTTTCAGGATCGGACTTTTCAGAAATCGCGATCACCGCAGTCTTTGGATGCAATTTCGTAATCGACCTGATCACATCCAACATGCTGTCATCTGAAAAATCCAGATCAACAAGCAAAACATCATAGAAGAATTGCATCATTGCCTGCTGAAAATCGAGAGAAGACTGAAAAACCGAGGTCTCCTTCACGAAATCCCATTTCGACAAGACACCCGAGAAACGGTCGACAAGGAAAGTTTTACTTTCCAAGATTACAACATTGATCATCTTCGTCTCCGAGCCATTATCGTTTACTATCGCAGCAATTAAGCTTGATTATATCACTCATTAAAACTCGTTTTTTAAAAACAAAGAAACAATAAATTACTAGAAAAAATTTCACCTTTAATTCGGCTTAAATTTGGATTTTTTGAAAATTTATTAATTAAAACAGAATCTTAGCGCAACTTTTATTTTTCAATGATATATCCTGCGAATTGGTAGGGTCAAGACCCTGATTCCCAGCATTAGATAGAAACATCCTATATTTATGGCGCTCAATAGTGCGATAGATTCTGTAAAATCTGATTCTGATTGCGCGCCGTTACCAGAGATTCAGCCCAAAAGTCGATTTATTTACCAGTGTCGTTTCATGGGTGCCCTATGACGTTGCTCAAATGAAGGAAATACAGACCGAACCCCCAAGTTTTGCGGGCATCGGTCAGACCGCTCAGCACATCGGCGATTTCTTCGTTCTCGGTACGCAGCTTGGGGCCAAAGTAATAGCACGTCTCACTGAAACTAAAGGCTCGGCAGGCCAAGGCGATGTTAGCCCTTCGTCGTTCCACCGCCGTTTCGGCCATCTCGCGGCGTTGAGATGGCCCCGTCCCATTTTTCCTAGAGCTTCCTTCAGCAAATCGGCTTGCATGCTCAGATCCGCATACATCCAGTTCTCTTCCTCTCTGGCCTTCATCTGGCCGACCATGGACGCATCACTGCCGCCAGACTTCGCCAGCCACTTATAGAACGACGCATTGCTTATGTCATGCTCGCGGTGCAGTTCGGTGAGACCGGAGGCATGCAATGCGCTAGCGTTCAGGCTCTACTATTCTATGAAGACACTATGGATGGGATCCTATTCATCAGCGGTGAACAATAACAGGACAGGTGATAAGCATGGCTGCTTTTATAAAAAGGGCAAGCTCCCTTAGGTTCGCTGTCTTACCAATTATATCAATGCTTTGCGTCGGGAATGCAGGTGCCGCAGAGCCGACGCCAAGCGACGCTTGTCTGTATTTTGCTCAAGACTTGAGCCTATATGGAGTCGAGAAGGCGAAGTCTGTAGAGTACACGGATGTGACCTTACCTGACTTTAAGCAGATCAGCTTAACGCTTGACCGCTATGCCGTGCTTATTAGTTCGGAAGAAATAATTCGGGAATTTGGTATTCGCAGTGCCAATGGAGACCTAGAAGTTCGTGGAAAAATTTCGGCGTTGCTCATTTGTGAAGTCGATATTGTTGATCGTAGGGTTTTGACGCTTTCTGTAATCCAAGGGCCATCAGCAGGAACTTCGATTGTCCTCGAAACAGGTAAGCGAACGATTGAAAGGCCTGATCCTGCGGTGATGCAAATTGGCCTGCAAGTTCATCGAGGCAAATACTAAGTGCCAATCGGTCAAAGCTCTGTAAATACTGCTCCCGCCACCGTAAGATGTGCGAAATCAGGGCTTCTGGACATTAGTATTGGGGACGAACGTGACCGAAGGAATAGTCAGCGACGCTTTTGATGGTTACGCTAAAATCGGCAAAACCATCAATCTCGAGCAACTCCTAAGGCAGCTAGATAATACGAGTGTAAGTCTGCGGTTTTTCTGTTGGGGTGTTGATGTGGCGTTGATGTAAACTGCAAACGCAAAAGCCGCCCTTACGGACGGCTCTATCTAACTGATAACATTTATTATTTTGGTTGCGGGGACAGGATTTGAACCTGTGACCTTCAGGTTATGAGCCTGAAATTCCACGATTCCAATAGCTTAAGGAAACCAATGGCTTATCCGACAAGCCTTTGATTTTACAAATTTTCAATGCTTACACTGGCCGACATTGACATGCATTCGTCGTCACAGATCGGCGCAAAATGACGTACGCTCGTTGACATGGCGTTGACATGGACTTCCACCGCCGAGCGAAAATGATGATCGCTCTGATGTCGAAATCGGCCCGTAGCAGACGTTGAGGTTCTAAGCACTTGAAAGCGAAGTTTCCCCCAAGCGGCCATTCGGAATGTGGGTTGCTTGGCCGCAAGACTGAAACTTCCAATGCGGGCGCAGCAGAATTCTGCGCCCGCGTTTTATCTAGGCAATGACCTTTTCTTCGCCGTCGCGGCTCACGCTCATATAAGCGACGATTGCGATTATTGCGGCCAGAAACAACGCGCTGGTGATGATGGTGCCAAGACCCATGCCGCCGAATTTGGTT
>JALRIN010000053.1 GCA_023255415.1 Cypionkella sp. | reverse complement strand
AATCAGCCGAGATCTCGGCAGCGGCTACCGGGTCGTGACGCAGCGCGATCAGCGCTGGCAGCGCTGCGATGTCAAAACCACCTCGCTGTTGGGCAATGTGCTGCACTACCAACACGGTCGCAACCACGGCGCTGACGAGACGCTGCTCTTTAACAGCGCCGAGCAACTAACCGAAGCGAGCACCGCCAATGTCTTTGTGTTGCTCAACGACACGGTATTTACCGCGCCCCTCGACCACCAACTGCTGCCCGGCGTCACCCGTCATATACTACTCGACCTGCTGCGTCGCGTGCTGATGTCGTCGCTGCAAGGCGCTGCGATCACTTCGGTGCAGATCGACAACGTGTTGCATGAATTCTCCAGCGTTGCTGGCGTGCGCGAAGATGTCACCGACATCGTGCTGAACCTGAAGGGCGTCAGCCTGAAGATGGACGTCGAAGGGCCAAAGCGCCTGTCGATTTCTGCCAAAGGTCCGGGCGTTGTCACCGCTGGTGACATCTCGGAAACCAATGGCATTGAGGTTCTGAACAAAGACCACGTCATCTGCCACCTCGATGATGGCGCCGACGTGTTCATGGAACTGACGGTTAACACCGGCAAGGGCTATGTTGCGGCAGACAAGAACCGTCCGGAAGATGCGCCAATCGGCCTGATTCCAATCGACGCGATCTATTCGCCGGTCAAGAAAGTCAGCTACGAAGTCACCCCGACCCGCGAAGGTCAGGTTCTCGACTATGACAAGCTGACGATGAAAATCGAAACTGACGGCTCGCTGACCCCAGAAGACGCAATCGCTTATGCAGCGCGTATTCTGCAGGACCAACTGGCGGTCTTCGTGAACTTTGACGAGCCAGAAGCGGCCGGCAAGGGCGCTGAAGACGCAGGTCTTGAGTTCAACCCGCTGCTGCTGAAGAAAGTCGACGAGCTGGAATTGTCGGTGCGTTCGGCAAACTGCTTGAAGAACGACAATATCGTTTATATCGGCGATCTGATCCAGAAAACCGAAGCCGAAATGCTGCGCACGCCAAACTTTGGCCGCAAGTCCTTGAACGAAATCAAGGAAGTGCTGTCGGGCATGGGCCTGCATTTGGGCATGGAAGTCGAAGATTGGCCACCAGAGAACATCGAAGATCTGGCCAAGCGCTTTGAGGACCAGTTCTAAGATAACGCGGGTGCGCAATAAATGCGCACCCTACCCAAATGCCCGGGCTGCCGGGGAACACTGGGTCGCATGACCCCAAGGTGAGCAGGACCACTCGTAGGATCTGCCGGACAAAGCAAAACACGCGATAGGAGATACCCATGCGTCACTCTAATGGTTACCGTAAGCTGAACCGCACCCACGAACACCGCAAAGCGATGTTCGCAAACATGGCTGGTTCGCTGATTGAACACGAGCAGATCAAGACCACTCTGCCAAAAGCAAAAGAACTGCGTCCGATCATTGAAAAGCTGATCACGCTGGCAAAGCGCGGCGATCTGCACGCCCGTCGCCAAGCGCATTCGCAGCTGAAGCAAGACATCCACACAGCGCGCCTGTTCGAGATCCTTGGCCCACGCTATCAGAACCGTCAGGGCGGCTATGTGCGCGTGCTGAAAGCTGGCTTCCGTTTCGGTGACATGGCGCCGATGGCGATCATTGAATTCGTTGACCGTGACGTTTCGGCCAAAGGCGCTGCAGACCACGCGCGCACCGCAGCAGAAGACGCTGCCGAGGCATAAGCCTTTTGGTTCACGGAACCACGCCGCGAAGGCAAGTCCGTTAACCATGTTTGTAAATAAAGAGGCCTGCCAGCAATGGCAGGCCTTTTCAATTTTGTCTGGTGGCTTGAATGATGGTTTATGAGAAAAGCTGTGTTCTCCAAAAAGCGCTAGTCATCAGGATAGTTGCTCCTTAAAGTTGTGAGAGAATCGGGTAGTGCAGAGTAATATGTCAGTAAAACTGGGTATCGAGTTGGAATTGCATAGCTTGGGGCTGCTTGCCCCTGCAGGATATTTTGTCGGATTACACATCCGGTTCACATCACCGCTTATTACCTTTCAAACCTACGATCAGTCGTGGACGGATCATTATACCGAACGCGGCTATGCGATGCGTGACCCGATGATTGCCTGGGGCTTTTCGACTGTTGGCGCGGTGCGCTGGAGCGAGATCCCAGTTCCTGATACGTTTGGTATTCTAAAAGAGGCTTCAGGCCACGGTTTGGTCTATGGTGTTGCTGTCGCAGTTGGTTTGCTGTCGTCGCGCACCATTGCCGGAGTTGCCCGTGCTGATCGCGAATTCAACGATGCCGAAATTGCTAAAATCGAACCCCTGATTGTTCGGCTGCACAATGCAACGCAGCCGCCAGACAGCCTGACCGATGCGCAAGCTGAAGCCCTGCACCTTATTGCCGCAGGTGAACGTCACGCCGGAGCTGCTGCCAAGCTTGGCATTTCAGAAAGTGCTCTAAAGGCCCGCCTCAATTCTGCGCGCATTCGCTTGTTGGCGCGCACCACTGCCGAGGCGATACAGCGGGCCAAGGACTACCGTCTGATTTGACGTGACCGCAACGGTCAGGATCTGGGACGTTTTGATTACCCAAAACCTGGAGAAGTTATTATGCAGACGACCACGCTTTCTTTTGCCAATATGCACAACCATGGAGAGCTTCTTGCCAATCTTTTTCGCGCAAGGCGGCAGACGTTTATTGTGCAGAATCAATGGGATTTGCCCGAAGCCCTTGGGATGGAATACGACCAATATGATAACCCGTCCTCGCGGTGGATCGCCGTGCATGAGCGTGGGCAAGTTTTGGCGGGCATCCGCCTGACCCCGACGACTGCGCGCTGTGGTGTCTATAGCTACATGATCCGCGATGCGCAAAAAGGCCTGCTTGAGATGATTCCAGATGATCTTCTCTACGAAGCCGCTCCCGTCGACGTTAACATTTGGGAATCAAGCCGCGTGTTTGTGTCACATGACACGCCGATGTCGATCCGGCGGCGTGTGCACGCCCATCTCATTACCGAGATGACCCTTTCCGCGCGTGATCTGGGGGCGCATCGGGTGATCGGGATTATCCCCGCCAATTGGCCACGTTGGGCACCACGCTGTGGTTTGGATGTGACAGCTGCGGGGCGCATCATGGAATTTGAAGGCTATGAATCGCAATGCGTCTCGATCAACTTGATGGGCACGATGCATTAGGCTGCCGGATCTATTGCTAGCGCCTTTCGCTTTTTTGGGCGCTAGCGTAATGTCGGTTCATGGCCGATCTGTTTGACAGTGCTGATATACCCTCCACCGAAGGCCCGCGGCCTTTGGCGGACCGTTTACGTCCGCGCAGTCTGTCAGAGGTGATCGGCCAGACCCATGTTCTGGGTGCTGATGGCCCTTTGGGCGCGATGCTGGCGGCGCGCAGCCTGTCGTCACTTGTGCTCTGGGGCCCGCCAGGGGTGGGAAAAACCACCATCGCCCGGCTGCTTGCCGCCGAAACTGACCTTGCCTTCGTGCAAATTTCGGCGATCTTCACCGGCGTGCCTGACCTGCGCAAAGTCTTCGAGACCGCCAAGATCCGCCGCCAAAACGGCCAAGGCACCTTGCTTTTTGTCGATGAAATTCATCGATTTAATAAAGCCCAGCAAGATGGGTTTCTGCCCTATATGGAAGATGGCACCATCCTGCTTGTGGGGGCTACCACCGAAAACCCCAGCTTCGAGCTGAACGCCGCCTTGCTGTCGCGTGCCCAAGTCATCGTGCTCGCGCGTCTCGATCTGATCGAACTCGAGCGCTTGGTCCAGCGCGCCGAAAAAGACATCGGTCGGGCTTTGCCGCTGGACGGCGAGGCCCGCGAGGCGCTGATCGAGATGGCCGATGGCGACGGCCGCGCGCTGTTGAATCTGATCGAGCAGGTGGCGGCATGGCGGCTCGACAAACCCCTCAGCCGCGCCGCGCTGGCAAGGCGGCTGATGCGGCGCGCCAGCAAATATGACAAATCTGGCGAAGAACATTACAACCTGATCTCGGCACTGCATAAATCCGTGCGCGGGTCTGACCCTGATGCCGCGCTCTACTGGTTCGCCCGCATGCTGGAAGGCGGCGAAGACCCCCGTTTTCTCGCCCGTCGCATCACCCGCATGGCGGTCGAAGACATTGGCCTTGCTGACCCGCAGGCGCAGCAGATCTGCCTCGAAGGCTGGCAAACCTTCGAACGCTTGGGCTCTCCCGAAGGCGAACTCGCGCTGGCGCAGGCCGTGGTTTACCTTGCCCTCGCCCCCAAATCGAATGGCGTCTATACCGCCTTCAAGGCCGCCCGCGCGCTTGCAAGGGAAACCGGCAGCCAACCGCCACCTCTGCACATCCGCCCCGCCCCCACCAAGCTGATGAAAGAGATCGGCTATGGTAGCGGCTACGCCTATGATCACGACGCCGAAGATGGCTTCTCGGGCCAAAACTATTTCCCCGAAGGTGTGAAACGACCCGTTCTCTACACCCCGCCCGAGCGCGGCTTTGAACGCGAATTGCGCAAACGCATCGACTATTTCGCCAAACTGCGCGCCAAACGACAGATCGACTGACGCCAGCCCTTCATCTGTCGCTAAATATCCCGGGGTCCGGGGCAGAGCCCTGGTCGGGCTGTTGACAAATCCCGCGCTTGCGCCCAAGGAAACCTGATGATCTGGACCCTCTCTCAAGTCGCCCTTGGCGGCGCAATCGGCGCGAGCCTGCGCTATCTCTCGAATGTCTCTGCGATGCGGATTTTCGGGCCAGGATTCCCTTACGGCACAGTCTTCGTTAATATCCTTGGCTCCTTTGCCATGGGGGTGCTGATCGTGGCGCTTGCGAAAAAGGGCGGCACGCATTTGGCACCGTTGTTGATGACCGGCATTTTGGGCGGCTTCACCACCTTTTCGGCCTTCTCGCTGGACAGCTTTACGCTCTGGGAACGTGGCGACATCACGACGGCTTTGGCCTATGTCGCAGGCACTGTCATCCTCTCTCTCGGCGCTCTTGCCGCAGGGATTTACCTATCGCGGGAGATTTTCGCATGAGCGCTGTCAGCCTTTTGACTGTCTCGGAAGCCGAGGGCGAGCAGCGCCTTGATAAATGGTTCAAGCGCCGCTTTCCGCAGCTGACCCAAGGCCATGTGGAAAAGATGTGCCGCACCGGGCAAGTGCGCGTCGATTCCGCGCGCTGCAAGGCCTCGGATCGCATTGTGCCGGGCCAAACCATCCGCATTCCGCCGCTGCCCGATCACGCGGCCCCTGTGGTCAAGCGTGTCAGTTATACGCCTGCGGATGCCAAAATGATCCAAGACGCGGTGCTGTGGAAGGATGAGCATATGATCATCCTGAACAAGCCTCCAGGTCTGCCCAGCCAAGGCGGCTCGGGGCAGGGCGATCGCCATGTCGACGGTCTGACCGAAGCGCTGAAGTTTGGCTACAAAGACCGCCCCAAGCTGGTGCATCGTCTGGATAAAGACACCTCGGGTCTGCTGATGCTGGCGCGCACTGACCGCGTGGCGCGTGCCTTGTCGGAAATGCTGCGCCATCGCAACACCCGCAAGATCTATTGGGCTGCCGTTGCAGGCGTGCCGCATCCGCGCAAAGGCTCGATCAAATACGGGCTGATGAAGGGCGGGCGTGGCTATGGTGATTCTGAAAAGATGATCTGTGTGCATCCGGCCAAGATGGCAGACTATCCCGATGCCAAACGCGCCCATACCGATTATTTCACGCTGTGGTTCTTGGGCAATCGCATCTCTTGGCTGGCGATGGAGCCGGTGACAGGGCGCACGCATCAGCTGCGCGCCCATATTGCCGAGATGGGCTTTCCGATCATTGGTGACGGCAAATACGGCGGCTCTTCGACCGAGAATATGGGCGACGGCTGGGGCGCGGGGATTGGCGGCGATCTGTCGCGCAAGCTGCACCTGCATGCGCGGATGCTGAAAGTTCAGCATCCGATCACCAAAGAGATGATGACCTTTATCGCGCCCCTGCCCGAGCATATGGCGCGCACCTGGAAAACCTTAGATTGGGGCGAAAACGACGTGCCTTTGGATCCATTCGGGGGCGATGAATGAGCGCTTGGTCCGCCAAACGGTTCTGGAAACAAGCAGCCGCCTCGGCCTGTGATGGGGGCTTCACCGTCACGCTTGACGGCCGCGCCGTAAAGACACCCGCCAAAGCGCCGCTTGTGGTGCCCTCGCTGGCGATGGCCGAAGCGATTGCGCTGGAATGGGATGCGCAAAGCGGCGTGATCAAACCGGACACCATGCCGGTGACCCGTGCCGCCAATTCCGCGCTGGATAAGGTGGCGCCACAGTTTGCCGAAGTCGCAGGGCTGCTGGCCGCATATGGTGAAACCGATCTGCTGTGTTACCGCGCCACCGCACCGCAAGAGTTGATCGACCGGCAAGCGCAGGGCTGGGATCCGGTTCTGGCATGGGCCGCGCAGGAATTCGCAGCGCCTTTGCTGGTGACGGCGGGTGTCGTGCCGATCACCCAACCCCAGGCCAGCACGCAGGCTTTGTCACAGGCCCTGCACCAGCTTGACAACTTTCGCCTTGCCGCAGCGCATGACCTGATTGCCATCACCGGATCCTTGGTGCTTGCACTGGCGGTGTTGCGCCAAAGGCTGACGGCGGCACAAGCTTGGGAGTTGAGCCGAATCGACGAAGCTTGGCAAAACGAACTTTGGGGCGTTGACGAAGAAGCCGCCCGTCTTGAAGCCTACAAACAAGAAGCTCTTTTTGCGGCAGAGCGATTCTTTGGATTGTGCGGGTAACAATCTTTCTGTTAACTGCCTGAAGTTTGAACAATCTGTCCAACTCTGCCCCATTACAGGACTGATTGCTCAAACATCCGTTATATTGGCGGTTTTGCTTGACCAACGACAAGGCTATAACCCAAACTGCTCTACACCGACGGCGTCTCCGTCACCGGTCTCGCACCTGCGGTCTACGTAGGGCACTTAACCTTCGCCCAAATAATGGGCGAAAACAGGAAGAGGTAAGAATGAAAAAATCCGTGTTCCTTGGAACTCTTGTTGCGACGTCGCTTTTGGCTGGCGTGGCTTCGGCTTCGACGCTGGACGATGTGAAAGCACGCGGCGAGCTGATCTGCGGCTCGAACACCGGCCTGACCGGCTTTGGTGCGCCAGACGCAACCGGCCAATATGTAGGCTTTGATGCTGACCTGTGCAAAGCTGTTGCCGCTGCTGTTCTGGGCGATGCTTCCAAAGTGAAATACGTGCCCACCACTGGTGAGACCCGTTTCACCGCGCTGGCTTCGGGCGAAGTCGACATGCTGGTTCGTAACTCGACCTGGACTTTCTCGCGCGACAACGACCTGAAACTCGACTTCGTGGCAGTCAACTACTACGACGGTCAGGGCTTCATGGTGCGCAAAGATCTTGGCGTGTCTTCGGCAAAAGAACTCGACGGTGCGACGATCTGTATCCAGACCGGCACCACCACCGAGCTGAACTTGGCTGACTTCTTCAAGACCAACAACATCAATTACACCCCTGTCACCATTCAGGACGATGCTGAAGGTCAGCGCCAGTTCTTGGCTGGGGCTTGCGACGCCTATACCACTGACGCTTCGGGTCTTGCCGCTCTGCGCGCAACCCTGCCGTCGCCAACTGACTATGTGGTTCTGCCAGAAATCATCTCGAAAGAGCCACTTGGCCCAGTCGTGCGTCACGGCGACAACCAGTGGGGCGATATCGTCCGTTGGACCTATTACGCATTGGTTGCTGCTGAAGAAAAAGGCATCACCAAAGCGAACATCGAAGAAGTTGCAGCGTCCACCAATGACCCAGAAGTTAAGCGTATGCTTGGCCTCGAAGGGGATCTGGGCGCTATGATGGGCCTTGATAAAGAATGGGCAAAGCGCGCGATTTCCGCCAACGGCAACTATGGCGAAATCTTTGAAGCCAACATCGGCGCTTCGACCCCAATCGGTCTGGCCCGTGGCTTGAACGCACAATGGACCCAAGGTGGTCTGCAGTACGCTCCGCCTTTCCGTTAATCTGACCTAGTCTAAAGGGCGCAGTGCAAGCTGCGCCCTGTTTTTCTGATCCTAGAAAATCACCCGTACCGCATGGGGCACGACCCCGCATCGATCGGCCATTAGTCGGCAAGCGGTAGGGCAGGGGGTAATACCATGACGTCTGCAACCGAGGCGCCGAAAGCAACCTTTCGGCTGGGTATGCTTATCTATGACACACGTTACCGGTCGATCACGATTCAGGTGATTGCGCTTGTTTTGTTGGCGGTTGTGTTGTGGTGGCTGCGCGATAACCTTGTCACCAACCTTGCTGACAAGGGCAAGGATATCAACTTTAGCTTCCTGTGGACGCGGGCTGGCTATGATATCGACCAGCAGTTGATCAGCTATACCAATGACGACACCCACTCGCGGGCGTTGTTTATCGGGCTGTTGAACACCCTCGTCGTGGCGTTTTTTGGCTGCATCCTTGCCACCATCATCGGCGTGTTTGCCGGGGTGCTGCGTCTGTCGAAAAACTGGATCGTGGCGCGTCTGATGACGGTCTATGTCGAGGTGTTTCGCAACGTGCCCCTGCTGTTGTGGATCATTCTGGCCTATACCGTGTTCACCGAAGTCATGCCTCAGGTGAATGATTTCAAAGTCACCCAAGCGATGATCGACAGCGGCACCCCAGCTGCGGCCTCGATGCTGTTTGACAATACTGTCGCGATTTCAAACCGTGGCACCAGCGTGCCCTATCCTTTGCTGACCCACCCGCTTGGCGGGTTCGAGTTTCTGGGGATACCCTTCAACTTTTCCTTTATCGCGGTTGTTGGCCTGTTTGTGGCCTCGATCTTTGCCGCGCTTGGCGTAAACCGCCGCGCGAAAGTGGTGCAAGAGGCAACCGGTATTCGCCCCGCAACCTGGTGGAAGAACCTGGCGCTGATCGTGCTGCCCACCAGCCTACTGTTTTATGCAATGGGGCTGCACTGGGATGTGCCGCATTTCAACATCGACGAAAACGGTGTCTGGAAGGGATTTAACTTTGTCGGTGGCATCTCGGTTGCCCATAACTTCACCGCCTTGGTGATCGCCCTGTCGCTTTACACCGGCGCCTATATCGCCGAGGCCGTGCGCGCAGGCATCATGGCCGTCAGCCGTGGCCAATCCGAGGCCGCCGCCGCGCTGGGCCTGCGTCAGGGGCGGATCATGAGCCTTGTGGTGCTGCCACAGGCGTTGCGGGTGATCGTGCCGCCGCTGATCAGCCAATATTTGAACCTGACCAAGAACACTACGCTGGGCATCGCGGTCGGCTATCTTGACCTGAAGGGAACTTTGGGCGGCATCACCATGAACCAAACCGGGCGTGAGCTTGAGTGTATGCTTTTGATGATGATGATCTATCTGATCTTGTCGCTGCTGATCTCTGCGGTGATGAACGTCTATAACGCCACCACCAAATTGAAGGAGCGCTAAGATGACGCAATCATCCATGTCCTTCGTGCGCGACAAAATGCTGACCCAGCAGAAACCACCTGTCAGTGAAGTTGGCGCGGTGCGCTGGGTGCGCGAGAACCTGTTCTCTAGCCCGCTGAACGGCTTTTTGACGGTAATCAGTCTTTATGTGGTCTATTGGATCATCGCTTCGTCGCTGCCTTGGTTCCTGAATGGGGTCTGGACTGCGAGTTCGCTAAGCGAATGCCGCCAGATCATCGAAGCCAACGCAGGCCCGGGGGCCGAGGGGGCCTGCTGGGCGATCCTGCGCGAGCGGTGGCACCAGTTTCTGTTCGGTTTTTACCCGATGGATGCCTATTGGCGCCCTGTGCTGGCCTTCGGCCTGATGCTGATGGCGCTGGCACCGGCACTGTATTACGGCCTGCGCCGCGTGAATATGCTGATGCTGGGCACAGTCAGCGTCCTGACCTTGCTGGGTATGATCGGCGTCGGAACCGATGACTTTCACCTTTTGCTGTCGGTTGTGGTCTTTGCGGCGCTGTTCGCAGTCGCGGCGCTGATGCCGAAAAAGCTGTTGTGGCTGACCTTGGTCTATCCGCTGGTTGGATTTTACCTGCTGTGGGGCGGTTCGGTTTGGGGCCCTGTGGGTGTGGCGATTGGATTTGGTCTGTTGGCCGTGGTCTGGAACCTGCTGCAGGCGCGTCTGGGTGCTGTGGTTGCGGGCGGCATCGCAGTTGCAGTGGCGCTGATCTGGTGGCTGCAGCTGCAGCCGATGGTGACGACACCGCTGGCGCATATGATGCCGATCCGGCTGATGTCGGTCGACAGCGACCAGTTTGGCGGCTTTTTGCTGTCCTTTGTCATCGGCGTCACAGCGGTTTCGGCCAGCCTGCCGATGGGACTGCTGCTGGCTTTGGGGCGTCGGTCGGATATGGTGTTTATCAAATCGGTCTCGGTTGTCTTCATCGAATTCATCCGCGGCGTGCCGCTGATCACCATGTTGTTCACCGCCTCTTTGCTGCTGAACTACTTCCTGCCGCCGCGCAGCAACTTTGACCTGATCTTGCGGGTTATCATTCTGGTGACTTTCTTTGCCGCCGCCTATATCGCCGAGGTGATCCGGGGCGGTCTGGCCGCCCTGCCCAAGGGCCAATCCGAAGCTGCTGATGCGCTTGGCTTGGATTATTGGCAGGCGCAGCGCTTTATCATCCTGCCGCAGGCGCTGAAAATCTCGATCCCGGGCATCGTGTCTTCCTTCATCGGTCTGTTCAAAGACACGACGCTGGTGGCGCTGGTGGGTCTGGCTGATCCGCTGCAGGGCATCACGAAAATGGTTCGTGCCGATATCAACTGGAAGGGCGTCTATTGGGAGCCATTGCTGTTTGTCGGCGTTATCTTCTTTATCTTCTGCTTCGGCATGTCGCGGTACTCGATGTACCTAGAGCGCAAGCTGAAGACCGATCACCGCTAATAGGGGCCTCTCTCATGAACACACCTGCAATCGACCGCAGCAAGATGACCGTCTCTGATGAGGTGGCGATCCAAGTAACCAATATGAACAAATGGTATGGCCAGTTCCACGTGCTGCGCGATATCGACATGACGGTGAACCGGGGCGAGCGTATCGTGATTTGCGGCCCATCAGGGTCGGGGAAATCGACGCTGATCCGTTGCATCAATCGGCTGGAAGAACATCAGCAGGGCCAGATCATTGTGGATGGCACCGAGCTGACCTCTGATTTGAAGAACATCGACAAGGTGCGCTCGGAAGTGGGGATGGTGTTTCAACACTTTAACCTGTTTCCGCATCTGACCATCATGGAAAATCTGACGCTTGCGCCGATCTGGGTTCGTAAGACCCCGAAAAAAGAGGCCGAGGAAACCGCGATGTATTTCCTTGAAAAGGTCAAAATCCCCGAGCAGGCGCAGAAATACCCCGGCCAGCTTTCGGGTGGTCAGCAGCAGCGCGTGGCGATTGCGCGCTCGCTGTGCATGAAGCCGCGGATCATGTTGTTCGACGAGCCGACCTCGGCGCTTGACCCCGAGATGATCAAAGAGGTGCTCGACACCATGATCAGCCTCGCGGAAGAGGGCATGACCATGCTTTGCGTGTAGGTTCACGCAACAACGGTTCTACTGGTCAAGAGACTCTGACATTTACAGTTCCTCTAGACGCTCCAGATAACCTTTATTATCAATGTGCATATCACGGCAGCATGCGTGGTGTGATGACCATAAAAGATCTTGCTGTTGAAGTTAATAATAACGGCAACTATATTTTATATTTTCAGCATTCACATGAAGGTCACAAGACACCTATCGAGATTCGTCCGATTCCTTCATTGGTTAATCAGATGTGTTTGGTTTATGACCAGACCACAAACACATTCGTTCCTCAAGACTTGGCGACATACGTTGAGAACACACCTTCTTTCAAGAACAAGATTCAAGAAGTTGCTGGAACTGCAACACTAGTCGCACCAGACGGAACCTCTTTAGTTGCTACAGTTAAGATTTTCTCTGATGCTTCGTATCTGCCGTTTGCTGGTAACGTAGATGGAGACATCGCATATACTCAAGATAACAATACGATGTTTATCTGGAGTGAGACTCAGTATAATTGGGTTTCCACAAAGGCACGTAATACAGATGAAGTTCCGGAAGGTAATGGAAGACTATATTTCACCGAAGATCGTGTTCAAGCTAAATTAGGTAGAGTGACTGGAAACATCTTACCAGACACAGACCTTACTCATGCATTGGGTTCTCCAACAAAACGTTTCTCTGAGATTTATCTGAGTTCCAACTCTGTCTATCTGGATGAGTTCTCTCTGTCCATTGATACTGGCAAGTTTGTTGTAACAGACCCGAATGGTGCAGTTGCTCCTGTCGATCTTGCGGGCAATACAACCGACAGTATCGGAGAAGGTTC
>JALRIN010000052.1 GCA_023255415.1 Cypionkella sp. | reverse complement strand
GGTTCTGGTGCTGCGATTTCATCGAAGAGGTCACAACGATATTGGTCGGCAAGTGGGTGATCCGCACCGCCGAGTCGGTGGTGTTAACGTGCTGCCCGCCCGCCCCCGACGATCGATAGGTATCAATGCGGATATCGCGGTCGGGGATGTCGATTTCGATATTGTCATCCACCACCGGATAGACCCAGACCGAGCTGAACGAGGTATGCCGCCGCGCCGCCGAATCAAAGGGCGAGATCCGCACAAGCCGGTGCACGCCGCTTTCCGACTTTAGCCAGCCATAGGCATTCTTGCCCGAAATCTTATAGGCGGCAGAGCGGATGCCGGCCTCGTCGCCATCGGTTTCCGATTGCAGCTCGACCTTATAGCCCTTTTTCTCGGCCCAACGCACATACATCCGCGCCAGGATCGAGGCCCAATCACAAGATTCGGTCCCCCCCGCACCGGCGTTGATTTCAAGGAAGGTGTCATTGCCATCGGCCTCGCCGTCCAGCAAGGCCTCTAGCTCTTTGGTGCCCGCCAAGTCTACCAAGGCTTTCAGCGACTTTTCAGCCTCGGTGATGATTTCGGCGTCGCCCTCTAATTCGCCCAACTCGATCAGCTCGACATTGTCGCGCAGGCCCGTGTCGATCAGCTTATAGGTCGAGATCTGCTCCAGCAGGCCTTGGCGTTCGCGCATCAGCTTTTGCGCCCGCGCAGGATCGTTCCACAGATCAGGATTTTCGATCATGGCGTCGAATTCCTCAAGCCGGTGGCCTGCGGTTTCCAGATCCATCCGCTGCGCCAAAAGCTTCAGCGATTTGGTGATGGCATCGACATTGTTTTGCGTTTCGGCGCGCATAGGTGCGTCCTTTAGGAACTGGTGTTTGGCCGCGTGATACAGGCTTGTCTTGCGCGCGGCAAGCGGCAGGCGTCAGTAAAGCCCGCCAGAGGAAAGCGTGCCGAAATCTGCCTTCTTTGGCACCGCCTTGGTGCTGCCATTCGAGGTGACAACCGTATCAACACTGTCGCCACGATCCACCTCGCCTTGGGCAAACAGCGGCAGGTTCGCGCCCATGGTAAAGCCGCCATCGACGATATTGCCAAAGGCCAGCATCGGGTCATCGCTATCACGGAAGTATTCAGCCACCACGTTATCACCGCTGGCATCGGCAGACAAAGGCGCACCGCTGTAGCGGTCGATGTTTTGGAAATAGCCCCCCGCTGGCACCTTGAACGCCGTGCCGCCGCGCCGCTTGACCACCTCTTTCATGAATTCCTGAAAGATCGGCACACAAAGCGTGCCACCATAAGCCCCCGGCCCCAGCGTGCGCGGCTGGTCAAACCCCATATAGCAGCCCGCCACCGTGTTCGAAGTATAGCCGATAAACCACACATCCTTGGCGTCATTGGTGGTGCCGGTCTTGCCCGCCACCGGCACCGGCAGCTTGACCCCAGTGCCCGAGCCGCGCTGAATGACCCCCTGCATCATCGAGGTCAGCTGATAGGCGGTGATCGCATCCATCACCCGCTCGCGGTTCGAGGTGATGTTCACCCCCTGCCCCTGCGGCAAACGCGGCGCATTGCAATCGGTGCAGCTGCGCTGATCATGGCGATAGATCGTCTTGCCAAAGCGGTCTTGCACCCTGTCAACCAGCGTAGGTTCAACCCTTTCGCCGCCATTGGCAAACATCGCATAGGCGGCCACCATCTTGTAAAGCGTGGTTTCCTGCGAGCCCAGGGCATTGGCCAGAACCGGTTGCAAACTGTCATAAGCGCCAAATTTCTCGGCATAGCTTGCCACCACATCCATGCCGATTTCCTGCGCGATCCGAATTGTCATCAGATTTCGTGACTGCTCGATCCCGGTGCGCATCGGCGTTGGGCCATAGAATTTGTTCGACGAATTCTTCGGCGTCCAAAGCCCCTGCGGTGTTTGAATCTCAATCGGCGCATCCACCACAATGGTGGCAGGGCTAAAGCCCGAATCCAAGGCGGCGGCATAGACAAAGGGTTTGAACGACGAGCCTGGCTGACGGGTGGCTTGGGTGGCACGGTTGAACACCGATGCCTGATAGCTAAAACCGCCCTGCATCGACAGCACACGGCCGGTGTTCACATCCATCGCCATGAAACCGCCCTGCACCTCGGGCACTTGGCGCAGCGACCAGCGCAGCACGGCGCCGGTTTTATCATCGTTCAATTGGCGCAGCAAAACCACATCGCCCACCGCCAGCAGATCGGCTGCGGTCTTGGCCTTTGGCCCCAGCTTGCCCGCCTCCAACCGCTTGCGTGCCCAAGTCACATCCTCGGCCGGCACCACCGCATCCTTGGGGCCATCCTCGACCCCGATCACCGCATCGGTTTTGCCAAGCTGCAGCACCACGCCGACATGCCAGCCCTCGACATCGCGCGGCAGATCGCGGGTCTCGGACAGCGCCTTGCGCCAAGCGGCCTCATCGCCCAAAACATCGGTCGCGATCACTTTGCCAGTGCCGCGCCAAACGCCCTGCGCACGGTCGTATTTTTCAAGCCCGCGCCGCAGCGCCAACTGAGCAATAGATTGCAACTCGGGGTCAACCGTGGCCCGAATTGACAACCCGCCGCCAAAGAATTCACGCTCGCCAAAAGTGCCCGAAAGCTGACGGCGAATCTCATCGGTGAAATAGCCTCGCGGCGGCAAAGACTGCCTGAATGCCGGATAATCACCGTTCTGCACTGATTTCAGCGGCTCGTTCAGCGAGATTTGCAGCATCGCAGCATCAATAAAGCCGTTTTGATACATCTCGTTCAGCACATAATTGCGCCGGTCGGTCAGCCGTTTCTTCTGGGTGACCGGGTTATAGTCCGAAGGCGCCTTGGGCATCGAGGCCAGCGTGGCCGCCTCTGCGGGCGACAGCTGATCCAGCGTCTTGTTGAAATAGGTCTGCGCTGCTGCAGCCACCCCATAAGAATTCTGACCCAGAAAGATCTCATTAAGGTAAAGCTCAAGAATTTTATCCTTGGACAGCGTCTGCTCCAATCGGCTTGCAAGGATAATTTCCTTAACCTTGCGCTCGACCGAACGGCTGCCATCCAGCAAAAAGTTCTTCATCACCTGCTGGGTAATGGTCGAGGCCCCACGCGCATTGCGTCCGCCCGATTTGATGGCAGCCACCCCCGCCGCGATCATGCCGGTCACATCATAGCCCTTGTGGGTGTAGAAATGCTTGTCTTCCGCCGAAATAAAGGCGTCCTTGATCAAATCCGGCACTTCTTCAATCGGCACAAAAAGCCGACGCTCTTGGGCAAATTCGTCGATGATCCGCCCTTCGCCTGAATAAATCCGGCTGATGGTGGGCGGGGCATATTTCGCAAGGCTCTCATGGCTGGGCAGATCCGCCGAATACATCCAGAAAATCGCCCCAACCGTCAGCGCCCCAAACAAAAGGCCCAACGTGACGGTGGTAAAAATGCCCCCTAAAAAGGACCCGATGAATCTGATCACGCCGCTAAACCCCTGCACAGTCACGCGCGCTTATATACGCGCGCGGGGCCAAAGGTCAAAACACCTTGCCGCGAATTTACCGCAATCAGCAAAGCGCTGCCAAAATGTCGATCCCTCAACGCAACGGCAGTCGGCGGCGCGCCAAATCCGCCTGCGCCCAAGCCAAAACCCCATCGCGCAGCGCCTCAGCCATAGCTTTGCGCCAGACGCTGTCTTGCAGCCGCGCCAGATCGGCTTGCGAGGATAAAAACCCCAGCTCAATCAGAACCGAGGGAATGTCGGCCGATTTCAACACCGAAAAGCTGGCTTGCTGATGCGGACGGCGGTGCATCACCAGCCCCTTGGCCTTAATCGCCGCGATCAGCGCCTGCGACAACCGCGCCGTCCGCGGGCTGGTCTGCGCGCGCGCCATATCCAACAGCACCTCGGCCACCAGATCGTCTTGCTGACGCAGATCAACCCCAGCCAAAAGATCATCGCGGTCATGCCGCTCGGCCAAGGTCGCCGAGGCCACATCATTGGCCTCAGCCGAAAGCGTATAGACCGTCGATCCCACCGCCTCACCCTCGGCAATGGCATCGGCGTGAAGCGAGATAAACAAATCCGCCCCCGCCGCCCGTGCAATCGAAATCCGTTCCTCCAAAGGCACAAAGACATCGCTGTCGCGCGTCATCTCGACGGCAAAATTGCCATCGCGCAACAAAACCTCCTTCAAATCGCGGGCAAATTGCAGCACCAAAGCCGCCTCAGTTTTGCCGTCCCGCTCGGCCCCGGGATCAAGCTCGCCATGGCCTGGGTCCAGCACCACCTTGATCGCCCCCGCAGCCGTCACCGCCTGCGGCAAAACCACCGGCTTTGGCAAAGCCCAAAGCGCAGGCTCGGGCAGATCCGCCTTGGCCTCAAAGGCCGAGCGGCTGCTGGGCTGCAGGCGCAGCACCACCCGTGTCTGGCCGCCATCCGTCTGCATCTGCGCCCGCGCCACCAGCATCGGCTGAGTCAATTCAATCACCAAGCGCGACCATCCGGGCCGAAACACCCCAGCCCGCAGCGCGCCGATCTGCTCAGAGCGCACCGGCATCTGCGCCAGCCCCGCCCAATCCAGCTCGCGAAAATCGATCAGCAGCCGCATCGGATCGTTCAACAGCCGCACCCGCCAAGGCACCGGCTGCGACAGCGCAAGCGCCACCTCCAACCCCTCCCCCGCATCGACAATCTGCGAACGCGCAGGATCCAGCCGCGCCAAAGCCGTCAGCTCCTGCGCCCCCGATGCCGCAGCCCAGAACATCAAACACAGGCTCAAAATCGCTTTCATCTTGGTCTAAATATCCCCGCCGGAGGCGAAAAGTAAATCACGGCTTGCCGCAATAGGCCTTCAGCCGCGCCAAACCCTCAACAATATCTGCCGTCGCCCGCGCATAGGAAAACCGCAGGGTCTGCCCGCCGCGCTTGGGGTCAAAATCTAAACCCGGCGTCACCGCCACACCTGCTTTGTGCAAGATCTCGCGTGCCAAGGCCAAACTGTCTTCGGTCAGATCCGAGACATCTGCATAGATATAAAACGCCCCATCCGGCGGCGCAATTTTGTCAAATCCCGCCTCGGGCAGGCCTTGCAGCATCAGGCGGCGGTTTTCGGCATAGATCGCACGATTGGCCTCCAGCTCTGGTTCCGCCTGCAGGGCCGCCAGCGCCGCGATCTGGGCGACATGCGGCGCGCAGATGAACATATTCTGCGCCAAACGCTCGACGGTGCGCAGATGATCTTGCGGCACCACCATCCAGCCCACCCGCCAGCCGGTCATGCTGAAATATTTCGAAAAGCTGTTGATCACATAGACATCATCGCTGATCTCAAGCGCCGAATGCGCCCGCGCGCCGTAATGCAGCCCGTGGTAAATCTCATCCGAGACAAAGGCGATGTCGCGGGCTTGGGCATAGGCGATCAGATCGGCCAAAGCGGCTTTGCTCAGCATCGTTCCCGAGGGATTGCCGGGCGAGGCAACGATCAGCCCGGCCATCTCGACCCCCTCCAGATCGGCAGGCACCGGCTGCAAGCGGTTGGCGGCAGAGGTCGCAATGCCCACCGGCTGCAGCGACAGCGCTTTCAAGATCTGGCGATACGACGGATAGCCCGGCTCGCCCAGCCCCACCCGATCGCCGGCCTCAAAAAGTGCGGTAAAGGCCAAAAGAAACGCGCCAGACGAGCCCGAGGTTATAATCACCCGCTCGGGGTTCAGATCAACGCCATACCAGCGCTGGTAAAGATCTGCGATGCCGCGCCGCAGCTCTGGCAGGCCAAGTGCCATGGTATAACCAAGGCTTTCAGACTGCATCGCCGCCGTCACCGCCTTGACCGCCACCGCAGGCGCGCCGCTGCCGGGTTGACCCACCTCCATATGGATGATGTGGCGCCCTTCGGCTTCCAGCCGTGCCGCCTCGGCCACCATATCCATCACAATAAAGGCATCCACTTGGCCTCGGCTTGATCTTCGCATTCGACACCCCCTATGCTAGGGGCTGTATGTTCCCTCACCGCGCGCAAGGTCAAGCCTGCCCGCCGCCATCCGACAAAGGTCCGCCCATGCGTTTGCCCCAGATTGCTGCCCTCCTGACCTCTGCCTGCCTGCTCGCCGCCCCCGGCTTTGCTGGCGGTTTGGGCGAAATGACCGATGCCGAACGCGCCGCATTTCGCGCCGAGGTGCGCAGCTATCTGATCGAGAACCCCGAAGTCATGGTCGAGGTGATGACCGAGCTGCAAGCCCGCCAGGACAAAGCCGCCTCGGCCAATGAGGCGCAGCTTTTGGTGACCTATAAGGACGATCTTTTTGCCGACAGCCATTCTTGGGTCGGCGGCAATCCTGACGGCGACATCACCTTGGTTGAATTCATGGACTATCGCTGCGGCTATTGCCGCAAGGCCTATGAAGAGGTTGAACAACTGGTGAAAGCCGATGGCAACATCCGCTTGATTTTCAAAGAATATCCGATCTTGGGCGAAGATTCGACGATCTCGTCGCGCTTTGCCATTGCAGTGCTGCAACTGCATGGGGGTGAGGCCTATAAAAAGGCGCATGACGCGCTGATCACCCTGCGCGGCAAGCCCGATGCGCCCACCTTGACCAAACTCGCCGCCGATCTGGGCTTTGACGGGGCTGAGGTGGTGGCCAAAATGGGCTCGGATGAGGTCAGTGCCGTGATCACGAAAAATCAGGATCTTGGCAATAAGATGCAGATTTCGGGCACGCCGACCTTTGTTATTCAGGGCAGCCTGTTTCGCGGCTATGTGCCCTTGGACGGCATGCAGCAGATCGTGGCAGACGAGCGCAAAAAGGGCTGATCAGGCGGGTTTGGCGGCCTCTAGTTCGGCCGCCTTTTTCTCGACCTGCTCGACAATGTGATCGACCATCGCTTCGTTGCTCAGCTTGTGGCTTTGCTTGCCAGCAAGGTAAACCATGCCCGACCCTGCGCCGCCGCCGGTAAAGCCGATGTCGGTCATCAAAGCCTCGCCCGGGCCATTGACCACGCAGCCGATGATCGACAGGCTTAGGCTGGTGGTGATATGAGCCAGCCGGTCTTCAAGGGCCGAGACGGTTTTGATCACGTCAAACCCCTGCCGCGCGCAAGACGGGCAAGAGATGATCGTCACCCCACGGTGCCGCAACCCCAGCGATTTCAAAATCTCAAAGCCGACCTTGACCTCTTCCACCGGATCGGCCGAGAGGCTGACACGAATGGTGTCGCCAATCCCCATCCACAACAGATTGCCCAGCCCAATCGCCGATTTGACCGTGCCGGACACCAGACCACCGGCTTCGGTGATGCCCAGATGGATCGGCGCGTCGGTGGCCCCTGCCAATTGCTGATAGGCGGCAGCAGCCATAAACACATCTGACGCCTTGACCGAGATTTTATACTCGCGAAAGTCGTTATCCTCGAGCAGACGAATATGATCCATGCCAGATTCGACCATCGCATCGGGGCAAGGCTCGCCGTATTTGTCCAGAAGATGCTTTTCCAACGACCCCGCATTGACGCCAATGCGGATCGAACAGCCGTGATCCTTGGCCGCTTGCACCACATCGCGAACGCGGCGGGCATCGCCAATATTGCCCGGATTGATGCGCAGACAGGCCGCCCCTGCCTCGGCGGCCTCAATGGCGCGTTTATAGTGGAAATGAATATCGGCCACGATTGGCACCGGCGATTCGCGCACGATTTCGCGCAGCGCGCGGGTGCTGTCTTCATCCGGTGTCGAAACCCGCACGATATCAGCCCCCGCAACCGCGCAGCGCTGGATCTGTTCGATAGTGGCGGCAATATCGGTGGTCAGGGTGTTGGTCATGGTCTGCACCGAAATCGGCGCATCACCGCCCACCAAGACTTTGCCCACCCTAATCTGGCGCGACACGCGGCGTTCGATGTTGCGCCAAGGGCGGATCGGGTTATGGGTCATGGCGGGCTCCTTCTGCTTGCATATAGATAGACATGCAAAAGCCTCGGAGCAACTGTCCGAGGCCAGTTGCCGCATAACTCTTCGCGTTATTCCGAAGGCGCGGGGGATAGCGCGCCCGCATCGGCCACATTGACGAATTGCGCCAGATCGGCGTCCCCCGACAGATCGGCGACGGCATAGGTCTGGGACAACACATCAGCAGAGAGCGCAAGGTTCTTGACGACAGTAGATCCGGGCGAGGCCGGACCAATGGTCTTGCCATTGACCACGAAATAGATCGACCCTGAATTGCCCGCCCGCAACAAGGCGGCTTCTTGCAACTGCGGCACGGCGTAACGCTCGCCCGCATTCAGGATCTTTTCAAACAATACCGTGCCATCAGCAGACGAGACCCGAACCCAAGACGGGCGCACCGCCAAAAGCTCGACCCCCGGCTTGGCCTGGGCGACCACCTGCACGGCATCCTCAATCGCTTGTTTGTCCGTGGTATCAGCCGCACCGCGCGCTAAATCGGTCACTTGGGTGCCCATCATCCGCGGGTTGATCGCAGAGATCGGCCCATCGCGGGCAATCAGCACGGGAGCAGTCAAAGCCTCGGGGCGATAAAGACGGTCCAGCGGATCGGCCACGGGAGCCAGCGCGTCGGCGGCAAGTTTCTGCAAAGGCATCGCGGTGGCTGCAACCGCAGGTGCCGAGGCCGCAACTTTGGCCAGCGGATCAATCTCGGCCACAACAACCGGGGCTTGATCAACAGGCGCCAGCTGCACGCGCTGCACTTCCTGCAGCACCGACCAGCCACCATAGCCCAAAGCACCGATCAGAGCGATCAGCACCGCAAAAGACCCAATCGCCCCCGGCTCTAACTGCGACAACAGGTTTTGACGTGGCGGAATAAAGCTGGGGTTGATCGCAGCAAAGGGATCACGCTCTTCGGCGGTTTGACGCGCCCGCATCGCAGTCAATGAAGCAGACGAGGCCGCAGCCGACAGGCCATGCGCAACTTCAAACTTTGATTCGTGACAGAATTTTGCAAAGGCCGCGTCCGGGTCCATTCCCAGATAGCGCGCATAAGACCGCACGTAGCCCGCAATGAAACCTGGTGTCTCGAAGGCCGAGACATCGGCGTTTTCAATGGCGGCAATATAGGTGGCTTTGATTTTCAGATCGCGTTGAATATCCAGCAGGCTTTTGCCCAAGGTGGCACGTTCGCCGCGCATCAAATCGCCCAGACGCAGCTCGAAGTCATCAAAGCCCTTAGGCCCTACGTCTTCTGAAGCCGGAGCAGAAAATCTCCGTCCAATCATACGATGAGCCCCATACCTGCCCTATGCCCCTACTACGCCCAAAAACCGTTACTGTTTTTGTCTATTGACGGATTCGTAGCACAGAGCAAGCGATTCTACATACAGATCGCCGGCTTAAGCAGAAATTTCGGCACGATTCAGCGCACATTGCTGCCACAGCTGATCCATCGCTTTCACAAGCCGATCAATTTGCTGTGAATCATGCACAGGCGATGGCGTAAAGCGCAGCCGCTCGGTGCCGCGCGGCACGGTCGGAAAGTTGATCGGCTGCACATAAATGCCGAAGTCTTCTAGCAGCATATCGGACAACTGCTTACAATGGATGGGGTTTCCGACATGCACCGGCACAATATGTGACCCGTGATCGATGATTGGCAGCCCCATGCCCTTTAGCCGCAGCTTCAGGATTTTTGCATTGCTTTGCTGTTCGTCACGCAAATATTGCGCGGTTTTCAGCACCCGAACCGAGGCCGCAGCGCCCGCTGCAACCGCAGGTGGAAGCGAGGTGGTGAAGATAAAACCAGGAGCATAAGAGCGCACCGCATCCACCATCTTGGCACTGGCAGCGATATAGCCGCCGAACACGCCGTAGGCCTTGGCCAGGGTGCCGTTGATGATATCAATCCGCCCCATAAGACCGTCACGTTCGGCCACCCCTGCCCCGCGCGGGCCATACATTCCCACTGCATGCACCTCGTCGATATAGGTCAGCGCGTTGAATTCATCGGCCAGATCACAGATGCCTTTGATTGGGCCAAAATCGCCGTCCATCGAATAGATCGACTCAAACGCAATCAGCTTGGGCGTCGCCGGATCATCGGCCGCCAGCAACTCGCGCAGATGCGCCAGATCATTGTGCCGGAAAATACGCTTGGCCCCGCCATTGCGCCGCACGCCTTCGATCATCGAGGCATGGTTCAGCGCATCGGAATAGATGATCAGCCCCGGAAATAGCTTGGGCAAGGTCGAAAGCGTAGCATCATTGGCGATATAGGCCGAGGTGAAAATCAGCGCCGCTTCCTTTTGGTGCAGATCGGCAAGTTCTGCCTCAAGGCGTTTATGATAAACCGTGGTGCCCGAAATATTGCGGGTGCCGCCCGAGCCTGCGCCCGTGGCCTCAAGCGCTTCGTGCATGGCAGCCAGAACTGCGGGGTGCTGGCCCATGCCCAGATAGTCATTGCCGCACCAAACCGTTATATCGGCCTCGCTGCCATCGGGTTTGCGCCAGATTGCATGCGGATAAGCGCCCTGACGCCGCTCGATATCGATAAAGGTGCGATAGCGGCCTTCGCTGTGCAAATGGCCAATCGCAGTATCAAGGGCAGCGTCATAGTTCATAGCAGTCTCCAGTTCCTGTTCAGCGATCTACCGTGATCGCCGAGACATGCCTTGATGTGTATCAATCAAGGCCCGAGAAAAAGATGGCAAATTGCCACCCCTTAGTTTTTTGGGCCGATTTCCAGCAACAAAACGCAAGGCTGGGTCGTGCTGCGCGCGCTGTTGCAGGCGTCAAGGGCAGCGGTTGCGGCTGCCGCGGCATCGGGCAGATCAGATAGTGCTTTGGCCGACGCCACCGGCGCGCCGTCGTTGATAAAGCCCTCCTCGGGGGCCACTGCCATTGCCGCAAAGCCTTGCGAATTGGGAACAAACAGCGCCAAAGCGTCTTTGTTGCTGGCCACCAAACGCAGGGTCGCAAGCTCGGTCGCGTCTAAGAAGGGCTGCACATAAAGCGTGATCGACGTGGCGCCAAGCGTGGTCGTCTCGGTTGCGATGTCTTGCGCCAAGGCAGGGGCGGCCAAAAGCATAAACGCCGCCGCAAGATAGGTTTTTTGCATCAGAGCCTCCGGTTTTTCTGCCTTTTAGCGCAAGCCCGCAGCGCTGGACAGTCCCCGCGCCCGCGCCTAGGCTTGAATTTGCCGTGACCAAGGAGCCCCTCATGTCGCTTGACGCCGTTCTCGCCCGTATTGATGCCGACCTGCCGCAATCGCTGGACCGATTGCTGGATCTTTTGCGCATTCCGTCGATTTCCACCGACCCCGCCTTCAAGCCCGATTGCGCGCGTGCCGCCGACTGGCTGGTGGCCGAGCTGCAAGCGCTGGGGTTTGAAGCCTCGGCCCGCGCCACCCCTGGCCATCCGATGGTGGTGGCCCATGGCGGCAGCGGCGACAAACACCTGCTGTTTTATGGCCATTACGACGTGCAACCCGTTGATCCACTGTCGCTTTGGGATCGCGACCCGTTTGATCCTGAAATCCAGGATACTCCAAAAGGCCGCGTTATTCGCGCGCGGGGGGCCTCGGATGACAAGGGTCAGCTGATGACCTTTCTAGAGGCGTGTCGCGCGTGGAAAGCGGTCAATGGCAGCCTGCCTGCCAAGCTTACGATCTTTTTTGAAGGCGAAGAAGAATCCGGCTCGCCCAGCCTTATTCCTTTTCTGCAAGACAATGCCGAAGAGCTGCGCGCCGATATTGCGCTGATCTGTGACACTGGGCTTTTCGCCGATACCGCTCCCGCAATCGTCACCATGTTGCGCGGTCTTTTGGGCGAGGAAATGACCATCCATGCCGCCAACAAAGACCTGCATTCGGGCATGTATGGCGGGGCTGCGCAAAACCCGATCCGGGTGCTAAGCCAGATTTTGGGCAAGATGCACGACGATCAGGGCCATATCACCATCCCGCATTTCTACGATGGGGTGACAGAGCTGCCCGATGCGATTCGCCAGCAATGGCAAAGCCTTGCCTTTGATCACGCGGCGTTTTTGGCAGGCGTCGGCCTGTCGGTTCCGGCAGGCGAGCAAGACCGTACCCCGCTCGAGATGATCTGGTCGCGCCCCACCGCCGAGATCAACGGCATCTGGGGTGGCTATACCGGCGACGGCTTTAAAACCGTGCTGCCAGCCGAGGCACATGCCAAAGTTTCGTTCCGGCTGGTGGGCGATCAAGACCCCGACGCCCTGCGCAAACACTTCCGCGCTTGGGTCGAGGCGCAGCTGCCCGCCGATTGCCGCATCGAATGGAAAGACCACGGCAATTCGCCCGCAGGCGTGATGGCGATTGACGATCCGGCCTTCGAGATGGCGCGGGCTGGCTTGACCGAGGAATGGGGACGTGCGGCGGCCTATGTCGGCTGCGGCGGCTCGATCCCGATTGCGGGCTATTTCAAGACCTATCTGGGCATGGATGCGCTGCTAATGGGCTTTGGCCGCGATGACGATCAAATCCACAGCCCGAATGAGAAATACGATCTGGAGTGTTTCCACAAAGGCATCCGGTCTTGGG
>JALRIN010000051.1 GCA_023255415.1 Cypionkella sp. | reverse complement strand
AAGCCTATCCTGGCGACGTTTTCTATCTGCACAGCCGTTTGCTGGAGCGTTCGTCGAAGCTGAACGCCGATTTCGGTTCGGGTTCGCTGACAGCTTTGCCGATCATCGAGACCCAGGGCGGTGACGTTTCGGCCTTTATTCCGACCAACGTGATCTCGATCACCGACGGCCAGATCTTCTTGGAAACCGAATTGTTCTACCAAGGCATCCGCCCTGCTGTGAACACCGGTCTGTCGGTTTCGCGCGTGGGCTCTTCGGCCCAAACCAACGCGATGAAGTCGGTGGCTGGTAAAGTGAAACTGGAACTGGCGCAGTATCGCGAAATGGCTGCCTTTGCGCAGTTCGGTTCGGATCTTGATGCTTCGACCCAAGCTTTGCTGAACCGTGGCGCACGTTTGACCGAACTGATGAAGCAGCCGCAATACGCGCCGCTGACCGGTGCGGAAATCGTTTGCGTGATCTATGCAGGCACCGCCGGTTACCTCGACAAAGTCGCGGTGAAGGACGTTGGCCGTTATGAAGCTGGTTTGCTGAAGCACCTGCGTGGGGCTGGCAAGGCGCTGTTGGATGACATCACCAACAACGACCGCAAAGTTTCTGGCGATCTGGAAAAAGCAATCCGCGCAGAGCTTGACGCTTTCGCGAAAGACTTCGCCTGAGGGCGGGGCAGGGGAGATAAAGCATGCCCAGCCTTAAGGACTTAAAAAACAAAATTGCGAGTATTAAAAATACTCGCAAGATCACCAAGGCGATGCAGATGGTCTCTGCGGCGAAACTGCGCCGTGCCCAAGAAGCTGCTGAAGCTGCCCGGCCCTATGCCGAGCGGATGAATGCTGTCATGGGTGGCTTGGCTGCCTCGGTTGGCACTTCGCCGACAGCGCCCCGGCTTTTGGCCGGGACGGGGTCGGACAAGGTGCAGCTTTTGGTCGTGATGACCTCGGAACGTGGTCTGGCTGGCGGGTTCAACTCGAACATCGTCAAACTGGCCCGCACCCGCGCAAACGAGCTGCTTGCAGCTGGCAAAACGGTCAAGATCTTGACCGTCGGCAAAAAAGGGCGCGAACAGCTGCGCCGTGATTATGCTGCCTATATGGTTGGCCATATTGACCTGTCTGAGGTCAAGCGCGTGGGTTATGTCAACGCGCAGGCGATCGCGCGGGACGTGTTGTCGCGGTTCGAGACTGGTGAATGCGACGTGGTGACGATCTTCTATAGCCGGTTCCAATCGGTTATCGCGCAGATCCCAACCGCGCTGCAAATCATTCCGGCTCAGTATGAAGGCGGCGCTGTCTCGGCGCTTTATGATTACGAGCCCAGCGAAGAAGCCATTCTGGCTGATTTGCTGCCCCGGGGTGTTGCGACGCAGTTCTTTACCGCCTTGCTGGAAAACGGCGCCTCTGAACAGGGCGCACGCATGAGCGCTATGGACAACGCGACGCGCAATGCAGGCGATATGATCACCAAATACACCACCATCTATAACCGCTCGCGCCAAGCTGCGATCACCACCGAGCTTATCGAAATCATCGCGGGCGCCGAGGCGCTCTGAGAAACCGGAGAAACATTATGGCAAAAGCACCGAAAGCAGCTGCCGCGGCAGGCAAGATCACTCAGGTGATCGGCGCCGTGGTTGACGTGCAGTTCGAAGGCGCACTTCCCGCAATTTTGAACGCACTGACCTGTGACAACAATGGCAAGAAGTTGGTCCTTGAAGTGGCCCAGCATCTT
This sequence comes from Cypionkella sp., assembly GCA_023255415.1. Taxonomy (GTDB): domain Bacteria; phylum Pseudomonadota; class Alphaproteobacteria; order Rhodobacterales; family Rhodobacteraceae; genus Cypionkella. The sequence goes on along the minus strand of JALRIN010000051.1, from coordinate 11,065 downwards.
GGCGAAAACACTGTTCGCGCCGTGGCTATGGATGCGACCGAAGGTCTGGTTCGTGGCGCAGGCGTCACCGACACCGGCGCGCCTATTCAGGTGCCGGTCGGCAAGGCAACGCTTGGCCGGATCATGAACGTCATCGGCGAGCCCGTTGACGAGCGTGGCCCTGTCAATGCAACCGAGACCCGCTCGATCCACCAGCCCGCTCCGACCTTTGCGGAACAGGCCACCGAAAGCCAGATCCTTGTGACCGGCATCAAGGTGATCGACCTTTTGGCCCCCTATACCAAGGGCGGCAAAATCGGCCTCTTCGGCGGTGCAGGCGTTGGCAAGACCGTTCTGATCATGGAACTGATCAACAACATCGCAAAAGTGCACTCGGGCGTGTCGGTTTTCGCCGGTGTTGGCGAGCGGACCCGTGAAGGCAATGACCTTTATCACGAGATGATCGAATCCGGCGTTATTGACTTGGAAGACATGACCAAGTCGAAAATCGCGCTTGTTTACGGTCAGATGAACGAACCACCAGGGGCGCGTATGCGGATCGCCTTGTCGGGTCTGACCATGGCAGAGCAGTTCCGCGACGAGACCGGCGCAGACGTTTTGTTCTTTGTGGACAACATCTTCCGCTTTACTCAAGCCGGTTCGGAAGTTTCGGCTTTGCTTGGCCGTATTCCTTCCGCTGTGGGCTACCAGCCAACGCTGGCGACCGACATGGGTATGATGCAGGAACGCATCACCTCGACCAAGAACGGCTCGATCACCTCGGTGCAAGCCGTTTACGTTCCTGCCGATGACTTGACCGACCCTGCACCAGCAACCTCGTTTGCGCACCTTGACGCAACCACGGTTCTGGATCGCTCGATCTCGGAAAAAGGCATCTATCCGGCTGTGGACCCACTGGGTTCGACCTCGCGTCTGCTGGACCCGCTGATCATCGGCGAAGAGCATTACACCGTGGCAACCGACGTTCAAAAGGTGCTTCAGCGCTATAAATCGCTGCAAGACATCATCGCCATCCTTGGCATGGACGAACTTTCGGAAGACGACAAAACCGCCGTTGCCCGTGCGCGTAAGCTCGAGCGTTTCTTGTCGCAGCCTTTCGACGTGGCAAAGGTCTTCACCGGTTCTGACGGTGTGCAGGTCCCGCTGGAAGACACCATTCGGTCGTTCAAGGCTGTTGTGGCGGGTGAATACGATCACTTGCCAGAAGCCGCCTTCTACATGGTGGGTGGCATCGACGACGTTATCGCCAAAGCACAGCGTCTTGCCGCTGCTGCGGCATAAGGGGGCGACATGGCTGGAACGCTGCAATTTGACCTTGTGTCGCCGGAACGCAGGCTTGCCTCTGTTGTCGCGACCGAAGTCAGCATCCCTGGCGCCGATGGCGACCTGACGGCGATGGAGGGGCATGCCCCCACCATCACCACCCTGCGGGCTGGCGTGTTGAAAATCGCCTCGGCTGACGGCGTGAAGTCCTTCGTGGTTACCGGTGGTTTCGCCGAGATCTCGGCAACCTCGGTGTCGATTTTGGCCGAACGTGCGGTTCCGGTGGAAGAGCTGACCACAGCGCTGATGGATCAGCTGATTGCGGATGCCTCTGAAGCAACAGCGGTTGCTGTTGATAAGGATGCAGCCGACAAAGCCATGGCCGATCTGGTGGCGATGCGCGCGGCTGCTGGCATGTAATTCTGAAACTTTTACAAGAAAGCCCCGCTTTATGCGGGGCTTTTTTTATGGGCTATGACATATTTTTGTCCAAGATATGCGCAAGCCTTTGACGAGTATTTGAGGGTCAGATGAAACGTATTGTATCCAGTTCAATTGGTATTTTGCAGGGCTCGCGGCTGCTGTTTTCTGACTTTGCCGATGGCGGTGCGATGTGGACGGGCAAGGGCGAGCGCGAAAGCCGCCATATGATCACATTTCGCGAAGCTTTTATGTCGACACCTGCTGTCCAAGTGTCAATTTCGATGTGGGACATCGATCACCGACACACTGCGCGGGCTGACATTACGGCCGAAAACATTACGCCTGCAGGCTTTCAATTGGTTTTCCGCACTTGGGACGATACCCGGATCGCGCGCGTGCGCGGCGATTGGATGGCAATCGGCGCTGTGAAGAACGACGACTTATGGGAGGTCGATTAAAAGCTATAGGCCAGACGCAAACCGCCCCAATGCCGACCCTTGACCGTGATCGGGGCCGAGACGTCTTTCATCATCGTAAATTGGCCGCCGCCCATGTCGCGCCGATAGATCTGCATCAAGAAGGGCGCTTGCGAGCGGCCCGCCCCCAGTCCGACCCGATCATTAAAGATCCGCCGATTGCGGCAATTGGCGGCATTCCACACTGGGTCAGAGCTTTGCTTGGCTGAAAATTTTCGATTGTGGGTCGGAAGGTAGCCGTTCTGATCCACCGCTGCGCAAAAGACAACGCGCAGGTCGATTTGCAAAGCGCTGTCCAGCACCGGTGGAAAGTAGCGGTCGGTGATGGCAGTAAATTCGGCCATCATCTGTGCGGGATTACTGCCCGCAATGGGGGTGTAATCGGCTTTGAACAGACTGTGCAGGCTGATTTCGCCGCGTTCCACCGCCTGTTCCAAAAGCTGCGACAACCGGTTGGCCCGAGCCTGCACGTCAGAGATCATCTGCTGATCCGCCGTCGTGCCGCCAATTTCAAACGCCCGCTGCACCATGGTGTCGCCCAGCTTCATCAGGCCGTTGACGCGCTTGCGGGTTTCGCCGACAAGTTTGGCCTGCTGCTTCCCATCTTCGATGATGGTTGCGAATTTTGGCCCAAAACTTTGGACCGCGTTGCGCATCGAATCGGCTTCTTGCTTGACCTTTGTCAGGGTGGTGGCCCCCGACTGAGACTGGTCTGCCATCGCGGCCAAAGCCGTTTCCGCCGCCGTCAGTTCTTGCAGCCCAGTTGCGGCCGAGCCAATGATGCCTTTTGCCTCGGTCTGCAGCCCGCGAATTTCGCGTTCCAAGGTGCCTGCGGTGTCGGAAATCCCTGCGGCGGCATCAGTGGTTTGTTGCGCCAAGGTCTTGATCGCATCGGCGACCACCGCAAAGCCGCGGCCGTTTTCACCCGCGCGCGCCGCCTCGATCTTGGCGTTGATCGCCAGCAATTGCACCTCGCGGGCAATCGACAGGATGCGACGGTTTTGCGATTGTGCTTCGGAAACCGCGCTTTCGATCGAGGCAAGCTTGGTTTCAACTTCGGTGACCCAGCTTAGGACAAATTTGCTGGATCCAGTTGCCGTGTGCAATTTTTCCGTCAGCACCTGCACGGCTGCAATCAGCCCAGACATCGCACCGTCCAGCGCAGCTGTGCCCGTCAGCAGCGAACCGCTGACCTTGCCGACCGCGCCTGCGGCTTCATGTGCCATGGTCAGATGGTGCAACTGATGGTTTGCAGCCGCATCGAAGCCTTCCAGAAAACCGGAAATATCGACGATGTCGTAGCCAAGTTGCATCGAAGCGGTGGCCATCGCATTGAGGACCGAAGCGCTGGGGGTAACTGCAAGCCCGGCATGGGAAAAATGTGCTGTCATTGAAATATCTGCATTGGGATCATTCTGCCTCACTATGGCAGAATGATCCTTGCAGTCGTGTTAACGCGGCAGAATTAGCCGCGTTGATACATGCCTTCGTAGATCGGCACCAAAGTATCGGTTTCGAACAAAGACGACACCGAAGTGCCGTTCCAGATGTTCAAAATTGCCTGTGCAAAAATCGGTGCGGTGGGCACAATGCGGATATTGGCGCAGGCTTTGACTTCGGCAGTCGGTTCAATGGAATCGGTGATCACCAGCGATTTCATCACCGATTTCTGCACACGCTCGACTGCTGGACCCGACAGCACGCCATGGGTGATATAGGCGTGCACTTCGGTTGCGCCGTTTTCCATCAGCACTTCAGCGGCTTTGCACAGGGTGCCTGCGGTGTCGCAGATGTCATCGACGATGATGCATTTCTTGCCCTGAACGCTGCCGATCACGATCATCTCGGCGATCTCGCCCGCCTTTTCACGGCGTTTGTCGACGATGGCCAGCGGGGCGTTGATCCGCTTGGCCAGCTCGCGCGCACGCGCCACACCGCCGACGTCAGGCGAGACGATCATGATATCGTCCATTTGGCCTTTGAAGTGATGCTCGATATCCAATGCAAACACTGGCGAGGCGTAAAGGTTATCCACCGGAATGTCGAAAAAGCCCTGAATCTGGGCTGCGTGCAAGTCCAGCGTCAAAACCCGGTCAACGCCAGCTTCGGCCAGCATATTGGCGACCAGCTTGGCGGTGATTGGCGTGCGGGCCTTTGCGCGGCGGTCTTGGCGGGCATAGCCGAAATAGGGGATCACAGCCGTGATGCGATCTGCCGAAGACCGACGCAGCGCGTCTGTCATGATCAGCAACTCCATCAAATTGTCATTGGCAGGGTTCGAGGTTGGCTGGATGATATACATATCCTCGCCGCGGACGTTTTCGTAAACCTCGACAAAGATTTCCTGATCGTTAAAGCGTTCGATCCGCGCATCAACAAGGTTTACAGAGACACCGCGGTGCATCGACATGCGACGGGCGATGGATTTTGCCAAGGAAAGATTGGCATTTCCCGAAATAAGTTTCGGTTCGGTCATAGCAGCCATTTTGGGCACTCCGGTGGGCAGATTCGGATTGTAATTCTCGCTTATCACCCGCCATGGGTCTTGCAAACCGAAGAACCCGCGAAGGATCAGAATTGCCACAAATTGGTTACATTTTCTGCCGGACTTGGTCCTTGGTATAGGCTGCCGCTACCCCTTTGGCGCGGGGCGGCGGGCCTGATGCCGCGACTTTGCGGCTCGGTTAAAACGCTGCCAAAAACGCATCGACATCTTCGGGCGTGGTGCAGAATGATGTGACCAAGCGCGCGGCTTCGCGGCCCTGTGGGGCAGGCATGTCGTAATAACACGCCCCTGCCGCGCGCAGGCGGGCGTGGCCGCCGGCGCTCCATTCGGCAAACATCATATTCGCTGGCGCAGGGTGGCGCAGTGTCACATCAGGGTTTGCGGTCAGCCCCTGTGCCAACCGCGCGCCCATTGCATTGGCTTGGGCGGCAAGCCGCAGCCATAAATCGTCTTGCAGATAGGCCTCCATCTGCGCCGATAAGAACCGATGCTTCGAGAACAGATGCCCGCCGCGTTTGCGCCGCAGCTCGAACTCCCAAGCCTTTTTGGCGTCAAAGATCACCACCGCTTCGACTCCAAGACAGCCGTTTTTGGTGCCGCCAAAAGACACCACATCCACCCCCGCCTGCCATGTCATTTGCGCCGCCGTCGCCCCCGTGGCCACCAGCGCATTGGCAAAGCGCGCGCCGTCCAGATGGCTGGGCAGCCCCTGTTCGCGCGCAAGCGCTGTCAGGGCTGCCACCTCGGCTGCGGAATAGACCGTGCCTGCTTCGGTGACATTGGTGATCGACAAAGCCCCGCGCTGCACCCCGTGCACGCCACCATTGCCAACACGGTTCAGCGCAGTTGTCAGGGTTTCCGGCGTCATCTTGCCATGCGCGCCTGCAACCGAGATCAGCTTGGCGCCATTGGTGTAAAACTCGGGGGCGCCGCATTCGTCTTGTGCGATATGGGCGTCTGCATGGGCGAAGATCGCGCTCCAGGGTTGGGCATAAAGCGCCAGCGCCAGCGAATTGGCAACGGTGCCGGTGGGCACCAGATAGACGGCTGCCTCGGGGTGTTCAAAAACCTCGCGCAGGCGCGCGGTCACACGCGCCATTTGCTCTTCGGCACCATAGCCGCGGGTATAGCCTTCATTGGTTTGCAGCAAGGCCGCCATGACTTCGGGGGCGGCACCAGAGGCGTTGTCAGAGGTAAAGAACATCAGTGATCCTCTTGAATGATATAATCGTCCCATTCGTCTTCCGAAACCGATGCCTCGGAGACAGTTTGCCCGCGCAAGGAATTGCCCGAGCTATGGGTGGATTCGGGGTCGGCAGTCACCAAGGGATGCCATTCGGGCAGCGGCTTGCCTTGGTTTAAAAGCTTGTAGGCGCAGGAATTTGGCAGCCAATATGCGATGCGGTTCAAGGTCTTGGGGTTCAGCCGGATACATTCGGGCACGAATTGAAACCGATTGGCATAATTGGAACATTGACAGGTTTCGTTGTCCAGCAGCCTGCAGGCAACGCGGGTATATTCCACCTCGCCGGTGTCTTCATATTCGATCTTGTTCAGGCAACATTTGCCGCAGCCATCACAAAGCGCCTCCCATTCAGGAGCGGTCATTTTCTTTAGTGGGATGGTTTCCCAGAATTTCGGGCGTAAATCTGTCATCCCCGCAAACTGGCGAAAGCGCGGGGAAAAGGAAAGGGGCTAAAGTGCAGCCAGAATCGCGCGCGCCTGATCGCAATCGCGTGCCATTTGATCCAAAAGCCCCGGCAGCCCGTCAAACTTCATCTCGGGTCGCAGATAATCGACCAAACCAATCGAAAGGTGGTGGCCGTAAAGATCGCCCTTAAAATCAAAAATAAAGGTTTCAAGATTGGGCTTATTAATGCCAAACATCGGCCGCACCCCTAAAGAGGCTGCACCAAGATAGCTGCCAATCTGCGGGCCAGTCAGAATATCGACCTTGACCGCATAGACCCCAAGCCGCGGCAAATGCAGCCCGCTGACCGACATATTCGCCGTCGGATAGCCCAGTTCCCGCCCGCGCTTTTCGCCGTGAATCACTTCGCCATCAATGCGGTGCCAATGGCCAAGCATATCCTTGGCATCGCGCGGGCGGCCCTCGGCCAAAGCGGTGCGAATGGCGGTTGACGAAATCGCGGCTTGGGAAAAGCTCACCAGCTCGGCGATGGTGACGCCAAAGCCGTATTTGACCCCCAGCGCCTGAAGATCCGCCGCCTTGCCCGCCCGACCACGGCCAAAGCAGAAATCAGCGCCGACGACGACATGGGCAATGCCAAGCCCCTCAACCAGCACCTGACGCACGAACTCTTCGGGGCTAAAGCTGGCCATCGCGGCATCAAAAGGCAGCTGATAAAGCTGCTGCACCCCCAGTTTCGCCAAACGGTTGGCGCGGGTCTCGGGGTTCATCAGCCGGAAATCAGCACCATCTGGCAGGAAATATTCACGCGGATGCGGGGTGAAGGTGACAATGCCCAAAGGCCCATGCGGGCGGGCAAGGTCGATCACCGCCTGATGGCCTAGATGCACGCCGTCAAAATTGCCCATGGCAACAGAAGCGCCGCGCGCTGTGGCTTGTAGCCCCTGCCAATGCGTTTGAACCTGCATTTAACCCCGTGTGAGGCCCGCGGCCCCTAGTCGAACTTGCGGCTTGGCGCCAAAACCAGCGCCTCGCCCTTCAGGACCACGGTATTGCCCACTGCGCAATGGGTTTCAAGGGTGACACGGCGGCGCGCGTGATCAATCGACAGAACTTTCACCACCGCCTCGACAGTATCGCCGGGGCGGACGGGGGCCATGAATTTCAAGGATTGTCCAAGATAAACAGTGCCATGGCCCGGAAGCTGTTCGCCGATCACCGCAGAAATCAGTCCCGCAGTCAGCATGCCATGCGCAATGCGGCCTGCGAAAATTGTGTCTTGGGCATAGGCTTCGTCCAGATGCACGGGGTTATGATCGGTCGAAACCTCGGCAAAAAGCTCGATATCGCGGTCGGTCACGGTTTTGCGCAACGACCGCACCATGCCGATTTCCAGATCTTCAATGCAGATGGTGCCGCGCGGTTGATTGTCGAGCATGACCGAATCCTTTGCTTCTGGCCTCAGCCTAGCAAATGCCGCAGTGCAGCGCAAACTCTTTGCGCATCATTTGTGCGTAAAATTGAGATTTTGGGTAATTATGTTGCGGGCCTAGCGCAGCTTGCCGATGCTATAGCTGGGCGAAAGCTGCGCCTTATCCAGCCAAGCCTGCAACAGCGCCAGATCAGGCGCCTCCGGATCTGGCCCAAAGTGATCAACCGCCAGCCCACCGGTAATGAAAAGCGCGTCCAGCCCTTCACCGCTTGCGCCCTGCACATCGGTGTTGATGCCGTCGCCAATGCACAGGATTTGCGGATCAGAGACCCCACCCAGCAGAGCCAGACGGCGGCGGGCCAGATCATAGATCGGCGGATGTGGCTTGCCGAAATAAAGCGCGGTGCCGCCCATGGCTTCATAGCTTTGCGCCAAGGCCCCGGCGCAATACAAAAGCTGATCGCCCCAATGCACCGTCAGATCAGGATTGGCGCAAAGCATTGGCAGGCCAAGGGTTTTTGCGGCAAGCAGGGTGGCGTGATAGGTTTCCAGCGTTTCTGTCAGATCATCGGCAAGGCCCGTGCAGACGATGCCCTGGGCTTGCGTCAGAGCCACGCGCTCGATCGCGGGATTGGCGGCGGCGATTGCGGCCAGATCATCGGCGAAATCGGTAAAGAACGGCTCATCCTTATCGGCGCCGATGAAGTAAACCTTGTGCCCAACAGCACCTGTCAGCATCGCATATTGCGCCGCATCGCCCGAGGTGACGACATCATCCCAAGCATCACGCGGCACACCCATCTTATCCAACTGCGCGATGACGCTTGATTTTGGCCGCGGCGCATTGGTCAGCAAAATCACCCGACCGCCCTGGGCACGATAGGCCTGCAAAGCCGCAACGGCGGCCGGAAACGGCGCGACGCCATTGTGCAAACAGCCCCACAGATCACAAAACACCGCGTCATAGCGGGCAGAGACTTCGGCGAGGGTCGCGATCACTTGGGTCATTTTACACTCGATCGGTTGGGAAGCGTTGAGCGTGACATAGCGCCGCTTGCCGCAAAAGGCCATTGCGGCGCTGCGATCTTTGCGACACATAGGCAAAAATGAATGTAACTTGCGGCAAGGGGTGCAGCAGATGAAATGGATCGTTTTGGCGGTTGCGGTGGCTTTGGTCGGCGCGGTGATGTTTTCGCGGATGGCGGCACCAAAGGGCTATGAAAAACTTGCGATGTCTGTCGACGAGATGAAGGCTACAGGCGCGCTGATTGTCGATATTCGCACGCCACAAGAATGGAAAGACACCGGCGTCATTGCGGGGGCCAAGCTGGTGACCTTTGGCGATGCCGATGGGTTTTTGAAGGCGGTTGGCAAAGATCTGGCCGATGGCCGCCCGCTTATTCTGATCTGCCGTTCGGGCAACCGTTCGTCTTCGGCGGCGGCGGCCTTGGCGGGCAAGATCCCGAACCGGATCATCTCGGCCAATGGCGGTATGTCGGCAGCGATTGCGGCGGGCTATCAGACCGTGCGGCCCAGCAAATAGGCCAAGTGAGGGTGCGCAGGCCGCGCACCCTAAGTCTTTTCAGATTACAGCTTCAACGACGGGATGATTTGCTTTTTGCGGCTCATCACGCCTGGCAGCACTACGGTGTCGCCGCTGACCTTCACGCCAAAAGACGCCTCTGCCATCTGCCGCACCAGATCATTGGGCACCAGCAGCGTCGCCTCTTCGCGCAGAATGTCGATCACGAACAACAGCACCTGATCGGCACCATCGGCCGCAGCCACGCCTACCATCGCCGCCATCAGATCGGCCTTGCGGTTCAGCACCACGGCAGGGGCGGTGGTTTCTAGCACCGAGATCCGCAGCTCTTTGCCTGCGACGGTGTATTCTTTGGAATCCATCCGCAAAAGTTCTGCGTCCGAAAACGCCGAGACATCGGATTTCGCCGCAAACATCGCCGCTGCAAGTTCGGGAATCGCCACGCCCAGATCTGCAGCCAGCGCTTCTGCCACGGCTTTGTCATGCGCGGTGGTGGTGGGGCTGCGGAATTCCAGCGTGTCGGACAAGATGCACGACAGCATTGCGCCCTTAATTTCGCGCGGCAGCTTGGCCATATCGGCGCCGATGATGTCATGCATCACCGTGGCGGTGCAGGCCAATGGCCGCAATACTACATTGATTGGGGTTTTGGATTTTAGCCCACCCACCAGCATGTGGTGGTCGATGATCGCCATGATCGTGGCTTCGTTGATCGAGGGCGGTAGTTCGGCCGGGTTGTTGGTGTCAACGATCACCACATGATCTGTCGCGCTTACATCGTCAATAATCTCGGGCTTGGCAAAGCCCCAATGCTGCAAGACAAAGGTCGCTTCGGTGTTTGGCTCGCCCAGCAGCACGGCCTTGGCATCGACGCCTTGCAGGTTGGTCAAATACCACGCCCAGATGATCGCAGAGAGGGTGGCATCGGTGTCGGGGGATTTGTGGCCGAAAACAAGCGTGGTCATGGAATGCGCCTTCGTGATGGATTTTGCGACTGTATAGAGGTGCCGATGCGATTTGTCACGCGGCCTAATGCTGCGCTGCGGCACAAGCCTAGGGCTTTGCCATAAAAATTTCATCATCGCGGGTGTTGACACAGTTGGGGGCAACGCCTAACTCAGGCTCCGTTAGCACTCACCAAAGACGAGTGCTAATCCCATTCAAACCTGGTAACTCAAGGGAGTAAGCCCAGATGGCATTTACACCACTGCAAGACCGCGTGCTGGTCCGTCGCATCGAAGGCGAAGACAAGACCAAGGGCGGCCTGATCATTCCAGATTCGGCAAAAGAAAAGCCTGCTGAGGGCGAAGTGGTTTCCGTGGGCGCTGGTGCGCGCAAGGATTCCGGCGAGCTGATCGCTCCTTCGGTCAAAGCTGGCGACCGCGTTTTGTTCGGCAAATGGTCGGGCACCGAAGTCAAAGTCGGCGGTGAAGACCTGCTGATCATGAAAGAAAGCGATATCCTTGGGATCATCTCCTAAGGGATTTGGCTCCGCCTCTGCGTGAGCCAATTCGTTTTCCAAACTCAACTGATTTAGAGGAGCTGCAAAATGGCTGCTAAAGACGTACGTTTTAATACCGATGCCCGTGACCGCATGCTGCGCGGCGTCAACGTTCTGGCGGATGCTGTAAAAGTAACGCTTGGTCCAAAAGGCCGTAACGTTGTCATCGACAAATCCTTCGGCGCACCGCGCATCACCAAAGACGGTGTCACCGTTGCCAAAGAGATCGAACTTTCCGACAAGTTCGAGAACATGGGCGCACAGATGGTG
>JALRIN010000050.1 GCA_023255415.1 Cypionkella sp. | reverse complement strand
TGTGGAAGGGCGAGGGCGTGATGCGCAGCCGCTCTGTGCCCTTGGCGACGGTGGGGTAGTTGATCGGCTGCACATAGATGCCCCAGTCGCGCATCAAGATATCCGAGATCATCCGGCACTTGACCGGATCGCCGATCAGCACCGGCACGATATGGCTTTCGTTCGCCATATGGGCAATGCCCATACGGTCCAGCCTTGCGCGCAATTTGGCGACCTGTTCCTGCTGCTTTTGCCGCTCGATCTGGCTGACCTTCAGATGCTGGATAGAGGCGGTGGCAGCGGCCGCCACGGCAGGCGGCAGGGCCGTGGTAAAGATAAAGCCCGAAGCAAACGATCGGATGAAATCGCAAAGCGCCGCAGAGCCGGTGATATAGCCGCCGACCACGCCAAAGGCCTTGCCCAAAGTGCCCTCGATCAGGTCGATCTGATCGGCCAGGCCTTCGCGTTCGGACACGCCACCGCCGCGCGGGCCATACATGCCAACGGCGTGCACCTCGTCAATATAGGTCAGCGCACCATGGGCCTTGGCCACCTGCACGATTTCCTTGATCGGGGCGATGTCGCCGTCCATCGAATAGACCGACTCGAAGGCGACAATCTTGGGACGGTCGTCAGCGGCGGCCAGTTTGCGGTCCAGATCGCGCCAATCATTATGCGCCCAGATCACCTTATCGGCGCGCGAATGGCGCACGCCTTCGATCATGCTGGCGTGATTGCCCGCATCCGAGAAGATCACTGCATTTGGGATCCGCGACCCCAGCGTCGACAGCGCCGCCCAGTTCGAGACATAGCCCGAAGTGAACAGCAAAGCAGAGTCTTTGCCGTGCAGATCAGCGAGTTCAGCTTCAAGCAGCAAGTGTTTGTGATTGTTGCCAGAAATATTTCGGGTGCCGCCCGAACCCGCGCCATGGGTCTGAATACACTCGACCATCGCATCGACCACGGCCGGGTGTTGCCCCATGCCAAGGTAATCGTTTGAACACCAGACGGTGATTTCCTTTACCGCGCCGTCTTTATAGGTATTGGCCTTGGGAAAATCGCCGCGTTTGCGCTCTAATTCTGCAAAGACACGGTAGTTGCCTTCAGCCTTGAGGGTATCGAGTTGGGTTCGAAAGATCTGATCAAAGTCCATTGGCATCCTCAACTTGGTCTTTTTGTGGTTTTGTGGCGGGCAACATCCAGCGCCACAGTTTTTCATCTGGCAGCGGCAGCACCATGAACCAGTGCTCAAGCAAGGCCAGAAGGCAAAGGCAGGTCAACAGGCTATAGCCAACCGACATGCCGGGGTGGGTGACATTGATCGCGCGTTCCAGCAGCAGTGCGGAAAACACCGTCAGCGCGGAAACCGAGATCGGGAAGAAAGCCGTGATCCGGCCGATGCGAAAATAGCTGGCCAGATGCGCCAAGGGGTGTGGCAAAAACTGCGTGTTGATCCGCGGCACCCCAAGAAACAGGTTCAGCTTGGCCGAAATACGGGCGACAAACAGCAGCGCAAAGGTGCCAAAAGCAAAGGGATTTTCAGCGCTAAGCGTAACGACCGCCAAAGCAAGCAGCGTTACAATCAGCGTGGCCTCGTGCCAAGCGATCGTGCCAACCGCGCGCCAAAACCGATCGCGGGTGCGCAAAAACGGCGGGCAGGGCGCGCGGTTGGGGCCAGTGATCACGCCCGATAGAAACGCCAGCTCGATCCAGGCCCAAAGCGCAAGTGCCGCCAAAAACGCCATATAGATGCCGCCCGCAGACAGATCGGGCAGCGAGGCGCGGGTGGCCAGAATACCAACAGCCAGCAGGGGCAGGCCGATCACCACAGAATTTAGATGATCTTGCGCCGTGCCATTATCGGCCACGCGCACTCGCCACAGAATGACACCAGTGGAAAACCACCATAAAAACAAGGTGATCAGCGCTGCAAACCAAGGATTATCGCTCATTTGCGCCGGCCTTTCGGCGGCAAGCGGGGCGGGGGCGCGCCCGCCCCCAGCCCTCACCGCTGTGGGGGGGATAGGTCAATAGACCGGCTCCAACCGCACATTCTTGGGGGGCACGCGGTGGATCACTGGGATGGTGTAAAGCTGCACGAAGGCCAGTGCCGCCTTGACCGCACCCAGCTTGCCGGTGACAAAACCGCCCAAGCCACCCTGACGCTTGCCCGCCTCCATCTGACCAAAGGCGTCGCGCATGCGGCGCAGGTTTGGCATCCAGCGTTTGTGGTTGATATCAACCTCGACCGGAAACACCTGCCGCGCGATTTCAGAGGTTTTGCGGAACACCTCTTGGTCATACCATTCGATATCGACGCCCAAGGCTTTGTGAAATTCTGGCCGCGCGTGGTCGCGCACATACATGGTTGAATAGACCGCTGTCAGGAAAAACCGGATCCACAGCTTATTGGCAAAGCCCGAAGTCAGTTTCGGGTCGGTCCGCATCAAAAGCGCAAAGGCCTCGCCGTGGCGGAACTCGTCGTTGCACCATTCGCGAAACCATTTGAAGATCGGGTGAAAGCGTAGCTCGGGGTTTGCCTCGAGGTGGCGGAAGATGGTGATATAGCGCGCATAGCCAATCTTTTCAGACAGATAGGTTGCATAATAGATGAACTTGGGGCGGAAATAGGTGTATTTCTTGGCCTTGGTCAGAAAACCAAGGTTCACAGCCACCCCGGCTTCGCGCAGCGCGTCATTGATAAAACCGGCATGGCGGGCCTCGTCGCGCGCCATAAAGTTGAACAGCTCGCAGATGTCAGGGTTATTGCCGCGCCGCTTCATCTCTTTGTAAAGCACGCAGCCCGAGAATTCGGCGGTGCAAGAGGAAACCAGAAAATCAATGAACTCGCGCTTCAGCTTTGGGTCCATTCCCGCCCAATCTGCATCCCATTCAGCGTTTTTCTTGAAATGGAATTTGTTCGGATCGGCACGCATTTCGGCGAGCAACTCGTCCCAGTCTTTGCGCACAGAGGTGACATCAATGCGGTCCATCTCGTCGAAATCGGTGGTATAAAAGCGTGGGTTCAGCAGCGTGGTCTCGGTGGCCATTGCCGTGGTGTCGGTGGTCTGTGCGGCGGCCAGTTCGGCGTATTCGGCCTCTAGCGCTTTGGGGGTTGCGTTCATGACATCACCTCTTCGGAAAACGAGAATTCACAAAGTTCCATAAAGCCGAAATCGCCTGTCAAACGGGTCCACAACCGTTCCAGCGCTGATGCGCGGGTGATGGTGGCTTGACGGTCTTCGATGATCAGCTCGCCATAAGCGGCAAGGATCGGTTTGCCATGCACCAAAACCTCGTCGCCAGGGTGGATGACGGCACCATTGTTAAAACGAACGTGGGCATGCAGGCTCTCAAAGCGGTGACTGACTTCGACAGTGCAGGGGACGTCCTCGGCGTATCTGCTAAAAATTCCCATGATTTGGTTCCCATTATTGTTGGTTAGTTGTGTGACATGAGCCGTTCGAATGCGGCCCTATTGTCGCTGCCAAATGCGCCAAGCTCAGCGCTCCAGCCAGAGGCGTCGTCAACGACCGCAAGACGGCCATTGTCGTATTTTACAATCCGCACTGGCAAAGCTTGCTCAATCCCTGCGGTGGTGCGTGCACGTTCAAGTCCGTTTTGGATCACGGTGATAAAACCGCCATGTGGCAGATCCATCATCACGCTGCCGTCACTTGCAAGCACGGTCACGGCTTGCGCGCCGCCGCCTTGCAAGATCACGCTGCGCTCGGCCAGAATGCTGGCACCCTTGGGCACACCGACATGCGGGCGCCCCGAAATGGCAGCCGCCCCGACGATGGCAAGACTTGCCACCACCAGCGCCAAGATCGCCAAAAGCAGCGGCTTGGGGATCATGTCGCGTTCGGGCGCGGCTTTGGTTTTGGCTTGGGCTTGGACGAACATGGCTCCTCGCTATTCTGCGGCGGCAAGCATCAGGCCCGCCCCGCTTTGCGCCACCACGGGCTCGTTGAGTTTGGTCTCTGCCGCGTCAGACAACAGCTTGGCGACATGGGCCGCATCAGGGATGCAGCGCAGCGCAGGCTGGGTTTTGGCCATGGCCCAAGGTCGTGCATGTGGCCAGCACACCAGATATGAAATCCGCGTCTCGCCCAGTGTTTGCAGCGCGATGGTGCCGGTGCCATTGGGTTTAAGTGCAAGGCTCGCGGTGCCGATCTGCTTGAACGGCAGGTTCAGTGTGACGGTCAGCGCCGAGCCGATCCGCATCGCCACCCGTGCTGTGGTCACGGTATAGACTGTGGCGCGGGCTTGGGCTGCAGCCATGCCCAAAAGGATCGCGCAGACCAAAAGCCCGATGGCCAGATAGGGTAGGGCGATGGCGATTGCTTGGGTGACATCGCTGGCCAGCGTGGTGATTTGCCAGACCGCCAGCGCTAGGAAATAGCTGGCGACCCAGGTGATTTTATAGGCGTCTCGCGCCAGGGCAAAGGTCGCGGGGCGACCCTGCCACAAGAGCTCTTCGCCCTGCGGCGGCTGCTCTGGCAGGCCGCGCACAGGTTCGATTTCATAGTCGTCATGCGCGCTCATGGCTTCCAGGACTCCGGCCCATGCTTGCGCTTGTCGGCCGCGTAAAGCGTGCCGCCCGCATAATAAGCGCTGATCTTATCTTCTTCGAGCAGGGTGACTTGCGTTGCCGATTTGGTGGCAGGCACCCCGTCAAACAGGTCAGACGACAGCGAATTGATCCGAACGCGGTCTTTCCAGATCTTGACCATCGGCATCGGCACCAAACGCCGGCTGCCCGAGTTCAGCTCGATCTCAAGATAGCGCACCAGCTGTTCAGGGGCATCAACCCACATATCGCTGATCCGGCCTACGACCTCGTTGTCACCTGCCTGCACCGGCAATCCGCGTGGGTCGCGGCCCGCCGAGACGCCAAAGCTGGGGGCCTGCGCCATTGGCACGATTTTGACATGGCCGTGGCCATCCAGTTCCGGCACATCGCGGCGCGGTGCCCAAGCGGCTGGCCCAAGGCCATCGACCATTGGGTCGCCCAAAGGCGCATGGGGAAAGCCGTCCGAGACCGCAGTGCGCCCCATTGCCAATTCGCGCGCCTCGCGGGCACCGTTTGGAAAGCTGACCTCGCCGCGGCCATGCGGCAGGATAAAGGTTTTTGGGCGGAGCAGCGGGAAGGGGCCTTGGTTGGCAGCCGTGGCCCCATCCTCGGTTTCCAGCGGATAGCCTTCGCGCATGTTTTCAGTTTGCAGATAGTAAATCAGCACAGCGAAAAAGCCCCAGAAAAGCCAGATCGAAAGCGCGGCAAGATCGAAGTTGCCAAAGAAGTGCGTGCCAAGCATGAGTTAATCCTCCGAAAGTCAGTTGGGAAAGTCGACAAGGCCCAGACGGGCGCTGTCGGCTTTGGGTTTAGATGTGAAAAGCGTGACCCGAACTAAGGGGGCCAATGCGATAAGCGTGACGAAAAGAACAAGAATTTCAATTTGGTAGACAAAGGAATAGCCAAAGGTCTTGGTGGCAAAGATCTCGCCCAGATGACCTTGCAGCGCATAGGATCCGACGCTGTCGCGCAAGCCGCCGCCAATGGCGATCGACAGGCCCGCCGCGGTGGCCTGCGCAGCCCCCCAAGCCCCAAGCACCAGCCCGCGGCCTGCATGGCCCTGTTCAGGCAGTGCCATCGCTGCCGTCAGGGTCGAAACCGCAAACAGCCCCGCCCCCAGCCCGATGCACCAAGCCCCCGCAAAGAACAGCACGCCCGATTGCAGCGGTGCTGCCATGATCACCATGACAAAGGCCAAGACTCCGACCAAAATCCCGCGCGACGACATGCGGAACATGTCTTGACCCTTGGCCATCCATTGCCCCGCCAGCACAAAACCAATCAGCGCCCCCATGGCATTGCAGGCCGTCAGCCAGGTCGTGGCCCCGACCGAAAGCCCAAGGATCTGCGCGCCATAAGGTTCAAGCAGAACGTCCTGCATCTGAAATCCCATGGTGCCCAGCATCACCACCAGCAAAAGCCGCCCCGCGGTGCCGCCTGCCAGCAGATCGCGAAAGCCTTCGTGAAAGATCGGCCGGGTCTCGGCCATCTCTTCCTTGGTCATCGGGCGGACTTTTTCCTGTTTCCAAAGCGCCGTCATGTTCAGCAAGATCGTCGCAACCCCGCAGCCCTGCACAACGCGGATCAGCTTGATCTCGTCAAAATCGCGCAGCAAAAAGCCCAAGATCACCGCCGAAACCGCCATCCCCAAAAGGTTCATTACATATAGAAACGACACCACCCTTGGCCGGGTTTCTGGCGTCGCGCGGTCAGAAGCCAGTGCAAGCCCTGCGGTCTGCGTCATATGCATGCCGATGCCAGTCATCAAAAACGCAAGGCCCGCCAAAGCCTTACCCGCCCATTCCGGCCCGTGCATCTGATCGCCTGACAAAACAATCAGCGCAAAAGGCATGATCGCAAGCCCGCCCATCTGCCACAGGCTGCCAAACCACAGATAAGGAATGCGCTTCCAACCGATCCAGCTTTTGTGGGTGTCGCTCTTGTGGCCCAGCAAGGCGCGAAATGGCGCCGAGACCACCGGCAGCGCGATCATCACCGCCACCACGGTTGCAGGCACCGACAGCTCGACAATCATCACCCGGTTCAGCGTGCCCAAAAGCAGCACCGAAGCCATGCCAACCGAGACCTGAAACAGGCTTAACCGCAACAGCTGTAAAAAGCTCAAACCCTCCGAAACCGCATCCGCAAAGGGCATCCATTGGGTGCCTAGCTGCTGCATATGTTTGGATTTAAAAAAGATCACCGCCGATACTCCAGACATTCAGAGATATAAAAGCCGCGCGAGACGCGATCGACCTTGCTGATCTGGCCTTGGCACTGCTGTTGCAGCCTGCTTGGGGCATGCGGCACCATGATCGGACTGCGGTCGCTGCGCGGGAACAATTTGCCCATCGACCAAAAGGCCATCAAAAACGGCGTGCGGGGGGCAACGGTAAAGACCACTGACCCGGAGGTGCGCGCGCCCAGCCGGGTCAGGGCGGCGGTTATGTCGGCGGTGTTGTAATAGATCAGGCTGTCCATCGCGATGACATGGTCAAAACTGCCGTGATCGGCCGTCATATCGCCCGAGGCAAACTCGACCCGCCCGCGCAGCATTGCAGGCAAACGCTCGCGCGCGATCTTGACCAGCGCAGGCGAGATATCCACCGCCAGCACATCCGCCCCACGCGCGGCAAGCTCTGCCGTCATCTGCCCCGCGCCGCAGCCTGCATCCAAAACCCGCGCCCCGCGCAGATCATATGGCAGCCGCGACAGCATCAGGGCCCGCATCTGGTCGCGCCCCTCGCGCACAGTCTGACGAATACGCGACACCGGCGCATCCGAGGTCAGACGCTCCCAAACCTTGGTGGCCGAGCGGTCAAAGTAATCTTCAACTCTTGACAAAGTTGTCGAATAGTCCGGCATCAATCAAACCCCAAAAGCTCAAAGATTTCCCGATCTGGCAGCGGATGCGGCGTTGATCCCGCACCCTGCACCGACCGCCACAGCGTGTCGGCCAGCTTGATATATTCCGCCCGCGCCATCACCACGTCTTCGGCGTCATCCATCTCGAACAGGGTCTTT
Source organism: Cypionkella sp. (assembly GCA_023255415.1). GTDB lineage: Bacteria > Pseudomonadota > Alphaproteobacteria > Rhodobacterales > Rhodobacteraceae > Cypionkella. Next base: position 5,244 of record JALRIN010000050.1, on the reverse strand, counting down.
TTCTTCAGCCGAGAGCGGCGGATCGCGTCAATATCGGGCATATGCGCCAAGCGGTTAAAGCCGACGCGGGCGCAATAGCGGTCGACCTCATCGGTCTCGCGCGAGCGGTTGGCGACACAGCCGGCCAGCTGCACCTTGTAATTGCCCGATTTGGCCTGCACCGCGGCGATGATGCGGTTCATCGCATAGATGCTGTCAAAGTCATTTGCGGTAACGATCACCGCACGGTCGGCATGCTGCAAGGGCGCTGCAAAACCACCGCAAACCACATCGCCCAAGACGTCAAAGATCACCACATCGGTGTCATCCAGCAGATGGTGCTGCTTCAACAGCTTGACCGTCTGCCCCACCACATAGCCGCCACAGCCGGTGCCTGCAGGTGGCCCGCCGGCCTCGACGCATTTCACGCCGTTAAAGCCGGTGGCGACATAATCCTCAGGCCGCAGCTCTTCGGCATGAAAATCCACCTCTTTCAAGATGTCGATCACGGTGGGCTGCAAGCGCCCGGTCAGGGTAAAGGTGCTGTCATGCTTGGGGTCACAGCCAATCTGCAACACCCGTTTGCCCATCATCGAAAACGCCGCCGAAAGGTTGCTCGAAGTGGTGGATTTCCCGATCCCCCCCTTGCCATAAACCGAAAACACCTTGGCGCCTTCAATGCGCGCATCGGCATCCTGATGCACCTGCACCGAGCCCTCGCCATCAAGGCCACGTAGATTTGGAACCAGATCTAGGCTCATGCTGATGCCCCTTTCATCTGTCTAAAAATATCCCCGCCGGAGGCTCCGACAGGTAAGTCGCGGTGGATTTGGCAAGGCTGTCTCATTCGGCTGCAATCCCTTCCAAACGGTCTTCCAATTCATCCGCAGCCCCCTGCAAAGCCGCAAGGGTGGCGGCATCAGGCGACCAATAGTTACGCTCAGAGGCCTCGATCAGCCGATTGGCCATGCGCGCCGAGGCTTGCGGGTTCAGCGCTGCCAAGCGCTGGCGCATCGCCGCGTCCAGCACAAAGGTCTCCGACAGGCGCTGATAGACCCAAGGCTCAACCGCCTCGGTGGTGGCCGACCAACCAACGGTATTGGTCACATGCGCCTCAATCTGGCGCACGCCCTCGGCGCCATGTTTCAGCAGGCCTTCAAAAAACTTCGGGTTCAACATCCGCGAGCGGCTTTCCAGCGCGATCTGGTCGCGCAGGCTGCGGATCTTGCCGCTGCCGCGGGTTTGGTCCGAGATATAGACAGGTGTGTCGCTGCCGCGTTGGCGTTTCACCGCCCGCGCAATGCCACCCAGCGTGTCGAAATAATGGTCAACCGAAGTGACACCCAATTCGACCGATTCCAGATTTTGATAAGCAAGCTCCACATTTTGCAGCGATTTTTGCAAAATCCCCGCCTGTTTCACCGCCTTGCCGTTGCGCCCATAGGCAAAGGATTTGCGTGCCTCATAGGCATCGGCCAATTCATCCTCGCCGCCAAAGGCCGAACTGTCGACCAGCTGATTGACGTTAGAGCCATAAGCGCCCTCGGCATTCGAAAACACCCGCAGGGCGGCGGTTTCCATATCAACGCCCATCTCTTCCGACGCCCGCAGCGCATGGGCGCGGATGAAGTTTTGGCTTAAGGGCTCGTCGGCCATGGCGCATTTATAGGCGGCCTCGGCCAGCATTTTGGTTTGCAAAGGCAGCAGGTCGCGGAAAATCCCCGACAACGTCATCAGCACATCAATGCGCGGGCGACCAAGCTGCGCCAGCGGGATCAGATCGGCCCCCGAGAGCCTGCCATAGGCGTCAAAGCGCGGCCGCGCGCCCATCAGTGCCAGGGCCTGGGCAATCGGGCCGCCGTCGGATTTGATATTGTCCGACCCCCAAAGCACCAGCGCAATCGAGCGTGGCAGCGTCGGATGGGCGGCCAGCAAGCGATCAGCCTGGGCCGCGCCATCGCGCAGGGCAAATTCGGTTGGCATCCGGAAGGGGTCAAAGGCGTGGATATTGCGCCCCGTTGGCAAGATCTGCGGCGAGCGGATCAGATCGCCACCGGGGACAGGTGCGATAAAGCGGCCGGAAAGCGCACGCAAAACCGCAGGGATTTCCGTGTCTTGCTGCAATTGGCGATCAATGCGCGCGCGTGCCACATCATCCATCGGCGGCAGCAGATCCAGATATTCGGCGCGCGCTGCATCCGACATCGGCCGCCCGATGATATGCAAGCCATCCGGGATCAGCGCGGCTTCGGCCTCAAGCAGTTTCAGCCACAGCGTTACGGGCTTTTGCCCGCCCATATCGACGGCCACGGCTTGGTCGGCGATCAAGGCCTCTAGATCGGAGCGCTCGGGCGCATCGGCGGGCTGACTGCGCCAGCGCGTCAGACTGTCTTTCAGCTCGATCAGCCCCTTGTAAAGCCCAGCCTGCGCCAAGGGCGGTGTCAGATGCGAGATGGTGATGGCATTTGAACGGCGCTTGGCTAAAGAGGCCTCGGAGGGATTGTTGGCAGCATAAAGATAGATATTCGGCACCTCGCCGATCAACCGATCTGGCCAATCGCGCGCGCCAAGGCCGGCTTGCTTGCCCGGCATGAATTCCAAAGCGCCATGCATGCCGAAATGCAGATAGGCATCGGCGCCAAAGCTGTCGCGCATCCACAAATAGAACTGCACAAAGGCATGGGTGGGGGCAAAGCCGCGTTCAAACAGCAACCGCATCGGGTCGCCCTCATAGCCAAAGGTGGGCTGAAGCCCGACAAAGACATTGCCAAATTGCTTGCCCAGCACAAACACCCGGCTGCCATCGCTTTGCACCTTGCCCGGAGCTGGGCCCCAGACGGCTTCCAGCTCTTTCAGCGGCGGGGTATTGCGCACGATGTGATCGGCGCTGACAAAGGCTTCGACATTGGCGGGCTGGCCATAGGTTGCCGCATTGCCGCCCAACACCGCTTCGCGCAGATCGGCGACGGTGGCGGGCAGGTCTAAACTGTAGCCCTCGGCCTTCATGGCGCGCAGGGTGTTGTGCAGGCTTTCAAACACCGACAAATAGGCCGCGGTGCCCGCAGCCCCTGCATTGGGCGGAAAGCCGAACAGCACGATGCCGACTTTTTTCTGCGCATTGCCCAGTTGGCGCAGCTGGCCCAGACGCGCGGTCTTTTCGGCAAGCGAGGCGATCCGCTCGGGGCAGGGCGACATTGCCCGGCTTTCAGCGCCCCCTGCGCACATATGCACGCAGCCGCTGCAGCCCTCAAGCCCGTGGCGGCCTGCAAACACCGTGGGATTGGTTGCGCCGTCAATCTCGGGCAGCGCGATCAGCATCGTGGTTTCAATCGGGCCCAGCCCCATGCCGGCAGCGGCCCATTGTCCAAGGGTTTGAAATTCCAGCGGATGGGCGGCGATATAGGGCACATCCAGCGCGCTCAGCGCAGCCACAGCCGCGGGGCTGTCGTTATAGGCAGGCCCGCCCACCAGCGAAAATCCGGTCAGCGACACCATGGCGTCAATGCCGCGGTCTTTGGTCGAGAAATAGGCGTCGATCGCGGGGCGGCCATCAAGCCCGCCGGCAAAGGCCGGAATGCAGGCGATGCCCCGCGCTTCAAAGGCCGCGATTACTGCATCATAATGCGCTGTATCCGAGGCTAGCACATAAGAGCGTAGCAGCAACAGCCCTACCGTCAGCTTGGCCCCGGCAGGGCGCGGCAGATCGGCAAGATCGGTGGTCATCCGGTTCGGCAGGGCGGGGTGATAAAGCCCAACCTCGGGGTAATCAATCGGGGCTTTGGCCACTGCACCGCGCCAGTCTTTGCGCGCGGCATAGCGGCCGAGCAAAAACCGCATCATCTGTTCGATATTGTCGTCTGACCCGCCCAGCCAATATTGCATCGACAAAAACCATGCCCGCAGATCCTGCGCCTTGCCCGGAATCCAGCGCAGGATTTTGGGCAGCCGGCGCAGCATCGACATTTGCTTTTCGCCAGAATTGGCGCTGGTTTTCGCGCTGGGTTTCAGCTTTTTCAGCAGCGACATCGTGGCCGAGGCGGGTTTGGACATATCCAGATCGCCCATTTTGGTCAGCCGCACGATGGCGCTGTCGGCGATGACACCGATAAAGGCATCGACGCGGGCGCGGGCCTCGGTCAGGTCGGGCAGAATGGCGGTGATATGTTCTTCGATGAACAACAGGTTCGCGACGATGATATCGGCAGTTTGCAGATCGGATTTGCAGCGGGCAAGGGCGGCGGGATTTTCGGCCCATTCGGCGGCGGCATGAATGGCGATGGTCAGGCCGGGGAAATCCTGAGACAGACGCGGCGCGATGCGCGCGGCCGGGCCTGCGGCATGCTGATCAAGCGTGACCACGACGATGCTGTAGCCGACCTTTGTACCTTTCAGAGGGGGATCAACGCGCATAATGGGCTTTGGCCTCGTAAAGGGTTTCGACGGAAATCGCGGTGACACCTTTGGTTTCGGCGTATTTCTCGGTATTGCGGCGGGCCTTGCCGCGCACGAAGAAAGGGATCTTTTTCAGCTCGTTTTCGGCGTCTGACAGCCAGATAATTTCGCCTGCGGTTTGCGGCTGGTCTGGGGTGACGGCCGCAACGGGGGCGGCCTCAGCGGGCATCGAGCCCGCAGATGCCGCGGCCGCAGGCGCGGCCTCGGCGCCAGCATCGCGAGGGTGATGCGCGCCGCCATGGTGCGAGGCCCCGGCCGCGTCGTGAAATTCAAAATCGTCGCGGAACATATGCAGCAGATGCTCTTCCAGCCCCATCACCAACGGATGCACCCAAGTGTCAAAGATCACATTCGCGCCTTCCCAGCCCATTTGTGGCGAGTAGCGGGCAGGGAAATCTTGCACATGCACCGGGGCCGAGATCACAGCACAGGGGATGCCCAAACGCTTGCCGATGTGACGCTCCATCTGGGTGCCCAAGATCAGCTCGGGTTGCAGCGCGGCGATGGCGGCTTCGACCTCGAGATAATCGTCAGAAATCAGCGCCTCGACGCCGAAGTTTTTCGCCAGTGCGCGGATCGTGCGGGCCATTTCGCGGTTAAAGCAGCCAAGGCCTGCGACCTCGAAACCCATCTCGTCGCGAGCAATGCGGGCGGCGGCGGCGACATGGGTGCCATCGCCGAACAAGAACACCCGCTTGCCGGTCAGATAGGTGCTGTCCACGCTGCGAGTCCACCAGGGCAGGCGCAGACGGCTGGTGTCGCTGACCACGGGCAGGCCCGTGATCTGCGCCACTTCAGTCAGAAAGTCCTTGG
>JALRIN010000004.1 GCA_023255415.1 Cypionkella sp. | reverse complement strand
GATGCGGGGTGACGACCACGTTGGGCAGGTTGAACAGCGGGCTTTCGGTGGCGGGTTCGACCGCGAAGACGTCAAAGGCGGCCCCGGCGACGCGGCCTTCCTTCAGCGCCTCGGCCAGGGCCTCCTCATCGACCAGACCGCCACGGGCGCAGTTGATGATGCGCACGCCCTTTTTGGTTTTGGCGATGTTTTCGGCCGAGAGGATGTTGCGGGTCTTATCGGTCAGCGGCACATGCAGGGTGATGAAATCGGCACGCGCCAGCAGCTCGTCAAGTTCGACCTTGGTGACGCCAAGGGTTTTTGCCCGCTCTTCCGACAGGAAGGGATCATAGGCCACGACCTTGATATGCAGACCGATGGCGCGATCACAAACGATGCCGCCGATATTGCCCGCACCGATCACACCAAGGGTTTTGTTGTAAAGCTCGACCCCCATGAATTTCGACTTTTCCCATTTGCCGGCATGAGTGGAGGCATTGGCTTCGGGCAGTTGGCGGGCGGCGGCGAACATCATGGCGATGGCATGTTCGGCAGTGGTGATCGAGTTGCCGAACGGCGTGTTCATCACGATCACGCCTTTTTTCGAGGCCGCAGGAATGTCGACGTTGTCGACGCCGATACCAGCCCGGCCAATCACTTTCAGACGGGTCGCGGCGGCCAGCAGTTTTTCTGTGGCTTTGGTGGCCGAGCGGATGGCAAGGCCGTCATATTGGTCGATGATCGCGGCCAGCGCGTCTTTGTCTTTGCCAAGTTTCGGCATATAATCAACCTCGACGCCACGGTCGCGGAAGATTTGAACGGCGGTTTCAGAAAGTTCGTCGGAAACAAGAACGCGAGGGGCCATGATGGACTCCGATATATGAATTGGGGGTAGGGTGCGCATTTATTGCGCACCAAGATCAGGCTTGTGCCGCGATTTCAGCGTCGAAGGCGTGGGCAATCCAGGGCATCAGGGCTGCCACATCGGCGGTTTCCACCGTCGAGCCGCACCAGATCCGCAGGCCCGCAGGCGCGTCGCGATAGGCGCCGATGTCATAGGCGACCTCGGCTTTTTCCAGCCGCTTGGCGACAGCTTTGGCAAAAGCCGCGCCGTCTTTGATGCGGGGATCGTTGAACTTGAGGCAAACGCTGGTGGTCGAGGCGATGTCCGCCGTCTCAGCCAGATTTCGCAGCCATGGGTTCTGCGCGCAGAAATCCCAGACCACTTGCGCATTGGCGGTGGCGCGGTCGACCAGACCCTGCAGCCCACCCACCGATTTTGCCCATTTCAGCGAGACCAGATAATCTTCAACCGCCAGCATTGAAGGCGTGTTGATGGTTTCACCAACAAAAATCCCCTCGATCAGCTTGCCCTTCGAGGTCATGCGGAAAATCTTTGGCAGCGGCCAAGCGGGGGTATAGGTTTCCAGACGCTCGACAGCGCGCGGCGACAGGATGATCATGCCATGCGCCCCTTCGCCGCCCAGCACTTTTTGCCAGGAAAAGGTGGTGACATCCAGTTTCGACCAATCAAGCTGCATCGCGAAGGCCGCCGAGGTGGCGTCGCAGATGGTCAGGCCTTGGCGATCTGCGGGGATCAGCTCGGCATTCGGCAGGCGGCAGCCCGAGGTGGTGCCGTTCCAGGTGAACACAACATCAGAATTGAAATCTACGGTCGCAAGATCGACGATCTGGCCATAGGGGGCGATTTTCACTTTCGCGTCCAGCTTCAGCTGTTTGACGACATCAGTGACCCAGCCTTCGCCAAAGCTTTCCCAAGCCAGCATCTCGACCGGACGCGCGCCCAAAAGCGACCACATCGCCATTTCAACAGCGCCGGTGTCCGAACCCGGCACGATGCCGATGCGGTAATCATCGGGCAGGCCCAGAATTTCGCGGGTCAGGTCAATGGCTTCGCGCAGCTTGGCCTTGCCAACGGTTGCGCGGTGCGAGCGGCCCAAGGGCGCATCGCCAAGCATATCAAGGGTGTAATGGGGGATTTTGGCGCAGGGGCCGGACGAAAAACGCGGATTCGCCGGGCGCGTTGCCGGAGCAGATAGATCAGCCATAGTATCCTCACAGATATTTGCCCTTCGTTGGGGAAGGGTGTCCCACTGCGGGGGTTACGCTTGGATCGCGGCTGGCACAAGCCGGAAAAGCGCGGTATTGCGGCGCATCGCGTGCGATTTGCGACGCATGCCTCCACTATCGGAAACTTGCCCATGTTTATTGCCACATTACTGACCAACCCCGCCCGCCCTGTGCTTGACCGTGTCACAGTGGAAAGCCTGCGCAATGCTTGGGGCGGCGGCGATGCACTGTGGCTCGACCCCGGCGTGGCGGCAGAATTTCCGCTGCAAGCAATGCCTGCGAATCGTTGGGATGTCTGGCAGGGTCTGCAGGGCATCGGCGTGGATCTGGTGATCCAAGCCGCAGCGGGGCGGCGCAAGCAGCTGCTGATCGCCGATATGGACAGCACGATGATCCAACAGGAATGTATCGACGAGCTGGCCGATGAAGCAGGCGTTGGCGCGCATGTGGCGGGGATCACCGCGCGGGCGATGAACGGCGAGCTGGATTTCGAGGAGGCGCTGCGCGAGCGGGTTGGCCTGCTGAAAGGCCTGCCCGAGGCGGTGATTGCAACCGTCATTCGCGACCGCATCACGCTGATGCCGGGGGGCAAGACCTTGGTCGCGACGATGAAGGCCAATGGCGGCACCGCGGCGCTGGTTTCGGGCGGCTTTACCGCCTTTACCGCGGCGATTGCTGCGGTCTTGGGCTTTGACGAAAACCGCGCCAATACTCTGGAAATTGAGGCAGGCATTCTGACCGGCACCGTGGCCACGCCGATCTTGGGTCGGGCAGCCAAGGTGCAGGCTTTGCAAGAGATCGCGGCCCGCTTGGGGATCACCCCGGATCAGGCGATTGCGGTGGGGGATGGGGCCAATGATCTGGGCATGTTGGGGCTGGCAGGCGCGGGGGTGGCTCTGCATGCCAAGCCCAGCGTGCAGGCCGAATGCGATCTGCGCATCAACCACGGCGATCTGACGGCACTTTTATATCTGCAAGGCTATGCGCGCGAAGCCTTCATCGCCTAATGCTCTGGTTTATCTTGACGAAATAGGCTTTGTGATCTTGGCGTCTGCTGCGTGACACCGCAGACCGCCTGCCCCTTTGGAGAGCTGCAATGTTCGAAATTGCCACCCATCTTGTTGTGCTTTTGGTCTGTGCGGCGTTTTTGGCGGGCTTTGTCGATGCCATTGCGGGTGGTGGTGGCCTGATCACGGTGCCGGTGCTGCTGCTGGCAGGGGCCTCGCCGATCGAAGCTTTGGCGACCAATAAATTGCAGGGCAGTTTTGGCGCGGCGACAGCCGTGGTCAGCTATGCCCGCGCGGGCCATGTGAAACCCTTGCAACAATTGGGCATGGCGGCGGTGGCGGGGCTGGCGGGGGCGGGGGGCGCGATGGTGGCGCATCTGATGCCCGCCGATACGCTGCGCATTATCATGCCGGTGGTGCTGGTGGCGGTGGCGCTGTTCTTCGCCCTGAAGCCCGGATTGACCGATGCCGACCGCATTCAGCGGATCAAACCGGCGGTTTTCGCCTTTACCGCCGTGCCGATGGTTGCGGCCTATGACGGCTTTTTCGGCCCCGGAGCGGGCAGCTTTTACATGCTGGGCTTTGTCCTGCTGGCGGGCTTTGGCGTGTTGAAAGCCACAGCCCATACCAAGATGCTGAACTTTGCCTCGAACTTTGGTAGCCTTTTGGTCTTTGCGGCAGGCGGCGGTATTTGGTGGGGTGTTGGCTTGGCGATGGCGGCGGCGCAGATCGCAGGCGCTGCCTTAGGCGCAAAACTTGCGATGCGGATCGGGGCGCGGCTAATCAAACCGCTGCTGGTGGTCACCTCGACCGCGCTGGCGCTGCGATTGCTGTGGCAGGTCTGGGGCTAGGCCTCTTCGCCCCAGTCCGCGCCCTGCATCTCGCGCAGGCGCGAGGCGGTGCGTTCGAATTCAAAGCTGCCGGTGCCTTCAGAATATAGCCGTTCAGGCTCGTCGGCGGCCGAGATGATCAGCCGCGTTTTTGCCTCGTATAAGGCGTCAATCAGCGTCACAAAGCGCTTGGCCTCGTTGTAATTGCTGGCAGAAAGCTGCGGCACATCTTCCAAGATCAGCACCCGCACCGCTGCCGCAATCGCCAGAAAATCGGCAGGGCCAAGCGGTTTGGCGCAAAGATCCCAAAAGCTGGCGCGGCCGATACCATTGGCAAAGCGCGGCAGTTCCGTGCTGCGGTTGTTGACGGTCAGGCGCAGCGGCGTGCCCGACGCATTGCCGGTCAGGTCAGACCAAATCGCACTAATCGCCGCGCGCGCCGTGCCTGCGGGGTGAAAATAGGTTTGCGCGCCGGTCAGACGGTGCTGGCGATAATCTTCGCGGCTTTCAATCTCGACCACATTCAGCCGATCATTCAGCACCGCAATAAACGGCAGGAACAGCGCCCGGTTCAGGCCGTTCTTGTACAAATCTTCCGGTGGCCGGTTCGAGGTGACAACAATCACAACCCCCGCCGCCAACAGCTTTTCAAACAGACGCCCAACGATCATCGCATCGGTGATATCGGTGATCTGCATCTCATCAAAGGCCAGCAGCCGCAGATCGCGGGTCAGGGCCGCGGCCACAGGCGCAAGCGCATCGTCCACACCGGTTTGGCGCGCCAAATGCAGGGCGTGGTGCAGCTCTTGCATAAAGGCGTGGAAATGCACGCGGCGTTTCTGGGTGATCTGGGTCTGTTGAAAGAACAGATCCATCAGCATCGACTTGCCCCGCCCGACCCCACCCCAAAGGTAAAGCCCCTTTGGCGGCACAACCGGCTTGGCAAACAGGCCCGCAAACAAACCAACCTTGCGCGCCGCGTTTTGTTCAAGCCAAAGCCGCAAATCTTCCAGCGCAGGCAAAAGCGCGCGCTGGCCTGCGTCGGGGCGAAGCGCTCCGGCAGCGGTTTGGGCGTCGTAATGCTCGGTCAATGTCATTCGCATACTTTTGTATACCGCGCCGAGGGCCCTTGGGAAAGGGCTGTGAAGGTGAAACACAATAGACTTGCCCAGCAGGCAAGCGCATAATTGCCGCATGCCTGCGCTGTGCCGAGAGTGTCTGACCCAATTTGATGCCGGAACGCGCTGCCCCAAGTGCCGCTCGCCGCGGGTGATGTCGCATCCCGAGCTTTGGGATCTAAGCATCGCGCATATGGATTGCGACGCCTTTTATGCCAGTGTGGAAAAGCGCGACAATCCTGATCTGCGCGACAAGGCGGTGATCGTTGGCGGTGGCACGCGGGGTGTGGTTTCGACCTGTTGTTATTTGGCACGCATTCATGGCGTGCGCTCGGCGATGCCGATGTTTCAGGCGCTGCGGCTTTGCCCACAAGCGGTGGTCGTGAAACCAAGGATGAGCGTTTACGTCGAGGTCAGCCGTGCTATTCGCGCGCTGATGGAGGTGCTGACCCCGGCGATTGAACCCTTGTCGCTGGACGAGGCATTTTTGGATCTGACCGGCACCGCCCGCCTGCACGGTGCACCGCCTGCGGTGATGTTGGCACGCTTGGTGCGGGATATGGAGACCGATCTGGGCGTGTCAGGCTCGGTCGGGCTGTCGCACAATAAGTTTCTGGCCAAAATCGCCTCGGATCTCGACAAGCCACGTGGATTTTCGGTGATTGGTCGCGCCGAGACCGAGGCGTTTTTGCGCCCGAAACCGGTGCGGATCATTTGGGGTGTGGGCACGGCGGCGCAAGCCAGCCTAGAGGCTGCGGGGATTCGCACCATCGCAGATCTGCTGCGCTGGGATCGCGTTGATCTGACCGCGCGCTTTGGCAGCATGGGCGACAGGCTTTGGCATCTGGCGCGGGGCCTGGACACCCGGCGGGTGACGCGGGATGAAAAGCTGAAGTCGATCAGCAAGGAAACCACGTTTTTCGAAGACACCTCGGACGCCGAGCTTTTGGACGGCCATCTGTGGCGTTTGGCAGAACAGGTTGCCGACCGCGCCAAGGCAAAGGGGCTGGCGGGGCGGACAGTCACACTGAAGCTTAAACGCTCGGATTTCCAGCTGATCAGCCGCCGCCACAGCCTGACCGACCCGACGCAGCTGACCGACCGCATCTATCGCGCCGCCAAGGCGCTGTTCGATCAAGCCAAAGTCAAAGCGCCGTTTCGGCTGATCGGGGTCGGCATCTCGGATCTTGCGGGCGAAGATCAGGCCGATCTGGACCGCGATCTGCTGGACCCACAGGCCGGCCAGCGCGCCGCAGCAGAGCGGGCAACCGATGCGATTCGCGCAAGGTTCGGCAAGGATGCGATCCTGAAAGGCCGCGCACTGCGTTGATTATTCGGCGGCCAGTTGCAGCGCCTGCCCTGTCACCTCGGCCATCACCCCGTTGATCAGGGCGCGAAACGCCTGAAAATCGGCGCGCGGGGTAAGGCTGGCTTCGTGCATATAAAGGCTGCGATCAATCTCGACCTGAATGGCATGACGACCCGCACTTGGGCGGCCATAGCTTTGGGTGACAAAGGCCCCGGCAAAGGGCGTGTTGCGCGCCACCCGCAAACCCGCGCCGGCAAAGGCGGCTTCGATCCGGTCCATCACCGCCCGATTGGCAGAGGCGCCGAATCGGTCACCCAAGACCACCTCGGGGCAGGGCTTTCCCATGCGCGCATGGCCTTCGATCGCCTCATGCGGCATCGAATGGCAGTCAAGCAAGGTCACCTCGCCAAAGCGTGCATGGGTTTCATCCAGCAAATGCCGCAGCGCATTGTGATAGGGATGCCAAAACCGCGCAATCCGCGCCTCGGCCTCGGCAAGTGACAGCTTGCCGCGATAAATCTGCCGCCCCCCTGCCACAACGCGGGGAATCACCCCCAGCCCCGAAGAAACCCGCGGGTTATGCGCCGCCCGTGCCACCCCTGTGATCAGCGCAGGGTCCAATTCATCCGGCGCACGGTTCAAATCCAGATAGGCGCGCGGCACATCGGCCAAAAGCAAAGGCGCGCCGAACAAGGGCGCATCGGCAAAAAGCTGATCGACAAATGCGTCTTCCGAGGTGCGGATCAGATCGGCACTTAGCACCGACTGTTCAAGAAACGCTGGCGTATAGACCCGCCCCGAATGCGGCGAGGCGAAAACAAAGGCGCTGCTTTGCCGCGCGGGCGAAAGGATACGAAATACGTCAGACACGCCACACTCCTGTTCCTTTTCAATATAACGACAAAAATTCACCTACCGAAACCCCTTGAACAGCCCTGCGACTCTGTTTATAGCCCAGCCATCCGACGCGGTTCCGCCCGCGTCCTTTTCTTTAGGGCGCGCGGAATGGCAAGGTTTGTGGGCGGTTAGCTCAGCGGTAGAGCACTACGTTGACATCGTAGTGGCCACTGGTTCGATCCCAGTACCGCCCACCATTCATCGTCTTCGCAAGAAGACACAGATTTTAACTGGCGCGAAGACGCGCCGCGACAAGGGAGACAGCCATGAAGGTTGCAAACTCGCTCCGCTCGCTGAAGTCGCGTCACCGCGATTGCCAGGTCGTGCGCCGTAAAGGCCGCGTCTATGTGATCAACAAGACGCAAAAACGCTATAAGGCCCGTCAGGGTTGATTAGCTGTCAGCACGCGAAAGAATAGGCCGCCAAGAGTAATCTTCGGCGGCTTTTTCATGTCTTGGAGGATCCTATGCACCCCAATCCAGCCTTTCGCAGCGAAGACGAGGCCGCAAACCTACTGTCCGCGCGCGCCGGTGCAGGCTCGAAAGCCATTGCGGCGCTGATGGCAGCACCGGCAAAGCCCTGAATAGGCGGTTGCGGCGGCGATCATTTCGGGCATTGATGCGGCAAAGTTTTGCAAAGGACACGCCATGAAGCTCTATTCGTCGCCCACCACCCCCTTTGGCCGGAAAATCTCGGTTCAAATCATCGAAGCCGGTCTTTCGGCACAGGTGGAAACCGCAGCCGTCGCCGGATCGCCGCTGGATGTCGGCACGATGCCAGTGGATCGCAATCCTTTGGGCAAGATCCCCGCCTTGGAAACCCCCGATGGTGTGATCTATGACAGCCGCGTCATCAGCCGTTATCTGGATGATCTGTCGGGCAAGGGGTTTTATCCTGCCGCACCGCTGCTTTGGCGCAGCCTGACGCTCGAGGCCACCGCCGACGGCATTTTAGACGCCGCTGTGACTATGGCGTATGAACTGCGCTTGCGGCCCGAAGCGATGCGCTTTGAGCAGTGGCTCGAGGGGCAATGGGCCAAAATCAGCCGCGCAGTGGATGCGATCGAGGCCGATTGGCTGGATCATCTAGCAGGCCCCGTGACCATGGCGCAGATCAGCTTAGCCGTGGCGCTGGAATATCTGGATTTCCGCCATGACGCGCGCAACTGGCGCCAAGGTCGACCACATCTGGCCGCTTGGGCCGCAGAATTCTCCAAGCGCCCGTCGATGATGGCAACAAAACCACCCGTTGCCTGAGGCATTTTAGCCCCAGTACGCGCAGATTCTATGCTAAGTTTAGTGTAAACTCTGCCCAACTGGGCATAAATATCGCCATTTCAAGGCCACAGCCGCATAATTCTAAGATTATGCGCCCCCTGCGCGACTTTGACCGCTGGACGGGCGGGCCTTCCTTGGATAAAACCCGCCGCATAAGGCTTTGGGCAACCGGAGTCTCATCTAATTATGGGTCGTCAGGTCTTGCGACCCCTGAAGGGAGAAGTTCTCGTGTCCCACGCAGACGATCAGACAGGAACCCGTCGGGATTTCCTGTATTATGCAACCGCCGGAGCTGGCGCTGTTGCAGCAGGCGCAGCGGTTTGGCCGCTGGTCAATCAGATGAACCCCTCGGCAGACACCCGCGCCTTGGCCTCGATCATGGTCGATGTCTCGGGCGTAGAAGTCGGCACCCAGATTACGGTGAAATGGCGCGGCAAGCCGGTTTTCGTGCGCCGCCGCAATCAGGCCGATATTGATCTGGCCCGTTCGGTCGCGCTGACCGATCTGGTCGACACCAATGCCGAAAACGCCAACATCGATTCGACCGCGCTGGCCGAAGACAAAAACCGCACGCTGGACGAAGCCGGCGAGTGGTTGGTGATGATGGGCGTTTGCACCCATTTGGGTTGCGTGCCTTTGGGCGACGCTGGTGACTTTGGCGGCTGGTTTTGCCCCTGCCACGGTTCGCACTATGATTCGGCGGGCCGTATCCGCAAGGGCCCCGCACCGCGCAACCTTCCGGTTCCGGTCGCGAAGTTCGAAAACGAAACCACGATCAAGCTCGGATAAGGACAGAAAATTATGGCCGGAATTCCGCACGACCACTACGAGCCAAAGCCGGGTTTCCAAACCTGGCTGCACAAGCGTTTGCCGATCGTCAGCATTGCCTACGACACGCTGATGCTGCCAACACCAAAAAACCTGAACTGGATGTGGATCTGGGGCATCGTACTTGCCTTCTGTCTGGGTCTGCAGATCGTGACCGGCATCGTGCTGGTGATGCACTACACCCCGCATGTTGACCTGGCCTTCAGCTCGGTTGAACACATCATGCGCGACGTGAACGGCGGCTATATGCTGCGGTATCTGCACGCAAACGGCGCATCGCTGTTCTTCCTTGCCGTCTATCTGCACATCTTCCGCGGGCTTTACTACGGGTCTTATAAAGCCCCGCGCGAAGTCACCTGGATCATCGGCATGCTGATCTATCTGGCGATGATGGCGACCGGCTTTATGGGCTATGTTTTGCCTTGGGGTCAGATGTCGTTCTGGGGCGCTACCGTGATCACCGGCCTGTTCGGCGCGATCCCGGGCGTTGGTCCAAGCATTCAAGAATGGCTTTTGGGCGGCCCTGCCGTGGACAATGCCACCCTGAACCGCTTTTTCAGCTTGCACTATCTGCTGCCTTTCGTGATTGCAGCTCTGGTTGCGCTGCACATCTGGGCTTTCCACACCACCGGCAACAACAACCCAACCGGTGTTGAAGTGCGCCGTGGCTCGAAAGAAGAAGCCGAGAAAGACACCCTGCCCTTTTGGCCTTATTATGTGATCAAAGACCTGTTTGCTTTGGCTGTGGTTGTCACGATCTTCTTTGCGGTCGTGGGCTTTATGCCAAACTTCCTGGGTCACCCAGACAACTACATCGAGGCGAATGCGCTCTCGACCCCAGCGCATATCGTGCCTGAATGGTACTTCCTGCCATTCTACGCCATTTTGCGGGCCTTTACCGCAGACGTCTGGGTTGTGCAGCTGGTGCATTTCGTGACCTTTGGCATCGTTGACGCCAAGTTCTTCGGTGTGCTGGCAATGTTTGGCGCGATTGCAGTTATGGCTTTGGTGCCATGGCTCGACACCTCCTCGGTGCGTTCGGGTCGCTACCGTCCAAAGTTCAAAGCCTGGTTCTATCTGCTCTGCATCGACTTTGTTGTGCTGATGTGGGTCGGCGCCATGCCAACTGACGGGATCTACCCCTATATATCGCTGATCGCGGCAACCTATTGGTTCGCCTATTTCCTCGTGATCATGCCGCTGCTGGGTGTGCTTGAAAAGCCCCTGCCGCAACCGGCTACGATCGAAGAAGACTTCAAATCGCACTACGCCGATCCGGCTGAGTGAGAGAAAGGAACTGACTGAGATGTTTCGCAAGATCGCAATCAGCGCTGTCTCTGCACTGAGCTTGATGACAGGCGCTGCCGTCGCCTCGGAGGGCACGGCCCATATCGAAGACATTCCCTTCAGCTTTGAAGGGCCCTTCGGCACCTATGACGAGCACCAGCTTCAGCGCGGGCTTCAGGTTTTTACTGAAGTTTGCTCGGCCTGCCATGGCCTGAAGTTCGTGCCAATCCGCTCGCTTGCGGACGAAGGCGGGCCTCACCTGCCAGCGGACCAAGTGCGCGCCTATGCCAAGCAATTCACCATTGTCGATAAAGAAACTGGTGAAGACCGCGAAGGCCTGCCGACCGACAACTTCCCCATGAACAACGGTGCTGGCGCGCCTGATCTTTCGCTGATGGCGAAGGCACGGGCGGCGTTCCACGGCCCCTATGGCTTGGGCATCAACCAGTTGATTCACGGCATCGGCGGACCCGAGTATATCGTCAATCTGCTGCACGGCTATACTGGCGAAGAAAAAGAAGAGGCTGGCAATACCTTCTACGAGAACCCTGTGTTCTCGACCGGTTGGATCAAAATGCCACCGCCTTTGGCTGACGGTCAGGTCGAATTTGCCGACGGCGCGCCGAATGACGTGAAGCATATGGCCGAAGACGTGGCAGCTTTCCTGATGTGGACCGCAGAGCCAAAGCTGATGGCACGCAAGGACACTGGCTTTAAGGCCGTGCTGTTCCTGATCTTGCTGTCGTCTTTGCTGTATCTGACCAACAAACGTCTGTGGTCTGCCGTCAAAGGCCCGAAAAAGCACTAAGCTTTTTATAGAAACTGTTTTAAAAAACCCCGCTTCGTGCGGGGTTTTTTTATGTGCCCAGATAGGCAGCAAGCGCCGGCGGTGGATTGGCAAAAAGCGCTGCCGTCGCGCAAGGCGGCTGGGCCACGCCATCCGCCACCAGAACGGTTTGTCCGGCAAAGCGCTGCGCATCGGCGGGATCATGGGTGACCATCAGCACCGCAGCCCCGGTGGCACTGGCGACCTCGTCCAGCAGATCCAGCATCTCGGATTTCAGCGCCGGGCCAAGCGCGGCAAAGGGCTCGTCCAGCACCAGCAAGGGGCGGGCGCGCAGCAAGGCGCGGGCCAAGGCGGCTCTGCCCTGTTGGCCGCCCGACAGCTGCGCAGGCTTGCGCCCACCCATCCCCCCCAGGCCGACACGCTGCAGCGCCGCCTCGACCGCATCGCGCTGCGCTGGAGTAAGCCGCAGCTGGGGCGACAGCCCAAGCCCCAGATTCTGCGCAATGGTCAGATGTGGAAACAGATTTTGGTCCTGAAACAGCACGCTCATCGGCCGATCGCCCACCGCCACTTCGGCCAAATCACGCCCCTGCCACAAAACCCGCCCCGCGGCAGGCGGCAAGAACCCCGCAATCGCCATCAACAGCGTCGATTTCCCCGCGCCCGATGGCCCGATAACCGCCACCCGCGCGCCCGCCTGCACCGACCAATCGGCGCGCAGATCAAAGCTGCCTTGGCTTAGGTGCAGCGCCTCAAGTGTCAGCATAATGATGTCCTATCCGGTCAAAGACCCAAAACAGCGCATAGCTAAGGTCAACAAGCACAAGCGCCGCCGCCGCCGCTTGATCCATCCGGTAAGCCCCCATCAGCTGTTGCACAAACAACGGCAGGGTCGCGCCGCTGTTGCCCGCAAACAGCGCGATCACCCCCAAATCACCCATCGACAAAGCCGCTGCCAGCCCCGCGCCATAGCCCAAGGGCCGCGCCAGCCGTGGCAGGGTCAGATAACGCAACCGAGCCAAGCCGCGCAGACCAAGACTGCTGGCCAGCCGATCATAATCATTTTGCAGCGCGCGGGCCTCGGGCAGCAGCAGACGATACAGATAAGGCAAGGTTAGGGACGCATTGACCAGCATCGTCACCGGCAGCGCCAGCGCTTGCGGCGCCACGAATGGCCGCAGCATCAGAAACAACCCCGTGCCCAGCACAAGGCTAGAGGCTGCAAGTGGCAGCATTGCCGCCAGTTCCAGCCAGCCAGTGGCTCTGCGCGCCTGTGCCAAGGCCAAGACCAAAGCCGCCAGCACCGCCAGAAGCGCCGAGGCCAGGGCCACCGAAACCGAGCGCAGCGCCGCCGGCCAAACCCCCGAGGGCAGCGCCAGCAATCCCGGCAGACCCTTTGCAGCCACCGCAAGCAGCGGCAGTGCCAAAAACAGCACCACCGTCAGGATCAGCAGTGCATCCCCGCGCCGCCGCCATCCGCGCGGTGCCGGCAGATCAAGACTGCGCCCCAGACCCGCGCCAAAGCTTGGCGGCAGGGTCAAGCGGCTGGCCATCAGCGTGCCCGCAGCACAGATCAGCAGCTGCACCAAAGCCAAAAGCGCCGCGCGTCCAAGATCAAACTCAAACCGCAGCGCTTGATAGATCGCCAGTTCAATCGTGCTGGCACGCGGGCCACCGCCCAGCGTCAGGGCGATGGCAAAACTGGCAAGACAGATCAGAAAAATCACCAAGGCAATCGCAGGCGCCTGCGACCGCAGCATCGGCAGCTCTAGGTGCCGCAACTGCGCGCTTGGCGGCATCCCCAGCGAGGCGGCAAGCCGAAACCGCTCGACAGGGATAGCCTGCCAGCCGTGCAACAGCATCCGTGTCGCCAAGGGCAGATTGAAAAACACATTCGCCAAAACCACGCCTTGCAGGCCGAATATCGACACGGCAGGCAGATGAAACGTCTCTAACACAGCATTAATTGGCCCCGTGCGACCAAAAACCGTGGCGATCCCCAAGACCGCCACCACCACCGGCAAAACAAATGGCGCGGCCAGCAGCCGGATCAGCGCGCTTCGCCCAACAAAGCGGCGCCGAAACAGCGCGCGCGCCAGCGGCACCGCCAAGCCCAAGGACAGCACCGCTGACAGCGCGGCTTGCAGCAGGGTAAACCGCACCGCCGCCCAGTCTGCGGGCCGCAGCGCCCAACTCTCGGCGCGCAGCCCCAGCATCGCCGCCGATCCAAGGATCAGGGCGGCGATGCCAAGGCCAAGCACCTTGGGCAGCATCACTTGGAGAGCGCGGTCTGCCATTCCTCGATCGCGGCGGCGCGGATCTGTTGCGCCTCGGTTGCAGTGAACAGCAGCGGTTTTGCCGGCTGAATAAGCGTCTCGAACCCCTCTGGCAGACCCTCGGCTGGGGTCTTGGCCGGATACATCCAATTGGTGGTGATCAGCGCCGATTGAGCGGCATCAGAGCCTAAATAAGCAAGGAAAGCATCGGCAAGTTCGGGCTGTTTGCTGGTCAGGGTTTTGCCGGCGACCTCGATCTGCAGGTAATGGCCTTCGCTGAAAGCCGCCGCCGATTTGCTGGCATCGGATTCCGCAATCAGGTGATAGGCGGGCGAGGTGGTATAGGACAAAACCATATCTGCCTCGCCGCCAAGGAACATGCCATAGGCTTCAGACCAACCCGGCGTGACGGTGACGATGTTATCAGCCAGATCGTTCCAAACCTTGGCAGCGCCGTCGCCATAGGCGGCCTTCACCCAAAGCAGCAGGCCAAGACCGGGGGTCGATGACCGGGGGTCTTCGATGATGATTTTCAGGTTCGACGCGGCTAATTCTGCGATCGAGGTCGGCGGCGTCGTCAGCTTGGTGTTGTCATAGACAAAAGCAAAATAGCCCCAATCAAAGGGCACGAATTTGGGGTCGGCAAAGGGCACTGGCAGCGTGTTGGGCTGCGAGGCGACATCAGCAAACAGGGGCGCCGCCGCCGCTGTCAGATTGGTATCAAGCCCAACCACAACATCGGCGTCAGATTTATCGCCATCCAGTTTCAACCGCGCCAGAACCGCCGCGCCATCGCCTGCGGTGGTGAACTGCACCTCGCAGCCGCAGGTGGCCTCGAATCCTGCTTTGAGAATCGGGCCAGGCCCCCATTCGGCGGTAAAGCTGTCATAGGTCAGAACGTGCAAAACAGGCGTATCGGCCAATGCCATGCTGGCAAAAGTCGCAAGGCCCGCAGCAAGGAGTGTGGTTTTCATAGGTCTTCTCCAAGGTGCGACGGCTGGTCGGGATGGAGATATCCATGCACCTTCCCTCCGCCGGTATGATCCGGTTCAGGTTCGACGGGTTCGCTTGCGCATCTCAGCCGGTGAAGGCTCCCCGAGGTAGCCCCGAGGATAAGGCAAAGTGCAGCAGACGCAAGGGGGGGCTTTCACCACGGCCCAGCTTGGCTTATGGATCCTGAAAGCAAGGAGCCCGCCATGAGCCTGAACACCTTCGGTCATCTTTTCCGTGTCACCACTTGGGGCGAAAGCCATGGGCCTGCGATTGGCTGCACCGTGGATGGCTGTCCGCCGAATGTGGCTCTGACAGAGGCCGATCTGCAGCCCTGGCTCAATCTGCGCAAACCCGGCACCTCGAAATTCACCACCCAGCGCAAAGAGGCAGACGAAGTGCGGATTCTGTCGGGCGTGTTCAACGGGCGCACCACAGGCACGCCGATCCAGCTGATGATTGAAAACACCGATCAGCGCAGCAAGGATTACGGTGACATCGCGCAGGCTTTCCGGCCGGGCCATGCCGACATCACCTATCATCAGAAGTATGGAAACCGAGACTATCGCGGCGGCGGGCGGTCTTCGGCACGCGAAACCGCAGCGCGGGTTGCCGCAGGCGGCGTAGCGCGCGCGGTCTTGGCGCAGATGCTGCCAGACCTGCGGATCTCGGGCTATATGGTGCAGATGGGGCCGCGCTGCATTGATCGCGCGCGCTTTGATGCCGATGTGATCGCCAGCAATCCGTTCTTTTGCCCTGACCCTAAGGCTGCCGAGGATTGGGCCGTCTATCTGGACGAATTGCGGCTGTCGCATAATTCTGTCGGCGCGGTGATCGAAGTGACGGCGCAGGGCGTGCCAGCGGGCTTGGGCGCGCCGCTTTATGCCAAGTTAGACTCTGATCTGGCCGCAGCGATGATGTCGATCAATGCTGTCAAGGGCGTGGAAATCGGCGACGGCATGGCAGCGGCGGCCCTTACAGGTGTGGAAAATGCCGATGAAATCCGGATGGGCGCGCAGGGCCCTGCGTTTTTGTCCAACCATGCCGGCGGCATTCTGGGCGGTATTTCCAGCGGCCAGCCGGTTGTGGTGCGCTTTGCGGTCAAGCCGACCTCAAGCATTCTTACTCCACGCGCCACGATCAACGCCGAGGGCGCCGAGATCGACCTGATCACCAAAGGCCGCCACGACCCTTGCGTCGGCATTCGCGCGGTTCCGGTGGGCGAGGCGATGATGGCCTGCGTCCTGCTGGATCATCTGTTGCTGGATCGCGGCCAGACCGGCGGGCAGCGTGGTGCGATTGGCGGGGTTTAACCCCCGCTAAAGCGTTCTGACCAAGCGCAGCGCATCATAAATCGCGGCGTGAATGTTGCGCGCCTCGATGGCATCACCGATGCGGAACAGCTGAAAACCCTCTGGCCCGCCTGCCTTGGTTTGCGGCGTCGAGGCGATCATCGCATCGTAATCCACCGCCCCCAGATTGACCGAGCGCGGCTTTAGGTCGAAGTACAGATCCGCCAAAGGCTGGGTGCCGTGGTTGACCACGACCTGATCGTAATGCGCGGTCTTGCCCAGAACCTTGTAATCACTGTCGATCGTGGCCTTGATCAGATTGCCGTCTTTTTCCACCGAGGTAAGGCGGTATGTTACGGTAAAGGTTACATCTTTGTCCTGCAGCGCCCGCATATAGGGCACAAGGTTCATCGCCATCACCTCGGGTGCAAAGCTGCGGTCTGGCGTCATAATCTCGACCTGAGCGCCAGCATCTGCAAGCACCTGCGCGGCCTGCAAGGCGGTATGATCGCCCGCGTCGTCATAAAGCAGAACTGTGCTGCCCGGCTTTACATCGCCCGACAGAATATCCCAGGCCGAAACCGTCAGCTCGTTGCCAGAAGCCAGAATATCTTTCTGCGCCATACCGCCTGTGGCCACGATCACCACATCAGGGGCGCAGGCCAGCACGTCTTCGGCCTCGGCCCAGGTGTTAAAACGAAACTCCACGCCATGGGCCGCGCATTGCGCCATGCGCCAGTCGGAAATGCCGATCAGCTCGGCGCGGCGTTTGGTCTGGGTCAGCAAGCGGATCTGCCCGCCGGGCTGGGCTGCAGCCTCGAATACCGTGACATGATGCCCGCGCAGGGCGGCAACGCGGGCCGCCTCCAGCCCCGCCGGACCTGCCCCCACCACGACCACACGGCGCGGCGTGGCGGCAGCGGCGATCTGATGCGGCTGCTCGCCTTCGCGCCCGGTCGAGGGGTTGTGGATGCACAAAGCCATGCCGCCTTGATAGATCCGGTCCAGACAATAGGTCGCGCCAACGCAGGGGCGAATATCATGCTCGCGGCCTTCGATGATCTTTTGCACCACATGCGGGTCAGCCATATGCGCGCGGGTCATCCCCACCATATCAAGTTGGCCGGTGGCGATGGCATGGCGCGCGGTTGCCACATCGGGAATCCGCGCGGCGTGGAAGGTCGGCATGCCAACCTCGGCCCGCATCCGCCCGGCAAAATCCAAATGCGGCGAGGATTTCATGCCGTGGATCGGGATCATATCTGTCATCGCCGCATCGGTATGGATACGGCCGCGGTTGATGTTCAGATAATCCACTTGCCCCGTGGCCTTTAACATATGGCCGATCTCGATGCCCATATCGGGGGTAATGCCGCCGGTTTGCGCCTCGTCTGGGGCATAGCGGACACCAACAATAAAATCGTCACCAACCCGCGCCCGCACTGCACGGATGATATCCAGCGTCAGCTGCATGCGTGTAGCAAGGCTCTGCGCGCCATAAGCACCCTCCAGATGGTTGGTCAGCGGCGAGATGAACTGATCCAGCAAATGCCCATGCGTCATGACTTCAACGCCATCTAAACCTGCAAGCTTCATCCGCTCGGCTGCATCGGCGAAATCGCCGATAATGCGGGCAATGTCCCAATCTTCCATCGGCTTTGGAAAGGCGCGATGCGACGGTTCTCGGTCCGAGGTGGAAGACACCACCGGCAGCCAATCGCCCTTGTCCCAACGGGTGCGGCGGCCAAGGTGGGTCAGCTGGATCATCACCGCAGCACCGGCCTCGTGGCAATCATCGGCCAAGCGGCGCATCCACGGCACCACCTCGTCCTTATAGGCCAGAATATTGTTGAACACCGGCGGGCTGTCTTTTGACACCGCAGCCGATCCCGCCGTCATGGTCAGAGCCACACCGGCCCGCGCACGTTCAAGATGATAAAGCCGATAGCGATCTTTCGGCATGCCATCTTCGGGATAGGCCGGCTCGTGGCTGGTGGTCATGATCCGGTTGCGCAGGGTCAGATGTTTCAGCTGATAGGGCTGCAAAAGCGGATCGGTAGACATGGCGCACCTCGGGCTATTGTTTTCATCAGCCTAAGCCCGACGCGCCATAAGGGCAGGGGAAAATGCGACATCTGGCGGTCTGATCGAACCATCGCTGCGGCTAAAGATTGGCCTCCAGCCGCAGCTCTGCGACGAAATCGTAGATATCCGAGCGGTAAAGCCCGCGCGTGAACTCGATCGGCCGCCCCGAAGCCAGAAAGCCGGTGCGATCAATTCGCAAGACCGCACTGCCTTCGGGCAGGTTCAACAGAGCCGCCTCGGTGGCAGGCAGGTTCACCGACCTAATCCGCTGCACCGCGCGCGCGGGCGCCGTGCCATTGGCGCGCAGCAGATCGTAAAGCGAGGCCCCAACGCTTGCAGGATCGGGCAGAATATCTTGCGGCAGCGATGACCATTCCACCGCCATCGCAATGCCGTCGGCAGCGCGCAACCTCTCGATCCGCGCGACGCGGTCGGCAGCCGAAAGACCCAGCGCCAGTTGTTCGTCTGGTGTCGGGTAAAAGATGCCCTGATTGATCACCGAACTAGTCGGCGTTTTCCCGCGATGCAGCATATATTCTGTAAAGGACAACAGCTTGGACAAATAGGGCTCGGTGCGGCTACGGGCAGGGCGCACAAAGGTGCCAGCCCCCCGGCGCTGATCCAACACACCATCGGCCACCAGCTGCGCCACCGCCTTGCGCACCGTCACGCGCGAAACCTGCGCAAGCTCGGCCAGATCACGTTCGGGCGGCAGCTGTGTCGCCTGCGCCAGATCACCCGCCGCAATCGCTTTGGACAGATGCCGATACAGCTGCTCATAGCGCGGACCATGGCCTGCGGTGAACCACTGATCGGGATGAAACTGCTGCGGCTGCATGGGGATCCTGATTGGTATTATTCAGGTATCATACTGCGAGGCAGCCAGCGGCTCAAGCCCCAAGACGGGAAAGCCCAAGCAGGGCCGCGCCAATCAACCCGGGTTCAATATCGCCCGTGGAAGGCACCACCAAAGGGCGCGGCAGCGGATGCAAAATACGGCTCTGCACGGCCTGATCCAGCGCTGCAATCAGTGCGGGCGTCTTCGACAATCCGCCCCCCGCCACAATCACCCCAGCGGCCAGCAGGTTTTGCAGCATCGCCAAAGGTGCCGATAACAGGTCAAGCCAAATCTCAATCGTGCGCCGCGCCGCAGGGTCGCCCGCCTGCCAATCCGTCACGATGACCTCGCTGCTTCGGTCTGCCTGATGCAGATGCAGGTGCAGCCGTTCCAGCCCCCGCGCTGACCCCAAGGTTTCCAGACAGCCGTGCTGGCCACAGCCACATGCAAAGGCGGGCAGCGTCACCTCGGGCTGGCCCAAAAGCCGCTGCGCAATCGGCCCATGCCCCCATTCACCTGCACCAATCACCTGCCCACGCACCACGAGCGCGCCACCGATCCCCGTGCCCAAAATGATGCCAAACACCACAGCATGGCCGCGCCCCGCGCCCAAAGCGGCCTCGGCCAAGGCAAAGCAATCGGCATCATTGGCCAGATCAACCGGCAGGCCCAAGGCCTCCTGCAGATCGGCCTGCAGCCTGCGCCCAGACAGACAGGCAATATTGGCCACCTGCGCCACCCCGGTTTCAGGGTCAATCGCCCCCGCAATAGAAAAAGCCAGGCGCTGCGGTGGTTGTGACGTGGCCAGAACTGCTTGCCGCAAAACCGAGACAAACATGGCGAAATCACCGCTTGGGGTTGCAATGCGTGACTGCGGACGAATATCGGTGGGGCCGAAAGCCTCGGCGCATTTGATCGCGGTGCCGCCGATGTCAAAACATAAGATCATGCGACGCGCCTACCGTCTATCCAGGTGCCCGTGCAACGGATCTGCGGCGAAAGGCTAATGAAATCGGCGCGCGCACCCACCCGCAAATGGCCGCGATCGTGCAGACCCAAGGCTGCGGCAGGGGCAATCGTTGCCATTTGCAGCGCTTGCGCCAAGGGCAGATCCATCACCTGATGCAGATAGCGCACCGCGTCCAGCAGCGCGATATCCGCCCCCGCCAAAGTGCCATCCGCCAGCGTCAAGCGCCCCTTTACGCGAAAAATCTGCCGACCGTTCAGGGCAAAGCTGGTCAGATCACTGCCCACTGTCGCCATCGCATCCGAGACCAAAAACAGCGGTGCAGAGCCTGTTTTTGCCCGCAACGCCAGACGCAAAACGCTTGGGTTCAGATGAAAGCCATCGGCAATTACACCGGCTGAAAGCCTGCCATCGTCCAGTGCAGCCCCCGCCAGACCGGGCGCACGCGGTGTGATCTGGCTCATCGCGTTGAACAGATGCGTCACCATGCTTGCCCCCGCCTTTGCATAGCATAGGGCGGTTTCAGCGCTGCAATCGCTGTGGCCAAGACTGACGGTGATCCCCGCAGCAGCCAACGCGCGGGTTTGGTCTAAACTGACAGATTCGGGCGCAACAGTGACGATCAGCGGGCGCAAGGCCGTGGTCAACAGCTGTGCCAAATCCTGATCCTGCATCGGCCGGATCAGGGCCGGATCATGCGTGCCCTTGCGCGATTGCGCCAGATGCGGGCCTTCCAGATGCAGCCCCAACAGCCCTTGGACCCGCGCGCTTTGCACCGCGCCAATCGCTTGCGCTGTCACCTCCGGGCAATCAGTGATCAGCGTCACCATAACCGAGGTGGTGCCAAAGCCCGCATGCGCCCGGCAAATCGTCTCTATTCCGGCGGAATCGGCTGCGTTATTGAACAAAACTCCACCGCCGCCATTCACCTGCAGATCAATCAGCCCAGGCGTCAACCAGCCCGCCACCTGTTGCCCTGCAGGCGCATCGGCCTGCGGCACAATCGCCTGCACCCGCCCCGCTTGCACCAAAACGGCAGCGGTTTCGTGCCACTGATCGCCGTCAAAAATCCGATCCGCGTGAAAGGCTTGGGTCGCCATAGGCTATCTTACATCGGCCAAAAGCTTGGAGGCCGCAGTGACCAACAACCCGACATCGCCACCAATGCCCAGGAACTGCACCCCCATCGCGGCATAGCGCTTGGCCGCTGCGGCATCAAAGGTCAGGATCCCAGCCGCCTTGCCCGAAGCAACAATCGCGCGCAAGGCCGTGTCGATCGCCGCCTGCACCTCGGGTGCAGAGGCGTCGCCGCCAAAGCCCATATCGGCAGCAAGATCGGCAGGGCCGATAAACACACCATCAACCCCGGCCAGCTGCAAAATCGCAGGCAAGGCGGCCAGACCGGCGCGGCTTTCGACCTGCAACACCAAACAGACCTGCGCGTTGGCCGTGGCGGCATAGTCTCGGTTCCGGCCAAAATCGCCAGACCGCGCCACGGCAGAGCCCATGCCGCGGATGCCTTCGGGCGGATAGCGCATCGCCTTGACCATCTGCTCGGCATGCGCCGCACTTTCGACCATCGGCACCAAAATCGTCTGCACGCCCAGATCTAGGATCTGCTTGATCATCCAAGCCTCGCCCACCGGAGGCCGCACCACCACCTGCGTGCGGCTGCCAATCGCTTGCGCCTGCGCCAGCATCTGCGGGATCAGGTTCGGCCCGTGTTCGCCGTCAATCAGCAGCCAGTCAAACCCCGCCCCCGCCAAAACCTCGGCCGAGGTGGCGCTGGCAAGGTTCAGCCAGATGCCATATTGCGGCTGCCCTGCGGCAAGGGCGGCTTTCAGGTGGTTGATCGGCGCGGGCATGGCTTCCCCTTAGGCTTTGCGTTTCTTCCAGAACCAACGCCGCCCGTCGCGCAGCGATTGATTGCTGCGGCTGACCAACATCAACAGTGACGGCGTCACGATCAGAGTCAGAATGGTGGCAAAGGCCAATCCGTAAACGATAGCCGAGGAAAGCGAGATCCACCACTGCGTTGATGGTGCGCCATAGGTTGTTTCGTGGCTCAGAAGTTCAAGGTTCAGGCCAAAGGCAATCGGCAAAACCCCAAAGATCGCGGTCAGCGCGGTCAGCACCACCGGCCGCGCCCGCTCGCGACAGGTTTCCAAGATCGCGTCGATCTTATCCATGCCGCTGTCGCGCAGCTCGTCATAGGTGGCGATCAGTACGATGTTGTTGTTCACCACCACCCCGGCAAGCGCGATCACGCCGATGCCGGTCATCACCACGCCAAAAGGCTGCCCCATGATCATCAGACCCAAAAGCACACCAATGGTCGACATGATCACCGCCGATAGCACCAAGCCAACCGAGATGAACTTGTTGAACTGCGCCAGCAGCACCACAAAGATCAGGAAGATCGCCGCACCAAAGGCCTTGCCAAGGAAGGCCCCCGCGTCGGCCTGCTCTTGGTCGGCCCCCGCCATCACCCAGCGAAAGCCCTTTTGCGTCAGGCTTTGCTCGGCAAAGACGCCATCGACCATGGCTTGCACTTTCTTGCGCACCTCGTCCTCTTGCACGCCGGCCTTGATACCGGCCTGAATGGTGATGGTGCGCGCGCCGTTGATGCGGATCAGATTGCCAATCGTCGGCGCCGCCGTGCGAGTGACAAAGTTCGAGATCGGCACCGGACCGTTCGGCGTTTCAATCCGCAGCTGGTCCAACTCGGCAATTGTGCGCTGTTCGGGCGGCAAGCGCAGCACGATATCGACGGCATCATCCGACCCCGCAGGCCGGTAATCCGACAGTTTTAACCCCGAGGTAACCATCTGCACCACGGCCCCAACTGCCCCCGGCGAAGCGCCATAGCGCGCTGCCTCGCCGCGGTTGACCAACAGTTGCCAATCAATCCCCGGCAAGGGCAGGCCATTGGCGATGTCGATCACATCCGGCACATCGGCCAGTTTGGTTGCAATCGTCTTGGCAATCTCGGTCATGCCAGCAGGATCATCTGCCGAGAGTTGAATCTGAATCGCCTTGCCCGTAGGCGGACCTGCGGCAGGAACCGAAACTTCGATATCGACGCCGGGAATGCCCTGCATGCCCTTGCGCAGATCGTCCAGAATTGCATTGGCGCCTTTGCGTTCGCGCCAATCAACAAATTCATATTGAATGGTGCCGATCACATCAGCGGGCGCTTCGTTGCCCGCACCGCCGCTGGACCCGACACGGGTGTAGATCGTCTCGATCCCCGGCCAGCCCAGAATCCGCGCCTCGGCCTGACGCACCAGCGCGTCTTTTTCCGAGATCGACAGATTGCCGCGCGCCTTGACGTAAAGCAGGCCGTAATCAGGCTCTACATTGGGGAAAAACTCGACCCCATTGCCGAATTTCCCATAGGCATAGGGCACCGCAACCAGCGAGCCCAGCGCCAGAAACAGCACCAGAAACGGATGCCGAATGGCGCGGCCCACCAGCCACATATAGCCTCCGTCTTTGTGAACGGGCGCGGCCTTGAACGGCTTGGCGATCAGCGACCCCAGCGTTGGCACAAAGATCAGCGCATAAAGCATCGAGGCCGACAGCGTCGCAATCAGCGTGATCGGCATGTATTTCATGAACTGCCCAACCACCCCTGGCCAGAACAGCAGCGGCGAGAACGCCGCGATCCGTGTCAGCGTCGAGGCAATCACCGGACCGGCCATTTTGTGGCTGGCTTCGGCAAAGGCTTTGCGCTTGTCCATGCCCTCGCCCATGCGGCGTTCGGCGTATTCAGTGACGATAATCGCGTCATCCACCAACATGCCCACGGCCAGAATAAGGCTGAACAGAACCACAAGGTTCACCGTCAGCCCTGCCATTTGCAGCCCCAAGATCCCCATCAAGAACGAGGCAGGAATCGCCAGACCGATCAGAATAGAAGACCGCACCGACAGCGCGTAAAGGATGATGATAAAGACCAGCACCACCGCCGTCAGAACCGAGTTTTGCAGATCTGACAGCATTTGCCGGATATTGGTTGATTTATCCTGACTAAAGGTCACCTCGATGCCAGCGGGCAGTTGCGCCTGCAGCGCGGCGGTCACGACTTTGACCTTATCGACGGTGTCGATCAGGTTGGCACCCGTGCGCTTTGACACCTCGACCGCCACGGCCGCCTTGCCGTTCAGTCGCGTCACAGTGGTTGGGTCTTTCAGGGTCGGGCGAATTTCGGCCAGATCGCTAACGCGCACAATGGCGTTATTGCTGGCCACCACTGGCAGATTGGCCAGATCCTTGACCGTTTCCAGCAAAGACGGCACTTTGATGGCGTATTTGCCCTCGGCGGCTTCCAATGATCCTGCAGTGATCAGCCGGTTGTTGGCGTTAAAGCCCGCAATCAGCAGATCGGGGCGCAGGCCATAAGACGACAGCTTGGCCGGATCGATGACAATCTCGACCAGATCATCGCGCACGCCTTGCAAGGCGGCATCCAGCACGCCCGGCACCTCTTTGATCCGGTCGCGCAGCGAGCGCGCCGCCGTGTTCAGCACCCGTTCGGGCACATTGCCCGAAAGCGTGACAACCAGCACCGGAAACTCGCTGATATTGACCTCGTTCACCGTTGGCGCATCAATCTCGGAGGGCAGATTGCGCTTGGCGTCATCGACCTTGTCTTTGACATCGGTTTTCGCCTTGGCCAAATCGGCACCGGCCTGAAACTCCATCAAGACGTTACCGCCGCCCTGATAGGCCGTCGCGGTCATCTTCTTGACGCCCTGAATAGATTTCAGCGCAGTTTCCATCGGCCGCAGCAGCAGTCTTTCGCTGTCTTCGGGCGAGATGCCGTCCAGATGCATGCTGACATAGATGATCGGAATCTGAATGTCTGGCTCGGCCTCTTTCGGAATCGAGTTATAGGCCAGCGCGCCAGTCAGCAGCAAAAACACCAGCACCGAAAGCGTCAGGCGCGCATTGTTAATCGCGGTTTCAACGATCTTCATTTCAGCGCCTTTGCAGCTTCGGCAACGGTCATTTCCTTGACCTCGACCAGATCGCCATTGCTGACCAGATCTTGCCCAGCCACGATCACCAGCTTGTCTTTTGGCACGCCAGTCACCACCAGCCCCTGTTCGCCATCGTCCAGAATAGAAACCTTGGCGAAATCTGCGATGTTATCGCCACCCACAACCCGCAGCCCCAGATCGCCCGTGTCCGAAATCGTAATGATCGACCGCGACACAAACACCGCCTCTTGCTTATCTGCATAAAGCCGCACCTCGGCTGTCATCCCCGAGGGGATTTTGCGGTCGGCATTGGGCAGCGCCACCTCAACCGCAAAGGTGCGGGTCACGGGCGAGGCCTGCATCGCAACATGGCGAATGATCCCCTCCATCTCGACACCATTGACCAGCCGCACCATGGCGCGCGACCCAGTCGAGACAAAGCCGACATCTCTTTCGCTGACCTCTGCCTTGATCACAATCGGGTCCAGTGCCAGAAGCGTCGCAATCGGCGCGCCCGATTGCACCGATTCGCCAATCTCAACCGCAACCGAATCCACAGTGCCGGCAAAGGGCGCTTTTAACTGCAAGCGATCCAGCGCCGCCTCTGCCTGTGCAAGTGCGCCCTCGGCTGCCGAAGCTGCCGCACGCCGCGAGGTCAGTTCAAATTCGGCTAGCGAGCCTTTTTTGAACAGGGTCTCGCCGATCGACAGCTTTTCCTTGGCCTGAGCCAGCGCGGCTTTGGCGGTTTCAACGCCCGCGATCACCTCATCGCCTTCCAGCTGCAAGATCAGCGTGTCAGAGCTGACATCTTGCCCCTGCTGCGCGCCCAGCTTGGCCACAATCCCAGACGACCGCGCCGCCAGAACCGCCTGCTTATCCGCCTCGGTCACCCCCGACAGCCGAATTTCGCGGGCGTATTGGGTGTAGATCGGCGCAACCGCCGCCACAGTGCGCCGCACAACCGCCGGAGCCTCAGCCGCAGCAGGGGCTTCTTCTTGGGCTTTGGCTTCGCTGCCAACAGAGGAAAACTTGCCCGTGATCACCCATGCGGCGGCGACAATCAGCACGACGATGGCCGTCATGCGGTGGGTGGTGAAATATTTCATTGGGAAACCTTAGGTTTTGCAGGAGGCAACTTTGTTTCGGGATAGATGAGGGATTTTCGCGAAAGGTCAATGAATCTTGGTGGTTTTGACGGCAGAAAGTGAACGATCCGGTTCGTTTTTTGCCTTTGCGCCTGATATTTTCGCCTTTCACCTTGAAAGCCTGCCTATGGCTGGGCACAACTTAAATCAAACCGTGGCGGGGGGTGCACATGCAGATCGACCTGAATTCTGATCTGGGCGAAGGCTTTGGTCCTTGGGCCATGGGCGATGATGCTGCCATTCTGGGCTGTGTCACCTCGGCCAATATTGCATGCGGCGGCCATGCCTCGGACCCCGACACAATGGTCGCGACGCTGCTTTTGGCGCAGGCAAAGGGCGTGCGGGTCGGTGCGCATCCGGGCTATGCCGACCCTTTGGGTTTTGGCAGACGGGTGATCCCGATGACCGATGCCCAGATCGAGCGAATGGTTGCGGTGCAAATCGGCGCATTGATGGGGGCTGCGGCCGTGGCGGGGGTGCAGGTTGCCTATGTCAAAGCCCATGGCGCGCTGGCCAATCTGGCCGCGGCCAATCGTGGCGTGGCCGATGCCATTGCCCGCGCCACCCGCGCCGTGTCGCGTGATCTTGCGCTTTTGGCGATTTCGGGCACCGAACTGGAGGCTGCCGCCGAGGCCGCTGGTCTTACCAGTTTTTCCGAGGTTTTTGCCGACCGCGCCTATCAAGCCAATGGCCAGCTTGTGCCGCGCGATCAGCCCGGCGCGATGATCACAGATGCAAGTGCGGCCACACAGCGGCTGTTGCATCTGCTTGATGCTGGCGAAATGCCTGTGCTGGGCGGCGGCTATGTCAAGCTGCGCGCACAATCGATCTGCGTGCATGGCGACAGTCCGCATGCGGTTGCCATGGCGCA
The DNA here is from genome assembly GCA_023255415.1 of Cypionkella sp. Classification (GTDB taxonomy): domain Bacteria; phylum Pseudomonadota; class Alphaproteobacteria; order Rhodobacterales; family Rhodobacteraceae; genus Cypionkella. Next base: position 84,854 of record JALRIN010000004.1, on the reverse strand, counting down.
AAGCATCCGGCAGGGGCTGGCGGCGGCGGGCGTGAAACTGGCGGCCTTTGTGTGAGCCCCTATCCGATTTTTCGCGCCGTGGCAGAACAGGCCGTCCTGGTCGAATTTGGCGATGTGATCACGCCACAAGCCCATCGCGCCGTGCTGCATCTGGATGCCATGCTGGCCGATCACCCCTGCCTTGGCTTTCGCGAGGCCACGCCTGCCTTCGTCAATCTGCTGGTGCGCTTTGACCCCGTTTTGACCGATCATGCCGCAATAGAGACGGATCTGCGCCGCCTGATCGCCCAGCCAGCCTTGCAAACCCGCGCGCAGACCCAGCGCGAGGTACAGGTTTGCTATGACGCCGAACTTGCCCCCGATCTGGCGGAAGTGGCGCGCCGCACCGGTCTATCGCCCGAAGCGGTAATCGCAGCGCATCTGGCGGGCGATTACACCGTGTTCCTTTATGGTTTTGCCCCCGGTTATGCCTATTTGGGCGGTGTTAGAGCCGAATTACAGCTGCCGCGCAAAGACACCGCCCTGCGCGATGTGCCGGCAGGATCGGTGATAATTGCAGGCGCACAGTGCATCGTCACCACGCTGATGATGCCCACGGGCTGGTGGATCATCGGCCGGTCGCCAACCGCGATTTTACAAGACGACCCCGCCCGCCCTTTCCTGTTTGACGTGGGCGACGCGGTGCAGTTTCGCCGCATCAGCCGCGCCGCATTCGAGGCCGCCCGATGAGCGCGCGACTGCGTGTCACCGCCGCCGGCCCCTTGGTTTCGGTGCAAGATGTCGGTCGCTTTGGCTATGCGCGCTTTGGCGTCACGGCCTCGGGGCCGATGGACAGGCTGGCCTATCGCGCTGCAAATGCGGCTTTGGGCAACCCTTTGGACGCAGCGGCGATCGAGGTGTCATTAGGGGGGCTGCGACTTGACTGTCTGGCAGGGCCGATCAGCCTTGCCGTTGCGGGCGGAGGTTTTATTGTTGAGACAGATCAGGCCTTTGGTTCGTGGCAGGTGCTGACGCTGGCGGCGGGGCAAAGCCTGACGCTGCGGCGGGGGCCTTGGGGCAGTTGGTGTTATCTGGCCTTTGCAGGCCACCTTAACGCGCCGCTTTGGCTGGGCAGCCATGCCACCCATGGCAGCAGTGGCAAGGGCGGCGGGCTGGTGACGGCGGGGATGGATCTGCAGATCGAAGCCCCCCGCGTTGTCGGCCCAGATCGCGCCCTGCCTTGCCCGGTTTTCGCGCGGCCACGTCACCGCCTGCATGTCACGCTTGGGCCGCAAGATCGCTGCTTTGCGCCGGAAACGCTGCAAGCCTTTCTCTCCTCGCCTTTCAGCCTGACAGCGGCGGGCAACCGCATGGGCGTGCGGCTTGCAGGGCCTGATATTGCGCCGAATGTGGCTCTAACCATGCCATCAGAGCCTATTGCACGTGGATCTGTTCAGGTGGCGGGGGATGGTGTGGCCACCTTACTTTTGGCCGATCATCAGACCACGGGCGGCTATCCCAAGATCGCCACCGTGCTGGACTGTGATCTGGATGCTGCAGCCCAACTGCGCCCGCATGATACGATTGGCTTTACCGCCCTGACCCCCGCCGAGGCGGTGGCGCGTGCCCGGCTTTACGCCGCCAGCACCGCAAGCTATCTGGCCACGCTCAGCGGCGCTGTTACACCGCTGTCACCCTAGCGGCTTACTTGCATGCGCAGGGGGATGGGCCTATACCGCCCCCCTCTTGGATTTAGGGGGACGCCATGATTCCGACGCCTTACTACCTGATCGACAAGACCGCACTTGCCCGCAATATGGCAGTGATGGACCAGCTGCGCGCAGCTTCTGGCGCCAAAGTCTTGCTGGCCTTGAAGTGCTTTGCGACATGGCCCGCCTTTCCCGAGATGCAGCCACATATGGATGGCACAACCTCTTCCAGCCTATATGAGTTGCGCCTTGGCGCAGAAAAATTTGGCGGCGAGACCCATGCCTATTCGGTGGCCTGGGCCGCAGATGAGGTGGCCGAGGCGGTGGGCTATGCCGATAAGATCATCTTCAACTCGATTTCCCAGCTGAACCGCTTTGACGCCGAAACCCAAAGCATCGCGCGCGGGCTGCGGCTGAACCCGCGCTTTTCGACCTCGGGGTTTGACCTTGCCGATCCGGCGCGCCCGTTCAGCCGGTTGGGCGAATGGGATCTGGCCAAGCTGATGGCGGTGGCCGACAAGATTTCTGGCGTGATGATCCATTACAACTGCGAGAACGACGACTTTGATCTGTTCGATCAGCAATTGACCCGCATCGAGGCCGAGTTTGGCGATTTTCTGATGCGGCTGGATTGGGTCAGCCTTGGCGGCGGCATTCATTTCACCGGCGAGGGCTATCCGCTGCAGCGTCTGGCCGCGCGGCTAAAGGCGTTTCAGGCGCGGTTTGGCGTGCAGGTATTTCTAGAGCCCGGCGAAGCGGCGATCACTGGCGCGGCTAGCCTTGAAGTCACGGTGCTGGATATTCTGAACAACGGCAAAGACTTGGCTATCATTGACAGTTCGGTCGAGGCGCATATGCTGGATCTGTTGATCTATCGCCAATCGGCGCGGATGCAGACCTCTGGCCCGCACCCCTATATGATCTGTGGCAAGTCTTGTCTTGCTGGCGATATCTTTGGCGAATTCAGCTTTCCGCAGCCGCTTGCCGTTGGCGACCGTTTGTCGATTGCCGATGCCGCTGGCTATACCATGGTGAAAAAGAATTGGTTCAATGGCGTGCGGATGCCCGCGATTGTGCTGAAAGAACGCGACGGGAGCCTCACCGTCGCCCGCACATTCGGCTATGCCGATTTTGAGAGCAGCCTCGGCTGACCCCCTTCCCTCTGTCCTTAAAGGAGACGGTTCGAAGTGAAACGTAATGTTTTGATCATTGGCGCAGGTGGCGTCGCACAGGTTGTGGCGCATAAATGCGCGCAACATAACGATGTTTTGGGCGATCTGCATATTGCCAGCCGAACGCTTGGCAAATGCGAAGCCATCATCGCCTCGGTGCAGGAAAAAGCCGCGATGAAGGTCGCGGGTCGGTTTGACGCCCATGCGGTGGATGCAACCCAGACCGCCGAGGTGGTGGCCCTGATCCGCAAAACTGGCTGTCAGATCGTGATCAACGTCGGCTCGCCCTTTGTGAATATGTCGGTGCTGCAAGCCTGTATCGAAACCGCTGTCGCCTATATGGACACTGCGATCCACGAAGACCCCGCCAAGATTTGCGAGACCCCGCCGTGGTATGGCAATTATGAATGGCAGCGGCGTGCGGCCTGCAAAGCCGCCGGTGTCACCGCGATTTTGGGCGTTGGCTTTGATCCGGGCGTGGTAAATGCCTATGCGCGGCTGGCGGCGGATGAGTATCTAGACAGCGTTGAAAGCATTGATATTGTTGATATTAACGCAGGCTCGCATGGACGTTGGTTCTCGACCAACTTTGACCCCGAAATCAACTTCCGCGAATTCACTGGCACGGTCTATTCCTGGCAAAAAGGCGCTTGGCAACAGAACAGCATGTTCGAGGTTGGGCAAGAGTTTGATCTGCCCGTTGTCGGCAAGCAAAAGGCCTATATGACCGGCCACGACGAGGTGCATTCGCTGGCCAATCGTTATCCGGCTGCCGATGTGCGGTTCTGGATGGGCTTTGGCGATCACTATATCAATGTCTTTACGGTGCTGAAAAACCTTGGGCTTTTGTCGGAACAACCGGTCAAAACCGCCGAGGGGCTAGAGGTGATCCCGCTAAAGCTGGTCAAGGCGGTGCTGCCAGACCCGTCAAGCCTTGCGCCGGATTATGCCGGCAAGACCTGTATCGGGGATGTGGTGCGCGGCCAGAAAGATGGCAAAGCCACCGAGGTGTTTATCTATAACGTCGCCGACCACAAAGACGCCTTTAACGAGGTGGGATCACAGGGCATTTCTTACACCGCTGGTGTGCCTCCGGTTGCGGCGGCGCTGCTGATTGCGAATGGCACCTGGGATCTGGGCGAGATGGCCAATGTCGAAGACCTTGACCCCAAGCCGTTCCTGCATCTTTTGAACCAGATGGGCCTGCCCAGCCGGATCAAAGATGCACAGGGCGACCGCGCGCTGACGTTTTAACGCGCACGCCACTTGGCTTTAATATAGGCGGCGGTCATCAGATCCAGATGAGCGCCGCCACCATTTTTGGCGATGGTGATCTCATCCGCTGATTGGCGGACATAGCTGCCTTGGGCGATGTCATAAAAATCGCCCTGAATATCGGCTTCGCGCAGCGCACCTGATTTCAGCGGCTCGATCAGCTCGCCGATATGATGCAGCGTGGTTGCCCGGCTGTCGACAAACACCCGCGCGCGCGCCATCGCGGCATCGTCAACTTCGCGCATGCGAGGGTTATAGGCGCCGATCAGATCCAGATGCTGCCCCGCGCGCAGCCATTCGCCCTTGATCAGCGGCTCTGCAGCCATGGTGGCGGTGCAGATCACATCTGCGGCCTGCACGGCGCTTTGCAAATCATCGGCGACGGGCAGGCCCATTGCCTCGGCAGTGGCGCGGGTCCGGCTCCAGACTGTGAACTGCGCGTCGGGCCAAAGCGCCGCATAGGCCTGCTGCATCGAACGCGCGACAGTGCCTGCGCCGACCAAAAGAAAGCTCTTGGCATCTTTGCGCGCCAATTTGCTGGCCGAGAGCAGGCTATCGCCCGCGGTCTTCCATTTGGTGACAAGATGAAAATCAACCAAAGCCTCCAGCACGCCAGTCTGATCGTTGAACAGATTGACCACGCCATTCACATTCGGCAAACCGCGCGCCTTATTGCCCGGCACCACGGTCGCAACCTTGACCAGCGCGCCCAAACCCTCGATCCAAGCGGCACGATCCAGCAAGACATCGGGCCCACGATACAAAAACAGATCGTCGATCTCTGCGCGCGGCAGGCTGTGGCCTGCCTCAAGCGCCGCAATCAGCCCTGGCCAATCCAGCAGCGCTTCGGCCTCTGGTCCGATGATTTCAACAGTCATAATCCCTCATATATCTCCGCTGGGGGCCGCGACATCGACCAGCTTTTTGTGCACCGTCTCGCGCCACAGCGTATAAAGCCCCGCACCGCAGATCAGCGCGATGCCCACCCAAGCATGATGATCCGGCCAAGTGCCAAACACAACCACGCCCCAGAAAATTGCCATCGGCATGCCGATATATTCAAAGGGCGCGACCAAGGCGGCTTCGGTGGTGCGGTAAGCTTGGCTCATCATCAGCCCGCCAACCCCAACAGCCCCGCCCGTGGCGGCAAAGGCCCACCAATCTTGCAGCGGCGGCAATACCCAAGGCCGGAACAAAAACACCAAGACCCCGTCGCTTTGCGCCAAATGGCCATCGCCGACCCAAAGCCCCATCGCCGAGCTGACGACAATAAAGCCAACCTGCACATAAAAGCTGAGCGTTGCCGCCGATTCGGTGTCACGCATCTGCCGCGTCATCAGATTGCTGCTGGCATAGCAAAACGCCGAAATCAGCACCAAAATCGCCGCAGGCTGAATAACCCCCGACCCCGGCCGCACCATCACCAGCACGCCCAGCATCCCCACCGCCACCGCAGCCCAGCGCCTTGGCCCAACATATTCGCGCAATACCACCGCCGACATCATGGTGATCAGCAAGGGCGAGATAAAGGCCGTCGCCACCGCATCCGCCAGGGGCATCGCCGAAAGCCCCAGAAAATAGGTCACATTCGACACCATCACGATGCCAACCCGCAGCAAATGCTCGCGCCAGCGTTCGGTGCGGATCTGCGCAAAACCGCGCCGCGAATAGGCCATCAGCGACAGCACAATCGCCATGCCCACAAAGGCGCGGATCAAGATCACCTGATGCAGCGCATAGTCGCCCGACAGCGCCTTGATCGCCAGATCATTGACCGACAGGATCACCCCACCGCCCAAAGCAAACAGAATTCCGGCAGCAGGCGGCGTCGGCGGCGACAGCGAGGGGGGGATGTGGATCTGGACCATGGTTCCAGAAAGCCCCGATCGCCGCCGCAGGTCTAGCCTGCTTGCGACATCAGCGCAGCGCTTGACGCACCAAACGATCCAGCCCTTCGGAAAACCGCGAACGGTCGGTCTTGCTGAACGGCTTGCCGCCGCCTTGGCAAAACGGATCAGCCGAGCGCAGATCGGCCATCAAATCTCGGGTCGCCAGCACATTGCCGATGTTGCGGTCGTTCAGCTCTTCGCCATTGTGCTTGATCACCCGCGCCCCTGCGGCCACGCATTTCGCCGCAAGGGGAATATCGCCAGTGACCACCACATCGCCCGGGCCACAAGCCTCGGCGATCCATTTGTCGGCCTCATCCGGCCCCGCCGCAACATAGACGCTTTCCACCAGCGGATTTTCCGAAGGCCTGATGCCACCGTTCGAGACCAAGATCATCCGCACCGAAAGCCGCGTCGCCACCCGCTCGGCCTCAAGCTTGACCGGGCAGGCATCGGCATCAATGAAGATCCGCGTGCTTTGGGCCGCCTCAGCCATGCAATGCGCCGACGTGAAAGGCGACATGCTCTTCGATAAAGGTCGAGACGAAGAAATAGCTATGGTCATAGCCCTTTTGCATCCGAAACGCTCCGCTTTGCCGCGTCTCGGCCATCGCTTGCGCCAGGGCTTCGGGTTTTAGCAGATCCAGAAACTGATCGCTGCTGCCTTGATCAATCAACATCGGCCCATCAAAGCCACGCTTTTTCATCAACAGCGTCGCGTCATAGCTGGCCCAAGCCGCTTCATCGGCACCCAGATAGGCGGTGAACTGCTTGCGCCCCCAGGCGCTGGCACTGGGATGGCAGATCGGCGCAAAGGCAGAAACCGAACGGAATCGCCCTGGAAAGCTCATCGCAATGGTCAAGGCACCATGACCACCCATCGAATGGCCAGTGATGGCCTGCGCCGCCTCGGCCAAAGGAAAAGCGCTGAACAACAGCCGCGGCAACTCCTCGGTGACATAATCCCACATCCGAAAATGTGGTGCCCAAGGCGTTTGCGTGGCATTGACATAAAACCCCGCCCCCTGCCCCAAATCATAGGCGGCATCGTCAAACACGCCGTCGCCGCGCGGGCTGGTGTCAGGGAAAACCACCGCAATCCCCGCCTCGGCCGCCCAGCGCTGCACACCTGATTTCACCATCGCATTTTCATGCGTGCAGGTCAGTCCCGACAAATACCACAGCACCGGCACCGGGCCGTCTTCGGCCTCGGCTGGCAGAAACAGCCCAAAGGTCATCTCGGTGCCCGTCGCCACAGAGGCATGGCTATAAACCCCCTGCACGCCACCAAAAGCCCGGTTTTCGCTTACAGTCCTCATTCTGCCCCCTTAATGCGTGACCAAAGCGATCACTGCCGTCACCGTCAGCACCGAAATCGCGGTCGAAATCAAAATCGCGGTCGAAACCCGCTGCGGCGCCACGCCATAGTGCTGCGCCAGAATAAACACATTCCCCGCCACCGGCAGCGAGGCCGCCGCCACCATCACCCCCGCGGCATAGCGCTCGACCGGAAACACTACAAAGGCGGCAAAAGCCACCGCCGCTGGATGCAAAAACAGCTTCGAGATCCACAGCCAGCCCGCCACTGGCCAACGCTCTGCCGACCGCCCTGCCAGCGATCCCCCAATCGCAAACAACGCACAGGGCGTCGCCGCCGCCCCCAAAAGCGTCATAAACTCATTCACCGGCACTGGCAGCTTCCATCCGGTCGCCCCCCAGGCCAAACCAAGGCTCACAGAAACGATCATCGGGTTCTTCAGCAATCCAACCGCCAGAACGCGAAAAATGCCCAAGCTCATTCGACCCTCACGCACGCCCGTGATCACAATGGTCAGCACCGATGAAAACACGATCAAATCCACTGCCAGCACCAAAAGCACCGGCCCCACTGCCGCCTTGCCCAGCAAAAGCGTCAACATTGGAATGCCCAAAAACCCGACATTACCGATCACCCCAGTATGGGCCTCAAACACCGCCTCCTCTGGCCCGGCGCCGCGCAACAAGGCCACCGCCGCCACCAAGGCCCAAACCAGGCTCGAGGCCAGGAAATACGCCCAAACAAAAGCCCAGGAAAACACCGCCGACAGATCAAGGTTCGCCGCAAAGCCAAACAGCATCGCCGACAGCGCGAAATAAAACACAAATTTGGTCAGATAGACGGTCGCCTCAGCCGTAAAAAACCGTATCCGCCCAGCCGCAAAGCCCAGACCGATGATAGCAAAGAAGGGAAGCGTTTTCAGGAATATCGCAAGCATAAGCGCAAACTCTCATGCCCCCAAATCAAGCGCAACCCCGCCCCTTTCATCTGTCTAAAAATATCCCGGGGGAAGCGCGCAGCGCGCGGGGGCTGGCCCCCGGTTTGGCCTTAGTCAAAAACCGACATCACCTGATCTGCGGGCTTTTTCCGCTTGGCCACTGCAGGCACGGTCGCCGCCGCATCCGGATAGCCCACCGGCAAGATCATCACCGGCTTTTCCTGCGCGGGCCGGCCACAAAGCTCGGCCAGAAACTTCATCGGATTGGGCGTGTGCTCCAGACACACCAAACCCGCCTGATGCAGCGCGGTGATCAGCATACCGGTGGCGATGCCCACGCTTTCAGGCACATAGTAATTCTTATAGCGCGTGCCATCCTCGGTCAGCCCATAGCGCTGCGCAAAGACCACAATCAGCCAAGGCGCTTGGGTCAAATGCGGCTTCTCGACGCCGGTGCCTATCGGCTCTAACGCCGCCAACCACTCATCGCCCGCCCCGCCGGAATAAAACGCGCGCTCTTCCTCTTCGGCTGCAGCGCGGATCTGCGCTTTCATCGCTGGATTGCGGATGGCAACAAAATGCCAAGGCTGATGGTTCGCCCCCGAAGGCGCTGTGCAGGCGGCCTCGATGCAGGCAGTGATCACCGCTTGCGGCACCGCGCGGTTGGAATATTGCCGCACCGAATGGCGTTTGCGCATGTAATCGCGAAAGCCTTCGGCGGCCCGCAAGGCCTGATCATCAGGCAATTGCACCCGATCCGGCAGCGCCAGCGCCTCGTATTTCACCTCGCCTTTGCGATACATTCAGCCGCCTCCGATCAGAACCCCTGCGGCAAAGACCAAAACACCGCCCAGCACAACCTGCAAGGCCGCACGCAAAAAAGGCGTCTCCATATAGCGGTTCTGAATCCAGGCAATTGCCCAAAGCTCGACAAAGACCACCACCATGGCGATCGTCGTCGCAGTCCAGAAATCGGGGATCAGATAGGGCAGCGCATGGCCTAAACCGCCCAGCATGGTCATGATGCCCGAAGCAAAGCCGCGCTTGATCGGGCTGCCACGGCCTGAAAGCACGCCGTCATCATGCGCCGCTTCGGTAAAGCCCATCGAGATGCCCGCGCCCACGCTGGCCGCAAGCCCAACCAAAAACGTCGTCCAGGTGTTTTGCGTCGCAAAAGCGGTCGCAAAGATCGGCGCAAGCGTGGAAACAGAGCCATCCATCAGCCCCGCAAGACCGGGCTGCACCCATGTCAGAATAAACTGGCGATGCGCGGCCTTGTCTTCGTCGTCGCGGGCATCACCGCTAAGATGTTGTTCTTCAAGGCCGATGGCGTGTTGCTCGTGGCCCTGTTCCGCGGCCGCCAGATCACCCAGCAGCTTGCGGGTCGCGGCATCCGATGTCTTGGCCGCCGCACGCAGATAGAAATCCGCCGCCTGATGCTCCATCGCGCGGGCCTCTTCGCGAATGCGCTCTAGCTTTAGGTTTTCGGTCAGCCAGACCGGCCGGCGCGCATAAAACCCTGCCACATGTTCGCGCCGGATCAGCGGGATCACATCGCCAAAGCGTGCGACATGCAGATCGATCAAGCGCTTGCGATGGCCGTCTTCTTCGACCGCCATGCCATCAAACACCGCCGCAGAAGCCGGAAAATCACCGCGCAGGCTTTGGGCATAGCTGCGGTAAATCCGGGCGTCGTCTTCCTCAGAGGAAATCGCAAGCGCAAGGATTTCCTGCTCACTCAGGTCAGAAAAACGACGACGGTTTGAAAATCCGGGGATCATGGCGGCCTCTTTTTGGAATGATTCTAAATAAGCTGATTTGGCAGCCAAGGGAAAGTAAAAAATCGCCGCATCTGCTGGAAAAGCCTGATGCGGCATCCACTTTCCTTGAACCGCGCTTTGCGCTACCACTTGCAGCGAAACCAAAGGGGACGACAGATGAGCTTTATGGCCCGTGCGACCGCAATTGTTGGCGCAACGATGGTGCTGCTGCGCAGCTTTAATGCACCAAAAACCCAAGCGGTGGGCACATCCCCTGCAATTCCTTTGGCAAAAAAGCAGGGCATCATGACCCTGAAAATGCCAACCGCACGCGGTTGGGCCGAAGGCGAGCTGCCAATTGCCGCCGCAGGCTTGAAGGTGAACGCCTTTGCCAGCAACCTGCTGCACCCGCGCTGGATCGAAGTTTTGCCAAATGGCGATGTGCTGGTGGCCGAGGCTTTGCAACAGGCCGATCCGCCAAAAACCCTGATGGACCGCGCCGTGCAAGCCACGATGCGCCGCGCCCATGCCTTAGGTATCAGCGCCAATCGCATCACCCTGTGGCGCGACGCCGATGGCGACGGCGTGGCTGAACAGCGCGAGGTGTTTTTGGAACATCAGAACCAACCCTTTGGCATGGCCTTGGTCAATGGCACCTTTTACGTCGGCAATACCGACGGCATTTCGGCCTTTCCCTATCAGGACGGCGCGCTTGCTTTGCTGGGTGCGGGCACCAAGCTGTGTGATTTCAAACCCGGTGGCCATTGGACGCGCAGCCTGATCGCCTCGGTTGACGGCACGAAGATTTACGCAGGCGTAGGCTCGCTTTCCAACATTGGTGACAATGGCATGCAGGCCGAAGAAGGCCGCGCCTGCATCTGGGAATATGATATTGCCAGCGGTCAGGCGCGGATTTTTGCCAGCGGGTTGCGCAATGCGGTCGGCACCGCTTGGGAACCGGTCACCGGCGCTTTGTGGACCGTGGTCAACGAGCGTGACGGTCTGGGCGACGAGACCCCGCCCGATTACCTGACCTCGGTTCAAGACGGCGGCTTTTATGGCTGGCCCTATTGCTATTGGGGCAAAACCGTTGATGACCGCGTGCCACAAGACGCAGCTTTGGTCGCGCGTGCGATCACGCCTGATTATGCTTTGGGCGGGCACACCGCGTCTTTGGGTCTGTGCTGGATGCCCGAAGGCACCCTGCCCGGCTTTGGCGATGGGATGGTGATTGGCCAGCACGGATCGTGGAACCGTTCGACCCTTAGCGGCTATAAGTTGATCTTTGTGCCGTTCAAAGACGGCAAACCTGCCGGACCACCGCGCGATATTCTGTCGGGGTTTTTGTCCGAAGATGAAAAATTCTCGCGCGGGCGTCCGGTTGGGGTCAAGGTTGGGCCAGATAAGCGGTCTTTGCTGATGGCTGATGACGTTGGCAACGTGATCTGGCGGGTTTCGGCGGCCTGAACGGGCGAAAAACCGGCGAAAACCGCTGATATCCGCGATTTTCGCTGGCAGTTTTCGGGCTCAAGCGGCATGTGTCTTCGCATAAATCCGGCAAGAGGCCAAAAATGACGTTTGGGCAGCTGAACGACCAAGAAACCCCGCAAAGCTCGGCGCCCGATGTGACGGGTCTGGTTTCGGGTGCGCTGGATGCTGCCAACTTTCTGAAGGCCTTGGGCAACGAAGGCCGTCTGACCATCCTGTGCTATCTGACCTCGGGGCCCAAAAGTGTCACGGCGCTGGAAAAGCTGCTCGACTCGCGCCAAGCCGCTGTCAGCCAGCATTTGGCGCGACTGCGGCTGGAAGGGCTTGTCGAGGCCCGGCGCGAGGGCCAAGCGATTTTCTATTCAATCCGCGACCCCAAGGTCACCGCCGCAATCAAATGTCTGGCGGCCCTTTACGGCGTGGCGGAAACCAGCGCAGACTGAAATAGCTGATACACGGGAGGGGAGCATGGCAGATCTACCATTTGGCTTGCATGCGGCGCTGGTTGGGCTGATCGGCGGTCTGGCCTTGGGGCTTGCCGCGCGGTTGGGGCAGTTCTGCACGCTTGGCGCGATTGAAACTGCGGTTTACGGTGACGATCAACGGCGGCTGCGGCTGTGGGGAATTGTCGTCGGCGTAGCGATTTTTGGCACGCAACTGGCGGCAACGCAGGGGCTGATCGACCTGCCGCAAACGATGTATCATCAGTTTGCCTGGGACCCGCTGGCCAGCATCTTTGGCGGGCTGCTGTTTGGCTATGGCATGGCGATGGCGGGCAACTGCGGCTTTGGCGCGCTGGTGCGCTTTGGGGGTGGCGATTTACGGTCTTTGGTCGTGGTGGTGGTGATGGGGCTTTTTGGCTTTATCGCGCTGTCAGGCCCCTTGGCCGAGCTGCGGATCGCGCTGTTTCCGCAGCGCTTGGCCGCCGGACCGCAGGGGATTACCGAAACCGCGCAGCGCCTGCTTGGCCTGTCGCCGATGCTGACGGCAAGCCTGATCGGTTTGGCGGCGGTGATCTGGGCGCTGGCCTATGCGCCGCTGCGGAAGTCACCCCGCATGCTGTTTTGGGGCGCTGTGGCGGGGCTGGCGGTGGTCTGGGCTTTTGTTGGCACCACTTGGCTGAACATCAACAGTTTTGGCGAGGTTGGTGTCGAAGGACCTTCCTTTACCGCACCCATTGGCCGGACGCTGATCTATCTGATGACCTCGACCGCCGGCGGGCTGACGTTTTCGGTCGGCTCGGTGGCGGGGGTGCTGCTGGGTGCGCTGGCAGGATCGACCCTGCGCGGGCTATTTCGCTGGGAGGCCTGTGAAGACCCGCGCGAATTGGGCCGCCAAGTCGGCGGCGCAGCAATGATGGGCATTGGCGGCGTGATCGCCATGGGATGCTCGGTTGGCCAAGGCGTGTCTGCCGTGGCCACTTTGGCCTGGTCTGGGCCGGTGACGCTTGCCGCAATCGGGGTCGGCGCGGTGATTGGCCTGCGGCGGCTGATCGCCGGATTTCAGCCAGAATAGCACAAGGACCGTTATGACCGATTTCGCTGACGCCGCCCGACAATCGACCAAACGCCTGCGCGAGCTGTTTGCCCGCACGCCCCTGCAGCGCAACGATTATCTGTCGCGCCGCTATAGTGCCGATATCTGGCTGAAACGCGAAGATCTGTCGCCCGTGCGCAGCTATAAACTGCGCGGGGCCTTTACCGCCATGCGCAAGGTGCGTGCGGCCAAGCCGGACCAAACCGAATTTGTCTGCGCCAGTGCCGGCAATCACGCCCAAGGCGTTGCCTATGCCTGCAAGAATTTCGGTGTCACAGGCACGATTTTCATGCCGGTGACCACACCGCAGCAAAAGATCGACAAAACCCGCGCCTTTGGCGGTGACAGGGTGCGGATTGTGCTGACGGGTGACTATTTCGACCAAACTTTGGCGGCTGCGCAGACGTTTTGCCTGGAAAAAGGCGCGCATTTTCTGTCGCCCTTTGACGATGAAGACGTGATCGAAGGCCAAGCCTCGGTCGCGGTGGAAATGCTGGATCAGCTGGGCCAAGCCCCCGATCTGGTGATCTTGCCGGTGGGCGGCGGCGGGCTTGCCTCGGGGGTGACGCGCTATCTGCGCAGCGAAGCGCCGCAGACAGAGTTTCGCTTTGTCGAACCCTTGGGCGGTGCCAGTCTGACCGCAGCACTTGCCACGCAAGGCCCCGTGACGCTGAAGAAAGTGAACAGCTTTGTCGATGGCGCCGCCGTGGCCCGCTTGGGCGCGCGCACCTTCGAGGCGCTGAAGATGGTGCGTGCAGATGAGGTCTTGCTGGCCCCCGAAGATCGTATCTGCGTCACCATGCTGGAAATGCTGAACATCGAAGGCATTGTGCTGGAACCTGCGGGCGCGCTGTCGATTGATGTCTTGCCAGAGCTTGCCGATCTGATTGCCGGCAAAACCGTGGTCTGCGTGACATCCGGCGGGAATTTCGACTTTGAACGTCTGCCCGAGGTGAAAGAACGCGCGCAGCGCTATTCGGGGGTGAAGAAATACTTCATCTTGCGGATGCCGCAACGCCCCGGTGCCCTGCGCGAGTTTCTATCAATGCTGGGCCCCGATGATGATATTGCCCGCTTTGAATATTTAAAGAAATCAGCGCGCAACTTTGGCTCGGTCTTGATCGGAATCGAAACCAGCCGGGCCGAGAACTTTAAGATCCTGTTCGATCAGTTGGATGCAGCCGCCTTCAGCTATCGCGACATCACCAATGACGATATTCTGTCTGAATTTCTGATCTAAGCCGCAGTCGTCTGCTCTGCCCGGTTTTGCAGGGCGGTTTTTGACAGCTGATAGCAGTCGATCACCGCAGCAAGGTCGATATCACAACTGCCCGCAGCGGCGCGTTTTTCTCCCTCCTGACACAGGGCTGCAAAGCTGCGAAAGCCCAAGTTCAGGGCAGCGCCCTTTAGGAAATGCAAATCTGCCTCGAGCGCTGCGGCGCCTGACTTTAGCGAAATGCGGCCAATCACCTCGTCTGCTTCTTGTAAGAACAGCTCTACCACTTCGGCAAAATCCTCTTCCCCGATTTCCGAACGCAGCTCGTTCAGCCGATCCCAATCTATCATCACGCAGCCCGCCTTTGGTCCTTTGGTCAATCAAGCCTGAGAGCCGATGCTTAAGAATTCGTAATGCAGGGCCCCAGAAAAACGCACAGTTTTAGGTTTCACCTGTCGTTAATCCGCATCGCGCAAAACTTCGGCAGGTAAGGGAGAGAACCGTGACGATCAACACCACCCCCGCATCCTTTCAGGACAGGCGCAGCAGTTTTGTGCCGCGTCCGGTGCTGGTTGTGGACGACAGCAAAGCCCAGCGCCGGATCCTGCAAATGCAGTTAACCCGCTGGGGCTATGAGGTCAGCGAAGCGGCCTCTGGCGAAGAGGCTTTGGCGCTGTGTCAGACCAAACATTTTGACATCATTCTGTCAGATTGGATGATGCCGGGGATGTCTGGGCTAGAGTTTTGCAAGCTATTTCGGGCACTTCCGCGCGAAGCCTATGGCTATTTCGTGCTGCTGACCTCGAAATCGGAAAAGGCGGAAATCGCCGATGGGCTGGAACATGGCGCCGATGATTTTGTCTCGAAACCGGTAAACGCCGATGAATTGCGCGCAAGGCTGCGGTCGGGCACGCGGATTCTCAGCATGCAAGACGAGTTGGTTGAAAAGAACCGCTTGGTCAGCAGCACTTTGGGCAAGCTGCAAGATATGTATGATTCGCTTGACCGCGATCTGATCGAGGCGCGCAAGCTGCAACAAACCTTGGTGCGCGATCGGTTTCGCGATTTCGGCGCGGGCACGGCGGCGCTGATGCTGCGACCCTCGGGCCATGTTGGCGGTGATCTGGTCGGCAGCTTTGTGATAGATGACGACCGCATTGCGGTTTACGCGGTCGATGTTTCGGGCCACGGCGTGGCCTCGGCGATGATGACCGCGCGGCTGGCGGGGCTGCTGTCAGGCGGATCTGCGGATCAGAACATCGCGCTGAAGACCACGCCGGATGGCCACAAAGACGCGTGGCAGCCTGCAGATGTGGCGGCGCGGCTGAACCGGATGATGTTGGAAGACATTCAGGTCGACCAATATTTCACCCTCGCCTATGCCGAGATCAATCTGCTGACCGGGGCGGCCTGTTTGGTGCAGGCAGGCCATCCACATCCGGTTTTGCTGCGTAAAAATGGCCATATCGAAGAACTGGGCGCGGGCGGTTTGCCGATTGGCTTGATTGCCGAGGCAAGCTTTCAGCAAATCGCCTTTACCCTGCACCCTGGCGATAGGCTGTTTCTGGTGTCAGACGGGGTTACCGAATGCCCAAACCCGATGGGTGAAGAATTGGGCGCGCAGGGGATGATCGCGCTTTTGCGGCAAAATCAACAGCTTGAAAGCCCACAATTGCTCGAGGCTTTGCTGTGGGATCTGAACAGCTTTGCAGGCGGACAGGATTTGCCCGATGATGTCTCGGGCCTGATTTTCGACTATCGCGGCGCGGTCTGACGCAGCGCCCGCGCCAGCATCGCCCTGTCGCCGTCATTGCCCAACAGCCCCAAGGCGTCTTTCGGGTCAAGCCAAACCGCCTGATGTCCGGCCTCGGTCGGAGCGCTGATTCGCAGCGTTGGCCGCGCAAGGTAAACCGTGCACAGCTTTTCCGCCCACAGTTCGTATTCCGGCATAAATGTAAAGCGGCGAAACGTCCCCAAACACCGCAGGCCGGCGATATGCCAGCCGGTTTCTTCCATCACCTCGCGGTGCAGGGCGGCAATGGGATGCTCGCCGGGGTCTATCCCCCCACCGGGCAACTGAAATTCAGGCGTAGGCGCCGCCTGATGCGTGACCAAAAGCCCGTCCCGATCCAGCAAAACCGCGTAGACCCCCGGCCGGCGGGTATAACGGCGGCCCGTCTGCGGCACGTTTCCATAGCGTTTGATCATGCCGACCCCTTGGCCCTGCGGTTGCTCTGACTATATAGGCGCTGTATGCCAAGTCTGGCACGTTTAGGAAACCCCATGACCCTTGGAACGCAAATCGCTTGGGATGACACTGTCCTCCCCTTTCAACTTGATCTTTCGGACATCCGCGGCCGCGTTGCGCGTCTGGACGGGGTGCTGGACAATGTCTTGCGCCAACACAGCTATCCCCCAGTGATCGAGGCCTTGGTTGCCGAGGCTGCAGTGCTGACCGCGCTGATCGGGCAATCGGTGAAACTGCGCTGGAAGCTAAGCTTGCAGATCCGGGGCAATGGGCCAGCGCGTCTGATTGCAACCGACTATTACGGCCCCAGCGAAGAAGGCGAACCCGCGCGCATCCGCGCTTGGGCAAGCTATGACGCCGATCGGGTCGATAATGCGGCAACGCCCTTTAGCCAGATCGGCGAAGGGTATTTCGCAATCATGATTGATCAGGGCCAGGATATGCAGCCCTATCAGGGGCTTACACCGATTTCCGGCAATTCCTTGGCCGATTGCGCCCAGACCTATTTTGCGCAATCCGAGCAGATTCCGACACGATTTTCCCTGACCTATGGCAAAAGCCAACGTCCGGGCGAGACCGCGCATTGGCGGGCGGGCGGTGTGATGCTGCAGCATATGCCAAGCATGGGCGGGGTTGCAGCAGGCGAAGGGTCGGGCGAGGGCGGCTTGCTTGATCACACCGACATTCTGGCGGGGGCCGAGGCCGAAAACTGGAACCGCGCCAATATGCTGCTGGATACGGTGGAAGAGCTTGAGATGATCGGCCCCACCGTTGCGCCGACCGATCTTTTGGTGCGCCTGTTCCACGAAGAAGGCCCGCGCGTCTATGACGCCACGCCGGTCAAATTCGGCTGTTCGTGCAGCGAGGACAAGGTGCGGCAAGCGATGTCGATCTATTCGGCGAAAGACATCAAGACAATGACCACCGACGAAGGCCTTGTCACCGCCGATTGCCAGTTCTGCGGCGCGCATTATGAAATGGACCCGACCACCTTGGGGATCGAGGCAGAAAAGGCAAAGGGCAATGCAGGCTGAGGTAGATCGCCTGATCGCGGCGCTGGGTCGCGCGGCGGGCGCTTCGTCTGATTTTGATCTGAACCCAAACGCCGCCCCCTCTGCGGGCGGCGTTTTGCGTCCGGCGGCTGTCTTGGTGCCGATCTGGCTGCATCAGGGCCAAGCCCGACTGATCCTGACCAAACGCGCCTCGCATCTGAAACATCACCCGGGACAGATCGCCTTTCCGGGCGGCAAGATCGATGACAGTGACGAAAGCCCCGAAGCCGCCGCCCTGCGCGAGGCTTGGGAAGAGATCGGACTGCCACCGGATCGGGTGCAGATCTTGGGGCGGCTGGGCACGCATGAAACCGTGACCAGCTATAGCATAATCCCGATTTTAAGCCTTGTTCGAGACGCTTTTACCCCCACCCCCGAGCATGGCGAGGTCGAAGAAGTCTTCTCGGTGCCGCTGGCGCATGTGCTGGATCGGGCGCGCTATATCGTCGAAGGTCGGATCTGGAAGGGGCAGCCAAGGCAGTATTATGCTGTGCCCTATGGCCCCTATTACATCTGGGGCGCCACGGCGCGGATTTTGCGCGGATTGGCGGAAAGGGCGGCACAGTGAAGATCAGCGGTGATTGGATCAGCCAACCCGGCACGCAGGCGCTTTGCGCGACGCTGACGGCGGCGGGCTATCGCGCGCTGTTTGTTGGCGGTTGTGTGCGCAATGCGCTGATGGCGCGGGCTGTGACTGATATTGATATCGCCACCGATGCTTTGCCAGAAATCGTCACAAAAATAGCGGAAACCGCGGGGTTTCGGGTTGTTCCAACTGGGATCGAACATGGCACTGTCACGGTGATCGCCCAAGGCGTGGCGCATGAGGTCACAACCTTTCGCCGCGACATCGCCACCGATGGCCGCCACGCCACTGTGACCTTTGCCACCGATATCGCCCAAGACGCCGCGCGGCGCGATTTCACCATGAACGCGCTTTATGCACAGGCTGATGGCAGCATCATCGACCCGCTGGGCGGCTTGGCCGATCTGCAGGCGCGGCATCTGCGCTTTGTCGGCGAGGCTTCGGCCCGCATCCGCGAGGATTATCTGCGGATTCTGCGTTTTTTCCGCTTTTACGCGATCTATGGCGACTCAAGTCGCGGCATCGACCCCGAAGGGCTGGCGGCTTGCGCCGAAAATCTGGAGGGGCTGGCGGATTTATCCCGCGAAAGAGTGGGTGCAGAAATGCGCAAGCTTTTGGCCGCTGCAAACCCCGCCCCCGCGATCGCCAGCATGGCGCAAGCCGGGGTTCTGGCGCAGATCTTACCGGGTGCCAGCCCGCGCGCGCTGGCGCCGCTTATGCATCTAGAGGCAGGTCTAGCGCCCGACTGGCAAGCGCGTCTGGCAGTAATTGGTGGCGAAAATCTGACCGAGGCGCTGCGTCTTTCAAAGGCAGAAACAGTCACTATTATGCGGATTAGGGACGAAATTGGCAGCACCGTGACCCCCGCAGCCCTTGGTTGGAAGTTTGGCGCGCAGGTGGCGCAGGCGGTGGTTTTGGCCCGCGCGGCAATGCTTGAAGCCCCACTGCCCATCGGCTGGCAAAGCGAGATCACGCGCGGGGTCAATGCGGCCCTGCCAGTGACAGCGGCCGACCTGATGCCAGCCCTGCAAGGCACCGACTTGGGCAAGCGTCTGCGCGAAATCGAAGCGCGCTGGCTTGCCTCTAACCTCTATCTCGGCAAAGCTGCACTGCTGGCCTAGATCTTCTGGGCCCCGAGCTTTGGCTCTGGTTTTGCAAGAGATACCCATGTTCAAGTTCTTTGAAGGTCTGGTCGACCCCTACGCCCCCTATGCCGAAACCGATACGCCGCCGCGCAAGCTGTGGCCGTTTTTGCGCGACTATATTCGTCCGTTTCGCAAGGTCTTTGCGATCACGGCCGTGGTCTCGACGCTGAACTCGGTGTTTGACGTCGGGCTGATCTGGTATCTGGGGCGGATGGTCGATCTGCTGGCTAATGGCGAACCCGCACAGGTTTGGGCCAGCCATGGCACCGAGATCATTCTGGTGGCGCTTGCCGTGCTGATCCTGCGGCCCTTGGTGGGTGGCACCGGGGTGGCGCTGCTGCACAACACGATTTTGCCGAACTTTGGCACAATGATGCGCTGGCGTGCGCATCGGCACGTGCTGCGCCAACCGGTCGGCTGGTTTGAAAGCGATTTCGCGGGGCGGATTGCCAATCGCATCATGCAAGCGCCTCCGGCGGCGGGCGAGGCGGTGTTTCAAACCTTTGACGCGGTTGCTTTTGCCTCGACCACCTTGGTGGGGGCCGCAATCATGCTGGCGGGGGCGGATCCACGGCTGCTGTTGCCGCTGGTGATCTGGTTTGCGGGCTATATCGCGCTGATGCGCTGGACGGTGCGGCGCGCTGGACCTGCGGCCACCGCCAGCTCGGACGCGCGTTCGGCGGTGACGGGTCGGGTGGTGGATGCCTATTCCAACATCCATTCGGTCAAGCTTTTTGCGCATCACGATCTAGAGCTGAGCTATGGGCGCGAAGCCATCGACAAGGCGCGCACCACCTTTATGACCGAGATGCGGGTGGTGACCAAGATGGACATCATTCTGACGATGCTGAACGGGCTTTTGATCACCTCGGTCACCGCTTGGGCGCTGTGGATGTGGTATCACGGCACGGCGTCTGTCGGCACAGTGGCGGCGGCGGTGACGCTGGTGCTGCGGCTGAACAACATGACCTATTGGATCATGTGGGCGACGACCAATCTGGTGCAGAACCTTGGCACCGTGCAAGAAGGCATGGAGACCATCACCCAGCCGATTTCGCTGACCGATCACCCGCAAGCCAAACCGCTTAACTTTACCGCAGGCGCGATCCGGCTGGAGGGTGTTTCGCATCACTACGGCCGCGGTTCGGGCGGGTTACAGGCAATCAGCCTAGAGGTAAAGCCGGGCGAGCGGGTCGGGGTGATTGGCCGCTCGGGCGCGGGGAAATCGACACTGGTGAAGCTGCTGTTGCGGTTCTATGACGCCGAAGAGGGTCGCATTTTGATCGACGGGCAGGATATTGCCACCGTGACCCAAGACAGTCTGCGGCTGCGCATTGGCATGGTGCAACAAGACAGCAGCCTGCTGCACCGCTCTGTCCGCGACAATATCTTGTACGGACGTCCAGATGCGGGCGAGGCCGCAATGATCGCGGCGGCCAAGCAGGCCGATGCGCATGATTTCATTCAAACTCTGCAAGACCCCGAAGGCCGGCGCGGCTATGACGCCCATGTCGGCGAACGCGGCGTCAAGCTGTCGGGCGGGCAGCGGCAGCGGGTGGCGCTGGCACGGGTTATCCTGAAAGACGCGCCGGTGCTTATTCTGGATGAGGCGACAAGCGCGCTGGACAGCGAGGCCGAGGCCGCTATTCAGGACGCGCTGTTTGGGGTGATGCAGGGCAAAACCGTGATTGCGATTGCCCATAGGCTTTCGACCATTGCCGCGATGGACCGCATTATCGTGTTGGAAGACGGCAAAATTGCTGAAGAGGGCAGCCATTCTGCGCTTTTGGCGGCAAACGGGCTATATGCTCGGTTCTGGGCGCGCCAATCTGGCGGCTTTATCGGTTTGGAGGAAGAGGCATGAAATTTGGCCCAAGGATAGAGCCGTTTCGCGCAGCCACAGACGTGCCGCCGCGCAGCACTTGGGCATTTTTCCGTTGGGCCTTGGAAGGCGCTTGGCCCGGCCTGCTGTGGGCCGGGTTTTGGTCAGCGCTTGGCGGCTCGCTTGAGGCGATTTCGGCGACGATTTTGGGCGATGTGATTGATGCCGCAAACTCTGCCAACCCGGCGACGGTTTGGGTCGATCATATGGCCCTGTTTTCATTTTTTGTCGGTTTTTATCTGATCGTGCGGCCCTTGGTTTTTGGCATCAGCACCGCCGCAAGCGCGATTGTGGTGGAACCGAACCTGTTTCCGCTGATCTTGTCACGCATGCACCGCTGGACCTTGGGTCAGGCGGTGACGTTTTTCGACAATGATTTTGCCGGACGAATCGCGCAAAAACAAATGCAGGTGGCGCGGGCGGCGACCGATGTCGCAACCGGCACGATTGAAACCGTGGCCTTTGCCTTGGCCAGCGTGCTGGGGTCTTTCACCCTGCTGGCCACGATTGACGCGCGAATTTCGGTGCTGCTGCTGTTCTGGATTGCGGCCTATATCCTGTTCATCAAGGGGTTTTTAAAGCAGGTGCGCGGGGCCTCTGGCGCGCGGGCAGCGGCGCGGGCGATGGTGACAGGGCAGATCGTCGACACCGTGACCAATATGAAAACCGTCAAGCTGTTCGCCCATTCCAAACACGAGGATTCGGTGGCGCTTGAGGCGATGGGAGCGTTTCGCAGCAAAGCGATTGAATATGGCGTGATCTCTAGCTGGTTCCGGCTCAGTCTGATGGGCGTGGCTGGCGTGCTGCCGGTGCTTTTGGTTGGCGCGACGGTCGGGCTTTGGTCGCATGGCGCGGCCACCTCGGGCGATATCGCGGCGGCGGGGGCGATTTCGTTTCGATTGGCGCAGATGACGGGCTGGGTGTCCTTCAGCCTGATGGGGATCTTTGGCAATCTGGGCGAGGTGGAAGACGGCGTTAAAACCCTGACGCCGCCCTATACTTTGAAAGATTCCGACACCGCGATCGAGATGCCGCGCGCGAAGGGCGAGGTGGTGATGCGCGGGGTTTCCTTTGCTTATGGCCGCAAAAAGGGTGGGCTGGACACGGTTGATCTGATCATTAAACCCGGCGAAAAGATCGGGCTGGTCGGGGCTTCGGGGGCGGGGAAAACCACTTTGGTGTCTTTGCTGTTGCGGCTCTATGATGCCGAAAAAGGCGCAGTTTTGGTCGATGGCTATGATGTGCGCGATGTCACGCAGGAATCTTTGCGCCGCCAGATCGGCATGGTCACCCAAGAAACCGCGATGTTCAACCGCACCGCGCGCGAGAATATTCTGTATGGCAACCCGGATGCGAGTGACGAGCAGGTCTTTGCCGCCGCCCGCCAAGCCGAGGCGCATGAGTTCATTCTGGGGCTGAAGGATTTTGCTGGCCGCACCGGCTATGACGCCTTTCTGGGCGAGCGCGGTGTCAAGCTTTCGGGCGGGCAGCGCCAGCGGATCGCCTTGGCGCGGGCGTTTTTGAAAGACGCGCCGATTCTGGTGCTGGATGAGGCGACAAGCGCACTGGATTCCGAGGTCGAGGCCAGCATCCAAGACGCGCTTGCCAAGGTGATGCAGGGCAAAACCGTGCTGGCGATTGCGCACCGGCTGTCCACGATTGCGGAAATGGACCGCATTGTCGTGCTTGACGCGGGCCAGATTGTAGAACAGGGCAGCCATGCGGAACTTTTGGCCGCGAATGGGCTTTATGCCCGCTATTGGAACCGCCAGTCGGGCGGCTTCATCGGCACCGAAGAAAAGGAAGCGGCAGAGTGAAAGTTACCATCGATCGGCTGGGGCATTTGGGCGACGGCGTGGCGCAGGGGCCAAACGGGACGATCTTTGTGCCCGGCATGCTGCCCGGCGAAGAGGTCGAAGGCGATCTGCAGGGCGACCAACTTGCCGATTTCCGCATTCTGACGCCTTCGGTCAATCGGGTCAAACCGCCCTGCGCGCATGCCAAGACCTGTGGCGGCTGCCTGATGCAGCATGCCTCGGATGCTTTTGTCGCCGATTGGAAGCTGGGCATCGTCAAGGGCGCGCTGGCGGGGCAGGGCCTAGAGGCTGAGTTTCGCCCGATCCTGACCTCGCCGCCAAAATCGCGGCGGCGGGCCACCATTGCAGCACGGCGCACCAAGAATGGTGCGCTGATGGGCTTTCACGCGCGGGCCTCTGACATGGTGGTCAATGTGCCAAATTGCCAATTGCTGCACCCTGATCTGATCGCCACCTTTCCGGGGCTTGAGGCGCTGGTCAAGCTGGGCGGGTCGCGCTCGGGCGAGGTGTCTTTGACGGTAACGCGCTCGCTTGCGGGGGCCGATGTCATGGTGGTTGGCGGCAAACAGCTGGACTCGGGCCTGCTGCTGGAGTTGGCGCGGGTGACCGAAAGCTTTGGCTTTGCGCGTCTGACATGGAACGGTGAAACGGTAGCGCTGCGCACCGCCCCGATGCAACGCTTTGGCAAGGCGCTGGTCTCGCCGCCACCCGGTGCCTTTCTGCAGGCCACAGCCGAGGGCGAGCAGGCACTGCTGCGCTCGGTCGCCCTGGCGATTGGGCCTGCGCGCAAGATCGTTGATCTTTTCGCAGGCGTCGGCACCTTTGCCCTGCCCTTGGCCGAACGCGCCGAGGTGCATGCAGTGGAAGGCGATGCGCCGATGATGGCGGCACTGGAAAAGGGTGCGAACAACGCCCAAGGCCTAAAGCGCGTCACGGTGGAAACCCGCGATCTGTTCCGCCGCCCGCTGGAACCTGACGAGTTCAAGGGCGTCGAGGCCGTGGTGATCGACCCACCGCGCGCCGGTGCCGAGGCGCAGATGGCGACCTTGGCGCGCTCTGGCGTGCCGGTGATTGCCTCGGTGTCGTGCAACCCGATCAGCTTTGCGCGCGATGCAAAAACCCTGATTGCAGGCGGCTATCATCTGGATTGGGTGCAGGTTGTCGATCAATTCCGCTGGTCAGCGCATGTGGAATTGGTGGCACGGTTTTCGCGGGGGTAAACCACTTTTTAGCTTGCCGCTGCGACGCAAGTCACCTCTAGGCAGAGTTGCGTCTTTGCGCTAGAAGCCCAGAAAAACAAAGGCGTGGGCAAAGAATGCAGATATTTCGGATCCTGTTTGTGGTTGTTGCCGGGTTGTTTCTGACAGCCTGCGACTCGAAGTTCAAAACCTATGACGGCCCCGCAGTGACCCTGATCGAAGTGCATAAAGCCGAGCGGAAGATGTATATGCTTCACGACAATCAGGTCGTGAAAACCTATGATATCAGTTTGGGTGGCAACCCGATTGGCCACAAACAATTTGAAGGCGACATGAAGACCCCAGAGGGCGTCTATTTCATCAGCAAAAAGAATCCGAATTCAAGCTTTCATCTGTCGTTGCAGGTCAGCTATCCGAACGCGGCGGATCGGGCCAATGCCGCCGCGATGGGCAAGCCACCCGGCGGGGATATTTTCATCCACGGTGGGCCACGTAAAAACACAGCACAGCCCAAGCCGAAATTCTCGCTGCCAACCTTACTGAAGGCAAAAGAAAAACCTGTTGATTGGACAGCGGGCTGTATTGCGGTGACGGATCGCGAGATTGAAGACATCTATGCGATGATCAATACCCGCACACCGATCCGCATTCTGCCATAGAAGCAGAAGCCCCAAGGGCCGCCTTTTTCGCAGAAACAGACAAGATCAGCCGCCTGTCAGCATCGTCCACCAGATCTTGCCCGATTGTTCCTGATACCATGCAAAGCCAATCTCGCGGGCGCGGGGGTCAAGAATGATATTGCGGGTGTCTGGGTCTTCCATCCAGGCTGACAGGGTTTCAAGTTCGGTTTGAAAGGTTTCCGAAATCACTTCGCCCAAGAAGGTGCCAGTGTAATTCACCCGCTGCACCCGCAACAAAGGTGAGGAGCCATCAGAGCCGAAATGCCAAGGCCGGTTCTGCACCGCCATATCGCGCGAATGGGTCAAACATGCCGCATTCAGCGCCGCGTTAAAGCTGACCAACTGCACGCCGCGCGCCGCGCGCAGGCTGTTCACTGCATCCAGCAGGCGAAACGGAATCTCGGCGGCGGTTGCATTGCTGATTCGATAGACCTGCGGCAATTGATTGCCGTTTGAATCGACCGCCGGTGCCGATGTCACGCAGCCCGCCAAAAGAAGTGTCGCACCGCCTGCGATCAAGGCCGTTCGTCTGTTCATGTTTATACCCTAGCCAAGCCAATCCGGCTTTGTGATTGCCCGTGCTTATCTAAATTTTGGGCAATATTCAAACTCTAGTCGGCAAAAACACCGCAAGGCCAGCGCGACCTTGCCGAATAACATTGCTTTGATTTGCGGCTTTGGGCGCGAAGCGATAAACAGCCGAAAAGAGCAGCTATAAAAGGGAGATCTGCGGATGACCGCCGAAACTCGCGAAACAGTAAATCGCCGTTTGTTTATCGGTGGTGCGGCAACCGCGCTGACCGCAGCCGCCGTTCCGGCCTTTTCTCAAACCGTGGGCAGCACCGAGTCCGATACACCGCTGCGTGGTCCTGTGCGCAACAACCTTTCGGGGTTTCGCATGCTGAACTGGCAGGATTATTTCGACAACACCCGCAATGGTGTGATCCTGGCCGACCTGACCTCGCGCGCGGTGCATTTCTGGTCCGAGGATCAGACGATCTACAAGCTTTACCCGTCCTCGGTGCCGATCAGTGAAGAACTGACCCGCCGCGGTATGACCGAGGTGATCAAAAAGGTCGTCAATCCAACCTGGACCCCGACCGTTGATCAACATCGGCTTCACCCCGATTGGCCCGATCAGATTCCGGGCGGTTCGCCAGATAACCCACTGGGCGTGCGCGCGCTTTACCTTGGCTGGCCCGCCTATCGCATCCACGGCACCCATGACACCCGTAAGATCGGGCGTCGGTCTTCGGGTGGCTGCGTTGGGCTTTATAACGAACATATCATCGAGCTTTTTGGTCTGGCCAAGGTTGGCACCCAAGTTCGGCTGCTCTGAAAAAAGCGACTTCTCAAAGGGATATGCTGGGCGAAAGAAAGCCTATTCTTTTGCAGTGCGCATGCCTCTGCACAGGGGTAGGCCAGCACTTTTTCATACCCAAGCGGTAAATGGCGGAAAAGTGTTGCTAAATTGACGAAACTTGAGCGTCCTTTTACGCCTTCGATTTTGTCAGAGTTGCTTTTCACCCCTGTTGCAAGGTAGATGTGGCCTACGAGGAATATTCTTGGGTGCAGGCCGTCGCCTCTGCGAATTCGGCGGTTTGCTAAAACTGGAGAACACAAATGAAAAAGATCGCTCTTGCTGCCGCTCTGTCGGTTGCCGCTTCCACCGCTTTCGCTGGCGGCATGGTAGAACCTACCATGGAACCAGCAGTTGTTGCACAGTCCACCTCTTCTTCGGCAAGCGGCATTGTTGTGCCTTTGCTGTTGTTGGTTGTTCTGGCAGCTGCAGTTTCGTCCAACTAATCGTTGGTCAGAACTTGGAAAGGGCGGCAGGGCAACCTGCCGTCCTTTTCTTTTGCGCCGTTGCTTTTTGCGCAGCCCGACAGCTGGGTTAGACCCAGCCCGCCAAATTCTCTTCGATCACCTGGGTCAGGGCGGCGATATGCGCGGCCTCGTCGTTCAGGCAGGGAATATAGGTAAAGACCTCACCGCCCGCATGTTCAAAGGATTCGCGGATCTCGCCGTTGATTTCCTCAAGCGTTTCAATGCAATCGGCGGAAAACGCCGGCGCCATCACCGCGATGCGCTTCTTGCCCTGCTTGGCCAATTCGGCGACATGGTTCACCGTATAAGGCTTCAGCCATTCTTCGCGACCAAAGACCGATTGAAAGGTCACGTCAATCGCGCCCTTGTCCCAGCCCAGCCGTTCGCGCAGCAACCGCGAGGTTTTCGCACATTGGCAATGATAGGGGTCGCCCTCCATCAAATAGCGGATCGGCATGCCGTGATACGAGGTCACCAGCACATCAGGGCGGTGATCAAGCCCGGCATAGGCCCGTTCCACCGATTGCGCCAAAGCCTCGATATAGGCGGGATGGTCAAAGTATTCTTTCACCGTGCGCGCTGCTGGCTGGCGCTTTTCGCGCATCAAGGCCGCGAAGAAAGCGTCATTTGCGGTGGCCGAGGTCGCCCCGGCGTAATGCGGATAAAGCGGGAAGAACAAGATCTTTTCGCAGCCAGCCGCCACCATGGCCTGCACCTTGGACTGCGTCGACGGATTTCCGTAACGCATTGCAAAGTCGACCATAATTTCGTCGCCATGCTTGGCCTTCAGCGCAGCAGCAATGGCTGCGGTTTGGTCTTTGGTGATGGTCAGCAGCGGGCTTTCGTTTTTCTCGTGGTTCCAGATCAGCTTGTAATTCGCGCCCGAGGTGAAGGGGCGCTTGGTCAAGATGATCAGCTGCAACAGCGGCTGCCAGATCCAATCCGAGATATCGACAACGCGCTTGTCCGATAGAAATTCGTTCAGATAGCGCCGCATCGACCAATAGTCATAGCCGTCTGGCGTGCCAAGATTGGCCAGCAGAACGCCGATCTTCGGCGCTTTCACCGTTGGGTGATCAGCGGGGGCATGGGCAAGGCGGCCCGTGCCTGCGGGAATATCGGTCATAGCAACTCCTCTTGTTCCCCCCCAGATAACGCAGCTTTGGCTTGGGTCAACTGGGTTTCGTTGCGACCTTTAGCGCATCTTCCAACCGCGAGATCGCTGATCCCGGTCGCAGCGGCTTTTGCTGAGTGTCATGCGGGGCCCAGCCGGTCAGGGTGATGATCTCGAATGTCGCAGGGATCAGGCTTTCGGCAGTGGCGAAACTTTGCGCATAGATCTGGGCGGCACGATCAAAGACGGCGCGGCTTGTCGGGCGGCGCAGACGCGCGTGCAGCGCATTGCCTTCGCCCATGGCGCGCAGATCACGCATCAGATGAGTGGCATCGCGGTAAAGCACGGTCTTGGCAAAGCTATCGGCCACCGGCAACGCAAAGCCTGCGCGTTGCAGCAAACCACCCAGATCGCGGATCTCGGCCATCGGCAGCACCCGCGGCGACAGCCCGCCGGTGACCTCGGCTTCGGCCTGCGCAAGGGCTGCGCGCAGCTCGTGCAGGGTTTGGCCACCAAACAGCAGCCCCAGGAACAGCCCATCCGGCCGCAAGGCGCGGCGACATTGCACCAATTGCCCCACGGGGTCATTGGCCCAATGCAAGGCCATGGCATGAACCACCAGATCAAGCGATTCGGGCTGCAGATCCAAGGTCTCGGCATCGGGAATTGTCTGGTATGGCTGCCAAAGCTGCGGAAATCCGGTGACGATCCGCGCATCCGTAAAGGTTTTGTTAACCTCACTCAGGCGATCCTGCACTTCGAACACCGCCTCTTCTTGCAAAAACAGCGCCGTCGCGCGGGCGCGGTGCAGGGTCAAGGCGGTGCGGTCGGTCAAAAGCGGCGTCATGGCGCGGACCATAGGAGTGTGGCATGGGAATGCAAGATCTGCTGCATATGATCTATCCGCCGCAGTGCCTGACCTGCGATGCGCGGGTGACCACCGATTTCGGGCTGTGCGGTCCCTGCTGGGCGCAAACGCCATTTATCGCCGGATTGGTTTGCGACCAATGCGGCACGCCATTGCAGGGCGACGCAGAAGAGCAGCAGGCGCTTTGCGATGACTGTCTGACCATCGCGCGGCCTTGGTCGCAGGGGCGGGCGGCCTTGCTTTACAAAGACAATGCGCGGCGGATGGTTCTGGCTTTCAAGCATGGCGATAGGCTTGATCTGGCGCGACCTGCGGCGGATTGGTTGCTGCGCGCCGCACAGCCCTTGTTGCGGCCCAATATGCTGGTGGCGCCGATTCCGCTGCATTGGACGCGGCTTTTGAAGCGCCGCTATAACCAAGCCGCGATGCTGTCGCGGGGTTTGGCACGGGCAGCAGGCTTTGAGCATTGCCCCGATCTGCTGATTCGTCGCCGCAACACTCACAGCCAAGAGGGCCGCGGCCGCGATGACCGCTTTGCCAATATGGCCGAGGCTTTGACGGCCCATCCGCAGCGCGCCCAGCGGATCGAGGGACGGCATATTCTGCTGATCGACGATGTGATGACCTCTGGCGCCACCTTTGCCGCTGCGGCAGAGGCCTGCATTGCACAGGGCGCAATCGGGATATCTGTTCTTGCACTGGCGCGCGTTGCTAAGGATGCCTAAATCCCTATAGTCACCTCTGACCATAAGGATGCTGCGATGAAAGCTGTCGAGATTTATACCACCCGCACCTGCCCCTATTGCGTCGCGGCCAAAGGCTTGCTGACCAAAAAGGGCGTGGCCTTTACCGATATTGACGTTGGCGGCGATCCGGCCTTGCGCGCCAAGATGACCCAACGTGCGGGCCGCACCTCGGTGCCGCAGATTTTCATCGCGGGCAGCCATATCGGCGGCTGTGATGATCTGCATGCCCTAGAGCGGTCGGGCAAGCTTGACGCGATGTTGGCCTGATGCGCGTCGGCTTGGTGCAATTGACGGTTGGCGATGATCCTGCCGCCAATCTGACCCAAACGCTGCAGCACCTGCGTGCGGCAGCGGCTGGGGGGGCTGGCTTTGTGCTGACGCCTGAATGCACCAATATGCTATCGTCAGACCGCGCGCATCAGCGCAGCCATCTGCGGCACGAGGCCGAGGATGAAACCCTGGCCGCCCTGCGGGCCGAGGCGCAGGCCTTGGGGGTTTGGCTGTTGATCGGCTCGCTTGGGCTTTTGACCCAGGATGCCGATGGGCGCTTTGCCAATCGGTCGTTCCTGATCGCGCCTTCGGGCGAGATTGCGGCGCGCTATGACAAGATCCATATGTTTGACGTCAATGTATCGGAAACCGAAATGTACCGCGAATCGGCGGGTTACCGGCCCGGTTCTGCGGCGGTTTTGGCCGAGACGCCCTTTGGCAAAATCGGGCTTTCGGTCTGCTATGATCTGCGCTTTGCGCAGCTGTTTCGCAGGCTGGGGCAGGCGGGGGCGCAGATTTTGACCGTGCCCGCCGCCTTTAACCACATCACCGGGGCGGCGCATTGGCATGTCTTGCTGCGCGCACGGGCGATTGAAACCGGCTGCTTTGTGCTGGCACCGGCGCAGACCGGCTTTCATCCCGAAACCAAAGGCAAGGGCCGCAACACCTATGGCCATTCGCTTGTGGTCGCGCCTTGGGGCGAGGTTTTGGCCGATGGCGGCACCGAGACCGGCGTGACCTTTGCCGATCTTGACCTGACCCAGGTCGCCAAGGCGCGGGGCCGCGTGCCCAGCCTGCACCATGACCGCGAGTTCACCGGGCCATGACAGATAAGACCGACGATCTGGCTATCACTTTGTTTGGCGAGCTGTTCATGGCCGATCAGCTGGCGCGCAACCGAATCTCCAAGGCCCTGCCAAAGGGCATGGAGCTGTCGCATTTCTCGGTTCTGAACCATCTTGCGCGGTTGAATGATGAACGCACGCCAGCCCAGCTTGCCCGCGCCTTTCATGTCACCCGCGGCGCGATGACCAATACGCTTGCGAAACTGGAATGGGCGGGCCATGTGCATGTGCGCCCCGATTGGGATGATGCGCGGCAAAAGTTTGTCGCACTGTCGCCCTCGGGCCGCCAAGCGCGCGATGCCGCCGTCGCCTCGGTTGCGCCGCTGATTGGCGAGGTGGTCAAGGCTTTGGGCCAAGAGCGTGTGCGCGCCGTGCTGCCGGTGCTGCGCGAAATGCGGCTGCGGCTGGAACGGGACGACAGCTAAGGATGTGGCAGCTGCTTCCCCTGCGCCTGCGCACGGCTTTGCTGGGCTACTATCGCCGGATCGAGCAGGCCGAGATCGACCTGATCGCAGCAGGCGTGGCGTTTTACGCCTTTCTGGCGATTTTCCCTGCGGCAGCGGCGATCATCGCCATCTGGGGATTCGTCTCTGATCCTGTGGTTATTCAACAAGAAGTCGCACTGCTGAAAGGGTTTTTGCCGCCCGAGGCCTTTAGCCTGATTTCCGATCAGATCACCGCTTTGCTTGCGGTGAACAGCGGCAATCTGGGGTTGACGACGCTGGCTTCGACCGCGCTGGCGCTGTGGTCGGCGCGCGCAGGGGTGGCGGCGCTGATGCGCGGGCTGAATGCCATTCATCATTTGCCGAACCGCTCGGGTCATCTGCACCAGCTGCGCGCCTTGGTGCTGACCTTTGTTTTGGTGGGCATGGTGCTGTCGGCGATGACAATCGCGGTGATCTTGCCGCTGATCGTGGCCTATCTGCCCGATATTGCCCAACGCTTTGCCTTGGCGGAAACCAATCTGGCCTTGGGCATTGTGGCGGGGGTGCTGGCGGTGGGTCTGGCCTATCGGCTGGGGCCAAATTACACCACCAGCCGCACGCCGCTTTTGTCTTGGGGGCTGCTGGTGGCGGTGGTGTTGTGGTTTTTCGCCACCCGCAGCTTTATGCTGTATCTGGCGAATTTCCCGTCTTATAACCGGGTTTACGGCTCTATCGGGGCGGTGGTGGTGCTGCTGATCTGGCTTTATGTCAGCGCCTATGCCGTGCTGTTGGGCGCAGCCGTTGATGCCGAGTTGAACGGCGAGCCGGATCAGTAATCTTTTTGCAACAGCACCCCAAGCCCGGTGCTGCCTGTCGATCCCGCCTTGGCCTGCAGCTTGATGGATTTGCTGATATCAAGGTTCAGGTTGATCTGGCTTTGGCCCTGCTGATCGACGGTGACTTCGGAATAGACCTTTTCGCTGATATATTTGCCCGCCGTCACTTGGGTCGACCCATCGGCACCGGTTTTTACATCCAGATTGTCCAACCCCACGCCCTTGCGCAGCTTTGCGATCACGCCATCGCCGCCGCGCCCCGCCAAAGTGGCTACGGCGCTGGCAAGCTGCAGCGCCTGAAACGGTGACAAAGTTTGCAATCCGCGGCCAAACAGCAGTTGCGCCACCACTTCTTCTTCGGGCAGCTCTGGCACCGAAGTAAAGCTGACCACGGGGTCAGAGGCCGGACCAATGATACTGACGCCCGAGGTGATGCCATCGTTTTGCGTCGTCGCAGCGATTTGAACATAGGGCGTCAGCGTGCCCTGCATCTGCAAAAGCGCCTCGGTCAGATCCAGCCGCTTGCCCAAAATATCCAGACGGCCGCGAATAAGGCTAAAGGCACCAATCGGCACCACGGCATTGGTGGTGCCGGTCAGACGCAGCTCGCCACCCAATTCAGCATCAAGCCCGCGCCCGCGCACAAACAGCCGGCTGGGGGCCGAAAGCACCACATCCAGCCCAAAGCCCGCGCCGCCCCCGCTGCTGGGTTTCGCCTGCGCAATCAGCCCTGCCCGCGCACGGGTGGCATAAACCGCGGCAGGCTCGTTGATATGGCGCAGATCAGGCAAGCCCGAAGCGCCGCTTACGCCGGTTGAAGGCACACGCAACTCGGTCTCATTCAGCGCAATGCGGCCCGCAATCTGCGCGCCGCCCGTCAGCGGGCCTGTTATACCCAGCTGGCCGTTCAGCCGCGCCTCGTAAAGATCAGGATCGCGCAGGATGACGCTTTGCAGATCAACCGTCAGATCGCCGGCATAGGGCGCGCGAAGCTCGGCGGTGCCCTGAACCGCAACCCGCCCCCCCGAGGAAACATCCAAGCGAGAGGCCACCACCGCCCGCCCCGACTGCAAGCCAAGCTGTGCCGAGATATTGCGCAGCGAGAATTTCAGCGCCGGATCAGCAAGCTGGCCTTGGCTGAGCGTCACCGGCCCCGAAAGGGAAGCCAGCTGCAACGGCCCTTTCAGCCGCAGATCAAAGCCAAGCTGACCAGACACGCTGCGCGGCGCGATAAAGGCATTGGCCAAAGCCGCCCGCGCCTGACCTTTGATCACCAGATCTGCGGTGTCAAAGCCCTGGGTAAGGCTGCCCTGAACGCTTGCGTCAATCTGGCCCGGCCCTTTTGCCGTCAGATCCAGGCTGGTGCCCTTGGCATCTTGCGCCGCGGTGCCTGTCACCGTCAGCGGCCCCGGAAATTCGGGCAGCAACAGCGCCAGATCGGCGAGCCTTGCATCCAACTTCACGCGCTGCAGGCTGCCATCCAGCGCGCCGCTGGCTGTCACGCGCAGCTGCGGATTGCTAAGATCGGCGCGGTTGATCTGCAGCTGACCCGCGTTCATCGCCAGGTCAAGCGCCAGCTGTGACGGCCCTGCCAGCAGGCTGTCGATCTGCGCCTGCCCCAGCCGCAGATCTTGGCCCGTGGCCGTCAGCGTCATCTGCGCCTTTGCCTGCGTGCCGGTCAGATGCGCCTTGCCCGACAGGCTGCCCCGATAGCCCGCGCCAAGGCTTTGCAGATCGGTAAAGTTCAGCGTCGCCGTCACATCGCTGCCCGCCGAGGCAAGCTGCCCCTGCGCGCTTGCGGTCAGGCTTTGCGCCTGCAACGTCATCTCGCGCAAAGCAACGCCCGTGGTGTCGCGCAGCACCGAAGCGGTCAGCCGAGCTGGCCCGCGCAATAGGGAGTCCAACTGCGCGACCCCTGCGCGCATGTCCTGCCCCTTGGCGGTGGCTTGCAGATCAAAAGCCCCGGTGATCGGGCTGCCGCTGCCGGTCAGGGTGACATCCGCCGCCCCGCCCAAACCACGCCCCGTCAGACCCGAAAGCCGCGACAGATCTTGCATTTGGGCGCTTGCCTGCCCGCTGATGGCAAAAGCGCCCGCAAGTCCCGTGATCTGGCCCGAGGCTTGGGCTGCATAGTCCTCGCCCTGCAGCCTCATGCGCCCAATCGTCAGGCTGCCCGCGCCTTCGCGCCAATAGCCCAGCGCATCGCCCCAGAGCACTGACCCCAAAGCGCGCGCCAAGGCCTGATCGCGCGGATTAAGCCCTTCGGCACTGTAGCGGAAACTGCCACCAACCTGCCGCTTGCCCGCCACCCGCGCGATCCGCCCCGAGCCGTCAAGCGACAGGGCGCTTGCGCGGAAATCGTCTCTGACAAGGCCAGAAATGGCGATCTTACCCGCCCAGCCTTCGCCCTGCGCCGCATCATAAGACAATTCCAGATCGGCGCTGCCAACCCGCAGCTGCTGCGCTGTGGCCAGCGGCAACAGCACCGCATCCCCCGCAGGATCGGCAATGCGGCCCGTCAGCGCAAAGCTTTGCGGCAGCCCATCAGATTTGACAAAAAGCGCGCCGTCCACCTGCAGCGCCTGCGCGCTTAGATGAAACTGCGGCAGGTTCAGCCCACCATCCGCCGCTCGTGTGCCGGCAAGCTGCAGGGTGACCCGATTGCCGAAAAACGCGGCATAGTCGGGCAAAAACAGCGGCGCCATATCGCCCGAAAGATCGGCCGCAAAGCCTTGCCCGCCGCCCTCTGCGCCGGTCAGCACCACCTTGCCGCGCAGGCGATCAGTCTGATCGCTTTGCAGGCCAATATCAGCCGTAAAATCGGTCAAAGGCCCGTCGCCCTTGATGCTTAAAGACAGCGAGGGCGCCTCGGGCAGACCCAATTTCACCGCCGCAAGCCCGCCTGCACCCTCTTCGGCCAGCAGATCAACATTTAGCCGCTGATCCCGATTGGTATAGCTGACAGTCAGCGCAATTTTCCCCTGCGGCCCCGCGCCTGATCTTTGCAGCAACAAGTTGGCCGCCGCCTCGCCGCCGCCAAGCTGAATCGAGGCTTGCAGCTTCGCCTCCACCGCTTGGCCCAGGACCGTCGGCCCAAGGCTGATGTGGTCGGCCATGATCTTGCCGATGCTGATCGACACTGGCAGTTCAGGCAGGGAAAACTGGCCCGCCTCGGGCTTGGCCGCAGCCGAGGCGATTGGCAGACGCACAAGCTCAATATCCTTGGCAGTCAGCGCCGTCACCACCACGGCGCCACGCAGCAAGGAAGACCGGCTCCAATCCAGATTGACGCCGCGCAGGCTTAGCCAAACCCCTTGGTCATCGGCAATCGTCAGACTCTCCAGACTGGCGGTAGAGGACAGCGCGCCCTGAAATCCGGTGACCGTCACCTTGCGGCCCGCCCCAGACAGCGACTCCTCTAGAAACGCGGTCAGATAATCACGGCCATCGGTTTGGGCGGTCGCAAAAAGCGGCACTAACATGGTAAAAATGGCAATTATAATCCGCTTCAAAACGATTGCCCCAAACCAACATAGATCTGCGCCCCGGCCCCGGTGCTGCCGCCCACCGGCAGCGCCACGTCCAGCCGGATCGGCCCGACAGGGGT
Organism: Cypionkella sp.; assembly: GCA_023255415.1. Classification (GTDB taxonomy): domain Bacteria; phylum Pseudomonadota; class Alphaproteobacteria; order Rhodobacterales; family Rhodobacteraceae; genus Cypionkella. The sequence continues at coordinate 49,428 of JALRIN010000004.1, read as the reverse complement.
GGCATAACGCAGGCCCAGCCCCGCGCCTGAATGCCAGTCGCCCGCCTTAAAGAACTGGCGCGCATCCACCCGCCCGATGTCGAAAAATCCAACAAGCCCCAAAGACTCTGTCACTTTTGCCCGCGCCTCGAACGAACCGCCAACAAAGGCCTGACCGCCGGTCGAAAAGGCAATGTTTGATCGGTTGCGCAGCACATCGACGCCCAAGGACTGATAGGGCTGCCCCCGCACCGTGCCCGGCCCGCCAGAATAAAACAGATAATCGCGCGGCGTTCCGGCAAGGCTTGCGCCAAAAACCGCTCCCGCCTGCAGCCGCGCCGCCAGAACAAAGCGACGGCCGGCATCAAGGTGTTTATATCCGCGCAGATCCAAGCTGGCACGTGCGCCGCTGTCGGTGATGCCGTAGCCCAGAAACGGTTTCACCTCTGCCGCCGCATAGAAATTGCCGGTCGGATCGGTCTTGCTGTCGCGCAGATCCCAAACCAGGCCAAGCGGCAGGGACAAAGCGCGATACAGGGTCTTGCCGCCGCTATCGGTCACACGGGAATAATCAAAGGCCAGCGCCGCCGTGCCGGTCAGCTTGGCGGAAAAGATATGCTCTAGCCCAAGGCTGGCGCTAAGGTAATTGGAATCGTAATCCACCTCTTGTAGCCGGCCAAAGCCTGCGCCCAGGGTCAGTGTGGTATCAGCGTCAAAGGTGGCAGGGCGCGCAAGACTGCTGCCAAAGCTATAGTCAACACCACCGTTTTTGGTGCCGATATTCTTGATTGCGCCGTCAAAAGTCAGCCGCTCTGCGCCGCCAAACAGATTTCGGTGCAGCCATTGGCCGGTCAGCGACAGGCCGTCAGCGCTGGCAATCTCGGCGCCAAAGCTATAGCGCCGCCGCTTTTCCTCGACCAATTTGGCGGTAATGCCCAGCAGATCCGGCGCGGTGATGGTGTCATCTTCAACCAGCGTCACCGATTTGAACACGCCGGTGCGCCGCAAGCGCTGCGCCGCGGTGTCCACATCGCGCGGGCGAAACAGCTGCCCCTCTGGCAGACCCGCAATCGCGCGCAGACGGGTCAGCTTCATCTGCTCGGCGCCCTCGATCTGCAAGCCGCCAAACCGCAGCTTTGGTCCCGGATTGAGGGTGATATTTGCCGCCAAGCTGCTGGCCTGATGATCGGCAATCAGGCTCTGTTCCGCCACTTTCGCCTTGGCATAGCCCAGCGCCCGCCAAGCCGTCACAGCTTCTGTCACCGCCTGTATCACAACGCCGCTTTCGGCAGGCTGGCCCAATGCAAAGCCTTTCGGCAAAACCGTTGCTGCTGCCAAAGGTGCCAGATCCGCGCCTGAAAATTCAAAGACCGGCCCAGCTTCTACAGCAACCTTGACCACCGAAATCGACTTCGGCGCGCTTAAAGGCGCAATCGCTGCCGCCTCGACACCATCAAGATATACGTGGATCACCGCAGAGTAATGGCCGCGCGCATAAAGCGTTGCAAGCAAGGCGCCATATTCCGCACGGGCATCCGCAAAAACCTCTTGCGCCGAGACCTTTCCGGCCTTTTGCGAGGCCAGCAACACCGATCCCGCCCGCAAAGCGCCCTCCAGCGCCGCGGGCCCCGCCGTCACCGCGAAATCCAATCGCTCCAGCGCCACAGCCGGCTGACAGCACAGCAGCCCAGCAACTGCCATTCCAGTCACGATTGCCCTGCCCCTGACGCGCCTCATAGAAACTCCGACCTTGTTATCCACAGTATGGCCTGCCGGCCCGCAAAGCACAACGCAAGCCAAGGTCACATCTGCTTGCACCGCTTGCCCTCGCAGCTTTGTGCGATAGGTGTAGCGCAGCAAAGACCTGCCACCCGACTGACCCAAAGGACCCGCCCATGTATACCGCCGCCGAAACCCGTTACGACCGCATGATCTACCGCCACTGCGGTGCTTCAGGGCTGAAACTGCCCGCGATCTCGCTTGGCCTCTGGCACAACTTTGGCGAAGACACCCCCCATGCCACCAAACGCGCAATCTGCCAAACCGCCTTTGATCACGGCATCACCCATTTCGATCTGGCCAATAACTACGGCCCACCCCCCGGCTCTGCCGAAACCGCCTTTGGCGAGATTTTGCGCAAGGATTTCCGCGATCACCGCGACGAGCTGATCATCTCCTCCAAAGCCGGCTACGATATGTGGAGCGGGCCCTACGGCGAATGGGGCAGCCGCAAATCCTTGCTGGCCTCTTGCGATCAATCGCTGAAACGTATGGGCCTCGACTATGTCGATATTTTCTATTCCCACCGCTTCGATCCCAATACGCCGCTTGAAGAAACCATGGGCGCGCTGGATCAAATCGTGCGCTCGGGTCGCGCGCTTTACGCCGGTGTCTCCAGCTATAACGCCCAGCGCACCCGTGAAGCCTATGCCATCCTTAAACGCCTCGGCACGCCTTTTGTGATCCATCAGCCCAGCTATAATATCCTCAACCGCTGGATTGAAACCGATGGGCTCAAAGACACCTTGACCGACCTGGGGCTTGGCTCCATCGCCTTCGTGCCACTGGCCCAAGGCATCCTGACCGATAAATACCTCAACGGCATCCCCGCAGGCAGCCGCGCCACCCAAGACAAATCGCTCGATCCTGCGGTGGTGACCAAAGCCTTGGCCTCGGTGCGAAAACTCAACGATCTTGCCCAAAGCCGCGGCCAAACCTTGGCGCAAATGTCCATCGCCTGGGTGCTGCGCGGCGGCGGCATCACCTCGGCCCTGATTGGTGCGTCCAAAGCCGAACAGGTCATCGACTGTGCCAAAGCCATCGAAAACCTCGATTTCACCGCCGAGGAACTCGCCCAGATCCAAGCCATAGCTGAGGAAAAAGACATCAACCTCTGGGCCCAATCCTCAAACGCTTAAGGCTTTCATCTTGGCCTAAATATCCCCGCCGGAGGCTTCAACAGCCCCGGCGGCGCTCTCGCTCAGGCAAGCCCCTCAGGCCCGCTTCACACTCGCCGTGACATAATTCACCGACAGATCGCGCGCCGAAACGCTCCATTTCCAGCTGATCGGGTTAAACACCATGCCCTTGCGATCCACCGGCTCCAGCCCGGCACCTACGATCAGCGCATAAAGCTCGTCTGGCGTGATGAACTTGGCCCAATCATGCGTGCCCTTGGGCAGCCAGCGCATCACCCATTCCGCCCCGATAATCGCCATGGCAAAGCTTTTTGCATTGCGGTTCAGGGTCGAGCAAATCATCAGCCCCCCCGGCCGCAAAAGCTGCTGGCAGGCGGTCAAATAGCCCAAGGGGTCGGCCACATGCTCGACCACTTCCATATTCAGCACCACATCAAACTGTTCACCCGCCTCGGCCAAGGCTTCGGCGGAGGTGTGGCGATAGTCGATGCTTAGCCCCGATTGGGCGGCGTGGATCTGCGCCACGGGAATGTTGCGCGCTGCGGCATCTGCCCCGACAACCTCGGCCCCCAGCCGCGCCATCGGTTCTGACAGCAAACCACCACCGCAGCCAATGTCCAAGATCCGCAAGCCGGCAAAGGGCAAGGCTTGGGTCAAATCCCGATCAAATTCGGCAGCGATCTGGCTGGTGATGTAATCCAAACGACAGGGATTCATCAGGTGCAGCGGCTTGAATTTGCCTTCGGTATCCCACCATTCGGCAGCCATCGCTTCGAACTTTGCCACCTCGGCAGGGTCGATTGTGTTGGTTTTTTGCATCAGAACTCCTTGCGCACCGGCTTTTGGCGGCGCAGTCTATTGCCAACATATAGGACGATTATGGACCATAGATCAGGTCAAAAGCGCGCAGTTGAATATCTTTACCCGCCGGTCGACCCCTTCGATCAGCGGATGATGGATATGGGCGATGGCCATCGCATCTATGTCGAGCAATGTGGCAATCCGCAGGGCATTCCTGTAATTGTGCTTCACGGCGGCCCGGGCGGCGGCTGCAGCCCGCCGATGCGGCGCTATTTTGATCCTGCAATCTTTCGCGTGGTGCTGTTTGATCAGCGCGGCTGCGGCCGCTCGCGGCCCTTGGCGACGGTCGAACATAACACCACTTGGCACCTGATCCGGGATATCGAATCGATCCGGCAGGCGCTGCAGATTCAGCAATTCGTGGTCTTTGGCGGCAGCTGGGGTGCGACCTTGGCGCTGATCTACGCCATCAGCCACCCCACGCGGGTGCGCCATTTGGTGTTGCGTGGCGTATTTTTGGCGACCCAAGCCGAGCTTGATTGGTTCTATGGCGGTGGTGCAGCAGCATTTTACCCCGAGCTTTGGGCACGCTTTACCGCGCCGATTCCCCCCGAAGAGCAGGACGATTTTATCGCGGCCTATCATCGTCGCCTGTTCAGCGGCATTGCCATGGAAGAACAAAAAGCCGCGCGCACCTGGGCGGCTTGGGAAAACGCGCTGGCTTCGGTGCAAAACATTGGATTTGTCGGTGACGGCCCCTCAGACCATGCCCGCGCCTTTGCTCGGCTGGAGAATCACTATTTTGTCAACGCGGCTTTTCTGAAAGAAGATGGCTGGATCTTGAAAAATCGTGGCCGCATCGAACACATTTCTGCCGATATTGTGCAGGGTCAATTCGATATGATCTGCCCACCTGTTTCGGCCCATAAGCTGGCTTCGGGATGGGAAAAGGCTCGATTACAGCTGATTCCGCTTGCTGGGCATGCCCTTTCAGAGCCTGGAATAAGTGAGGCCTTGGTTGCCGCAACAGACCGGCTGCGCGAGATGAAAAATCAAAGACTTTAAAATTCGTTAAGCCTGTTCTAGCTTAACTTTTAATTCATAGTTTTGCCCTAGTTTTGGCTGTTTCGGACCATAGGCAGAGGTCACGTAGTGTTAACAAGTTCAGTAAGGTTCAAATGAGACCCCCCATAATTTCGCTCGCAAGAACCAACCATCCGATCCGCTCTGTCTATGTCTTTGGCCAGCGAAATTCTGGCACAAATTATGTAAATGCCCTCATTCACAATAATTTGCTGACCTATGGCGACCACAGGCCTTTATATGACCCGCGCGATGAAAAGGATTTTGGTTGGAAACATGGTTTTCCAAACCTGATGGTCTCTCCTGATGATGTCTTGGCGGTTGTGGTCTACCGCGATCCTATTGCCTGGTTACAAAGCCTGCACCGTATGCCCTGGCATGCAGTTCCAAGCATGCGCGGTCTGTCGTTTTCCGAGTTTATTCGTGCTGAATGGATTTCGGTTGTAGACGACCTCGGATTTGGTGTGACGCCTGAAAGCCCGCTTTGGGGCAGCGAAATTCTGGCAGAGCGCGACCCAAAAACCCGTAAGCGCTTTAGCAATGCCATTCACATGCGGAACGCAAAAATCGCCAGTTTTAGAAATCTGCACAGCAGTTTCGAAAACTGTCTGCATCTGCGCTACGAAGATGTGCTGGCAAATCCGAAAGCTCTTTTGGTTTTTCTTGCCTCGGTTTTTGGCCTGGCGCGCAGGTCGCATTTTGACCCGGTTATTTATGATCGCGGCAGAAAAGTCCGTGGTTTGTATGCGCCACGTCCGATTGATCCGATCAATACGTCCGATATGGATTTCATTCGGGCCGAATTGGATCAAGGCCAAGAAAAGCGGCTTGGATACACGCTTCCCAATACGCAAACGGCGGTTCAATTGCGCATCATGGCGGGCAGCAATGGCGAAATCGATGCACCTTCGTCGAATGTGGGCGGCGTTCGCAGTCTGATGAAACAGAATGCCGCTATTGTTTCACCGCCAACGCACGCTCCAGAAATGTAGACAACATTTGCCAGCCCCGCTTTGAACCGAGACATTGCCAAGTTGTGCTTTGGTTCGGATCGGCGCTGGAAATCGGGGCCTGCGCAGAATTGCCAAATATGATAGCCTTGCATCCATGCGCATTCCGGCCTATATGCCGAACAACAGCTGCTTCAGGGTCCAAACCTGAAGCTACCGCAAGTCACATACGGGCCTGTCGGCCCGTTTTTTGTTTTTAGGACACCATGTCTGATCTGATCGCCAAAACCGCTATGGATCGTCGCCTTGCCGATATCGTCACGCCCGTGATCGAAGGCTTGGGCTTTGAACTTGTGCGCATTCGCCTGATGGGCGGAGCCACCCGCACGCTGCAAATCATGGCCGACCGCCCCGAAGGCGGGATCGTTGTTGATGATTGCGGCGAAATCTCGCTTGCTGTTTCGGCAGTGCTCGATGTTGAAGACCCGATCGAGGAAAACTTTGTTCTGGAAGTTTCTTCGCCCGGGATCGACCGTCCGCTGACCCGTCTGAAAGACTTCGAGATGTGGAAAGGCTGGGAAGCCCGCATTGAAACCACCGAGCTGATCGACGGCCGCCGCCGCTTTAAGGGCATGCTGGCGGGTGTCGAGGGCGAAGAAGTGCTGATCGAACTGGAAGATGGCGCAGAACCTGTGACCATCGGCCTGCAATTCGATTGGCTGTCTGATGCCAAACTGATCCTGACCGACGATCTGATCACCGAGATGCTGCGTCAGAAAAAGGTCAGCGGTGCCTATGACGAATCAGAGTTTGACGAAATCCAAGAAACCGAGGGCGACGACAGTGATGACGCGCCCGAAGCAACCAAACACTAGGACCGGAGACTTCCGATGGCGATTACTTCTGCAAACCAGCTTGAACTTCTCCAGACCGCCGAGGCTGTCGCCCGCGAGAAGATGATCGATCCCGAACTGGTGATCCAAGCGATGGAGGACAGCCTCGCGCGGGCCGCCAAGTCGCGTTACGGCGCAGATATGGATATTCGCGTCAACATTGACCGCAAGACCGGCCGCGCCACCTTTGCGCGCATCCGCACCGTTGTGGGCGATGACGAGGTTGAAAACCACCACGCACAACTGACCGTCAAGCAGGCTAAAGACCACCTGAAAGACCCAAGCATCGGCGATGAGATCATCGACGAAGTGCCGCCGGTTGATCTGGGCCGAATCGCTGCGCAATCGGCCAAGCAGGTAATCTTGCAAAAGGTCCGCGAAGCCGAGCGTGATCGTCAGTATGAAGAATTCAAAGACCGCAAGGGCACGATCATTAACGGTCAGGTCAAGCGCGAGGAATATGGCAATATCATCGTCGATATTGGCCGTGGCGAAGCGATTCTGCGCCGCAACGAAAAAATTGGCCGCGAAAGCTATCGCCCGAACGACCGTATTCGCTGCTATATCAAAGACGTGCGCCGCGAAGCCCGTGGCCCGCAGGTGTTCTTGTCGCGCACCGACCCGCAGTTCATGGCGGAATTGTTCAAGATGGAAGTGCCAGAAATCTATGATGGCATCATCGAGATCAAGGCCGTTGCCCGTGACCCAGGCTCGCGCGCGAAAATCGCCGTGATTTCTTTCGACAATTCGATTGATCCAGTTGGCGCTTGCGTCGGTATGCGCGGCAGCCGTGTGCAGGCCGTTGTCAATGAATTGCAAGGCGAGAAAATCGACATTATTCCGTGGAACGCCGATCAGGCGACCTTCCTTGTGAACGCGCTGCAGCCTGCCGAAGTGTCGAAAGTTGTGATCGACGAAGAAGCGGGCAAGATCGAAGTCGTGGTTCCAGACGAACAGCTGTCGCTGGCGATTGGTCGCCGTGGTCAGAACGTGCGTCTGGCCTCGCAACTGACCGGCCTTGATATTGATATCGTCACCGAAACCGACGAATCGGCACGCCGTCAGGCAGAATTCGCTGAACGCACCAAGCTGTTCATCGACACGCTGGATATCGACGAGATGATGGCGCAGCTGCTGGTTGCCGAAGGCTTTACCAATCTGGAAGAAGTCGCCTATGTCGAAATCGACGAGCTTTTGTCGATCGACGGCTTTGACGAAGGCACCGCAGGCGAGCTGCAAACCCGTGCCCGCGAATATCTGGAAGCCGCCAATACCAAGGCGATGGAAGCTGCGCGTGCAATGGGCGTTGAAGATAGTCTTGTTGAGTTTGAAGGCCTTACCCCCCAAATGCTGGAAGCGCTTGCGCTGGATGGCATCAAGACGCTGGAAGATTTCGCGACCTGCGCCGATTGGGAACTGGCTGGCGGTTGGACCACAGAAAACGGTCAGCGGAAAAAGGACGAAGGTGTTCTTGAGAAGTTTGACGTTTCCTTGGAAGAAGCGCAAAATCTGGTCATGACAGCTCGGGTTATGCTGGGCTGGGTCGATCCGACCGAATTGGCATCTGCTGAAGTGGAAGAGATCGACGAAGAGGAGGCCGAGGCCTGATAGAAGGGCTCGGGGAATACCTTGACACGCGGTGGCCGTGAAAAATTACTCGACGACCCGGAACGCAAATGTATTGCGACCGGGGAAGTTCAGCCAAAAGCGGGTCTGATCCGCTTTTGTCTTGGTCCGGATGATATGGTGGTGCCCGATATTTTGGGGCGCCTTCCGGGACGAGGATTCTATGTCACGGCAGAGCGTGCAGCGATTGATAAGGCGGCGAAAAAGGGGCTTTTTGCCCGCGCCGCCCGTCAGCCAGTGAAAGTGCCAGACGATCTGGCCGATCTGGTAGAAGCGCTGATGTTGCGACGTGTGATTGACCTGATCTCTTTGGCTCGCAAGGCCTCGGGGGCCGTCATGGGCTATGAAAAGGTCAAGGAATGGCTGCAAAAAGACAAAGTTCGGGTGCTGATACAGGCATCCAACGGGTCTGAACGCGGCAAAACGAAACTGCGCGCGCCCGACGGAGACAACAGCTTTATTGGCTTTCTGTCTGCCGAGGAAATGGGTTTGGCTTTCGGGCGCGAACGTGCGATACACGCCGCGCTTGCGGCTGGTGGACTCACGACGCGTGTTGTAGAGGAAGCGGCAAGGCTTTCTGGTTTGCGTTTGCAAATCGAAGAGCAGGATGGCGGCGAGACCGCCTTGAAGGATACGTAGGACGCATGAGCGATACAGACGGCAAAAAACCCCTCGGCCTGGGTGGCGCACCTCGTTCCGGTCAGGTGAAGCAAAGCTTCTCCCACGGCCGCACGAAGAGCGTTGTTGTAGAGACCAAGCGTAAACGCGTGGTCGTGCCGGTGGCAAAGCCGGGCACGCCTGGCGCCCCAGCGGCTGCCGGAACGGCATCCCATCTGGGTGACCCTTCCAAGCGGCCCGCAGGCATCACCGATGCCGAAATGGAACGCCGTCTGGCGGCGCTTCGTGTGGCCAAGGCCCGCGAGGCCGAAGACGCAGCCCGCCGCGCAGAAGATGAGCGCGAACGCGAAGAAGAGCGCGCCCGCAAGCGCGACGAAGCCGAAACTAAAGAACGCGAAGAGCGTGAACGTATTGAGGCTGCGCGCGCCAAAGCCGCAGAGGAAGAGCGTCTGCGCGCCGAAGCTGCCGCCGAGGCCGCTGCCAGAGCGGTTCAGCGCAAAGCAGACGTGCTGGGCACGACCCGTCGCCAGCCAGCGCAACCTGCAGCAGCTGAAAAGCCCGCCGCCGATGGCCGCCCTGCACGCAACCCAGCCCCTGCCGCACCTGCGGTCGATGATGCGATTGCCCGCGCACCAATGGGCGCCAAGCCCGGCCTTGCGCCAGCGCGCAACAAAACCGACCGCGAGCGCGAAGAGCGCGAGCGCAATGCCAAAGCCAAGGCCGGTGACGAAGGTCGCCGCTCGGGCAAGCTGACCCTGAACGACGCGCTTGCAGGCGAGGGCGGTCGCACCCGCTCGATGGCTGCGATGAAGCGCAAGCAGGAAAAAGCCCGCCAAAAGGCAATGGGTTTTGGCAACAAGCCTGAAAAGCAGTTCCGCGACGTGCAACTGCCCGAATCGATCACCGTTTCTGAACTTGCAAACCGCATGTCAGAGCGGGCTGCAGATGTGGTCAAAAGCCTGATGAAAATGGGCATGATGGTCACGATGAACCAAGCGATTGACGCGGATACCGCCGAACTTGTGATCGAAGAATTCGGCCACAAAGTCGTGCGCGTGTCGGATGCTGACGTTGAGCAAGCCATCGAACAGACCAAAGACGCTGCCGCTGATCTGGAAACGCGTCCGCCTGTGATCACCATCATGGGCCACGTTGACCACGGCAAAACCTCGCTTTTGGACGCTTTGCGCAAGGCAAATGTGGTTCAGGGCGAAGCCGGCGGCATCACCCAGCATATCGGCGCGTATCAAGTTGTGACCGACAAGGGTCAAAAGCTGACCTTCCTTGACACTCCTGGCCACGCTGCCTTTACCTCGATGCGCTCGCGCGGGGCTCAGGTGACGGATATTGTCGTGTTGGTGGTTGCAGCAGATGACGCGGTTATGCCGCAAACCATCGAAGCGATTGCCCATGCCAAGGCTGCCAAAGTGCCGATGATTGTGGCCATCAACAAGATGGACAAGCACGGTGCCGATGCCACCAAGGTGCGGACCGATCTGTTGCAACATGAAATCGTTGTCGAAGCGATGTCTGGCGATGTGCAAGACGTTGAGGTTTCAGCGAAAACTGGCATGGGCCTGGACAATCTGCTGGAAGCAATCGCGCTTCAGGCCGAAATTCTGGAACTGCGCGCCAACCCGAACCGCAATGCCTCGGGCGCTGTGATCGAAGCCAAGCTTGACGTTGGTCGCGGCCCGATTGCGACCGTTCTGCACCAGAACGGCACGCTGAACAAAGGCGATATCTTTGTCGTCGGCGAGCAATGGGGCAAGGTGCGGGCTTTGATCAACGATCAGGGCGAGCGCGTTGACCATGCAGGCCCGTCCGTTCCGGTTGAAGTGCTTGGCCTTTCGGGCACGCCTTCGGCAGGTGACACGCTGAATGTGGTGGAAACTGAAGCGCAGGCGCGTGAAATCGCCGATTACCGCGCCAAATCCGCCAAGGACAAGCGCGCCGCGATTGGCGCTGCAACGACGCTGGAACAGCTGATGGCGAAAGCCAAAGCCGACCAAGACGTGGCCGAACTGCCGATCATCGTCAAAGCCGACGTGCAGGGCTCTGCTGAAGCGATCGTGCAGGCCTTGGAAAAGGTTGGCAACGACGAGGTGCGTGTGCGCGTGCTGTCTTATGGCGTGGGGGCGATCACCGATACCGACGTCTCCTTGGCCGAAGCCAGCAAATGCCCGATCATCGGCTTTAACGTGCGGGCAAATGCTTCGGCACGGAACTCGGCGCATCAGAAGGGGGTCGAGCTTCGCTACTATTCGATCATCTATGATTTGGTTGACGACATCAAAGCCGCTGCCTCTGGCCTGTTGAAAGCCGAGATCCGCGAAACCTTCATCGGTTATGCGCAGATCAAGGAAGTGTTCAAGGTCACCGGCATTGGTCAGGTTGCAGGCTGCTTGGTCACCGAAGGCGTTGCACGCCGTTCGGCTGGGGTGCGTCTGCTGCGCGACAACGTTGTGATCCACGAAGGCACGCTGAAGACGCTGAAGCGGTTCAAGGATGAGGTCAAAGAGGTGATCTCGGGTCAAGAATGCGGCATGGCGTTTGAGCGTTACGAAGACATCCGCGCAGGCGATGTCATCGAGATCTTTGAGCGCGAAGAAGTTCAGCGCACGCTGGCTTGATCAAAGCCAAACAGAAATAAAGAAAGGCCGGAACGCGTTCCGGCCTTTTTCTTTTGTCTTGGCGATTTACGCAGCTTTGCTTTGTGTGACGGGGTATCCGACAAAGGTTCTTTCATCGACCTTGACCATGATTTTCCCATCGGCCATCTGAGCCACCAGCAGACCTTGAATCGATACACAACTTCCAACAGCAATAGTCCGTAGCATTCTGCACCCCAAACCCTAATTACTTCTTAATACTATGGGTCAGGCTGAAAAACGCACATACGATCTAAGGAGAGTTTTAGGCGCAAAAGGATAAATCTGTCGCAACTATAACCAGTCCCGCAGGATGGGGATAAGCGGCAGATCAGCGGCTGGCATCGGGTAATCCCGCAAGTTTTGCGGCCGCACCCAAGCCAGATTTTGGCCTTCTTGCGCGGCGGGAATGCCCTGCCAGCGGCGGCAAGCAAACAGTGGCATCAGCAGATGAAACTCGTCATAGCTGTGGCTGGCAAAGGTCAACGGTGCCAGACAGGACTGCCAGGTATCAATGCCCAACTCTTCGTGCAGCTCGCGAATCAGCGCGGCCTCGGGGGTTTCGCCGGGCTCGACCTTGCCGCCGGGAAACTCCCACAGACCAGCCAAGGATTTGCCTTCGGGGCGCTGCGCCAAAAGCACCCGCCCTTCGGCATCAATCAAGGCCACAGCAACAACCAAAAGCGTTTTCACGAGCGGTAATCGGCGTTGATTTCGATGTAGCGGTTGGTCAGATCGCAGGTGAAAACCGAACGTTCGCCACTGCCCAGCCCCATATCAACCGCAATCACCAGTTCGGGCTGCTGCATATAGGCGGCACCCTCTGCCTCCTTGTAGTCAGGATTACGCCAGCCGTCCTTGGCCACCAGAATATCGCCAAACTTGATCGACAGCTTGTCACGATCTGCCGCCGCACCTGCCTTGCCAATGGCGGCAATGATGCGCCCCCAATTCGGGTCTTGCCCCGCCACCGCGGTTTTCACCAAAGGCGAATTGGCAATCGCAAAGGCCAGCTTTTGCGCGTCTGCATTGCTTGCGGCCCCGGTCACCCGCACTTCGACGAATTTCGTGGCACCTTCGCCGTCGCGGATGACCTGATGCGACAGATCGCGCATGACGCCATGCAGCGCGACCTCAAAGGCCTTAAGGGCGGCCCCCTTCAGTTCTGCCGCAGCCGATTGGCCGGTGGCCGCCAGCAGAAGCGTATCAGAGGTCGAGGTATCGCTGTCCACAGTGATCGAGTTGAAGGTGGCATCGACATTGCGCGACAACAGCTTTTGCAGATTGGCGGGCGAGATTTTGGCATCGGTAAAGATATAGACCAGCATCGTCGCCATATCCGGCGCGATCATGCCCGAGCCTTTGGCAATACCGGCGATGTTAATCTGACCGCCTTCGCCCTGCACAGTGGCGGCGGCACCTTTGGGGAAGGTATCGGTGGTCATCATCGCATGGGCGGCCATCTCGATCGCGTCTTCGCGCAACGTGGCCACCAGATCGGGGATTTTGGCGGTGATGGTCTCGTAGGGCAAAGGTTCACCGATCACCCCGGTAGACGAGGAAAACACCCGCGAGGCAGGCAGGCCAAGCGCAGCAGCGACAGCGCCGGTGACTTCGGCCACGGCCTTATCACCAATCTTGCCGGTAAAGGCATTGGAATTGCCCGAGTTCACCACAATCGCAGCCCCCGCACCTGCAGGAACCGCCATCGCCAGTTTTTCCTGACAATCGCGCACACAGCCCGACCGCGTGGTCGAGCGGGTAAACACGCCTGCCATCGCGGTGCCAGCGGCCAGACGCACAAGCATCACGTCTTTGCGGTTGTGATAGCGCACCCCCGCCTCGACAGCGGCAAATTCCACGCCTGCGATCTGCGGCAACAGCGGAAAACTTGCGGGGGCCAAAGGCGAGACCGGCTTGGCTTTGGCAACAACAACCGCCGCAGCAGGCTTATGCGTCATCAGCGCCTTAAGGTCTTTTTTCAAAGCCTTGGCTTTCGCCTTCCAGTCTTTCTTTCCCATCTTAGCCCCCGCGTTTTGTGGTTATTTATCCAGCAGCTTAGCATCAAGTATCAGCTTTGGGTCCAGCCCCTCGCCGGGTTTCTCGATCTTGGCAGCATCGGTCAGCGCCTTCAGGTGATCTTCTACCGCAGTTTGCTCGATCTGCGAGGCCAATTCGGCGCGCAGGTCATCCAGCGTCGGCTTTGCCGCAACGCGGGTTTCCGAGACCTTGATCAAATGCCAGCCGAAATCAGATTTGATCGGGCCTTCAACCTCGCCGATTTTGGCGGCAACGACGGCATCTTCAAACGGCTTAACCATTGCACCCAGACCGAACCAGCCCAGATCACCGCCATTGGCACCCGAACCTGTGTCTTTCGAATTGGCTTTGGCAAGGCCAGCAAAATCAGCGCCACCAGAAAGCTGGCTTTTCAGGTCGTTCGCCATTTCTTCGCTATCTACCAAGATATGGGCAGCATGGTATTCGGTGGCAGGCTTTGCATCCTTAAAGCGCGCGTCATAAAGCGCCTGCAGCTTTTCATCGGTCACGGCCGTGGTGACAATCGGCGTCAGGGCAGCATTGGCCAAATAGCTGCGGCGGTCATTTTCCAGCTGCAGGGTGTCTTTCTTGGTCAGCTTTTCGCCGACAGATTGTTCCAATAAGGTCTGCTGCACCAGTTGATCCAGAATGCCTTTGAACAGCGCCTCGGCGGGCAGGGTTTTATACTGCTCGGGCAGGGCATCATGCGCCACAATCAGATTTCCAAGCGTGATCACAGTGCCATTGACCGTGGCGACAACCGTTTCTGCCGAAGGCTCTTCCGCCAAAACTGGACCCGCAAGACAGGCAGCAAGCACTGCTCCTGCCAAAAACCGCATCGCTTTTGCCATGTCACACTCTCCTGATCGTGCCGCGCACCCGCGCGACGTTGACTATGTTGGGCCTAGCCCTTACATCGCACGGGTCGCGTGTGATGCAGGCAGCCTACCCTGACGCCCTTCTAAGGAAGCCGCGCCGAGCGAGCAAGCCAGAGCCTCACACGATATTGTAATATCGGCCAGGCGGAGAAAACATGCTGGGTCTTGGAACTGTTGCGCGCAAAATTTTTGGAACGCCGAATGACCGCATGGTCAAATCGGCCCGCCCCTTGGTGGCGAAAATTAATGCACTCGAGCCTGAATTCGCGGCTTTGAGCGATGAGGGGCTTATTGAAAAGACCGCCGCCTTTAAGCAGCGGGTGCAAGAGGGTGGCGAAAGCCTAGATGCGCTTTTGCCCGAGGCCTTTGCCAACTGCCGCGAGGCCGCGCGCCGCGCTTTGGGTCTGCGCGCCTTTGATGTGCAGCTGATGGGCGGGATTTTCCTGCACCAAGGCAATATCGCCGAAATGCGCACCGGCGAGGGCAAGACCCTTGTTGCGACCTTTCCGGCCTATCTGAATGCGTTGACGGGCAAGGGCGTGCATGTTGTCACCGTGAACGACTATCTGGCCAAACGTGACGCCGAATGGATGAGCAAAGTCTACGGCGCCTTGGGCATGACCACCGGCGTGGTCTATCCCTACCAAGACGCTGTCGAAAAAAAGACCGCCTATCAGGCCGACATCACCTATGCGACCAACAACGAGTTGGGCTTTGACTACCTGCGCGACAATATGAAGGCCACTTTGGAAGAGATGTCGCAGCGCGGCCATAACTTTGCGATTGTGGATGAGGTCGACTCGATCCTGATCGACGAAGCGCGCACGCCGCTGATCATTTCCGGCCCCAGCCAAGATCGCAGCGATCTTTATGTGCAGGTCGATCAGCTGATCCCCTTGCTGACGGACGCGCATTTCACGCTGGACGAAAAGACCCGCAACGTCACCTATTCCGAAGATGGCAACGAGTTTATCGAACAAAAGCTGCACGAAGCGGGGATTTTGCCCGCGGATCAGTCGCTTTATGAACCCGAAAGCACCACGATCGTGCACCACGTCACCCAGGCGCTGCGCGCGCACAAGCTGTTCCAGAAAGATCAGCAATATATCGTGCGCGACGGAGAAATCCTGCTGATCGACGAATTCACCGGCCGCATGATGAAGGGCCGCCGCCTTTCCGAAGGCTTGCATCAGGCGATTGAAGCCAAAGAAGGCGTCGCGATCCAGCCCGAGAATGTGACGCTTGCCAGCGTGACCTTTCAAAACTATTTCCGCCTTTACAACAAGTTAGGCGGCATGACCGGAACGGCTTCGACCGAAGCCGACGAATTCATGGAAATCTATAAACTTGGCGTGGTCGAAGTGCCAACCAACCGCCCGGTGCAGCGTAAAGACGAAGACGATGCGGTTTACCGCACCGCGCGCGAGAAATTCGAAGGCGTGGTCAAAACCATCAAAGAGGCCCATGCCACCGGCCAGCCGATTCTTGTCGGCACCACCTCGATTGAAAAGTCGGAATATCTGTCAGAGCTGCTGAAAGCTGCGGGCATTGAACACAACGTCTTGAACGCGCGTCAGCACGAACAAGAAGCCCAGATCGTCGCCGATGCCGGCAAGCTGAACGCCGTGACCATCGCCACTAATATGGCGGGTCGTGGCACCGACATCAAACTTGGCGGCAATGTTGAATTCAAGGTGATGGAAGCCATCACCGCCGATCCGCATTTGCACCCAGACGAGGTGCGCGCACGGGTCGAGGCCGAACACGCCGCAGATGAAGAGGCCGTAAAGGCCGCCGGCGGTCTGTTTGTCTTGGCGACCGAACGCCACGAAAGCCGTCGCATCGACAACCAGTTGCGCGGCCGCTCGGGCCGTCAGGGCGATCCTGGCCGGTCGTCGTTCTTCCTGTCGTTGGAAGATGATCTGATGCGGATCTTTGGCTCGGAACGGCTGGACAGCGTGCTGTCGAAACTGGGGATGAAAGAAGGCGAAGCCATCATTCACCCTTGGGTCAACAAATCGTTGGAACGCGCGCAGGCCAAGGTTGAAGGCCGCAACTTTGACATCCGCAAACAGCTTTTGAAGTTTGACGATGTGATGAACGACCAGCGCAAGGCGATCTTTGGCCAGCGCATGGAAGTCATGCAAGCCGCTGATATTGAAGAGATCGTGCAAGACATGCGCCATCAGGTTGCCGAAGACCTGACCACCAACTACATGCCGCCGAAGGCCTATGCCGCGAAATGGGATGTTGCGGGCATGCACGAGGCCGTGTTGGAAAAGATGGGCATGGATCTGCCGATCGCCGATTGGGCCGCCGAAGAAGGCACCGATCAGGAAACCATTCTTGAACGCGTGATCGCAGCTTCGGATCAGATGATGGCGGAAAAGGCCGAGAGCTTTGGCCACGAGTCGATGCGCACCATCGAAAAGCAACTGCTGCTGCAAACCATCGACACCAAATGGCGCGAGCATTTGCTGACCCTGGAACATCTGCGGTCGGTCATTGGCTTTCGGGGCTATGCACAGCGCGATCCGCTGAACGAATATAAGACCGAAAGCTTTCAGCTGTTCGAATCGATGCTGAATTCGTTGCGCCAAGACGTGACGCAAAAACTGGCACAGATCCGCCCAATTACGGCGGAGGAACAGCAACAGTTGATGCAGCAATATCTGGCGCAACAACAAGCCGCCGCAGCCCCAAATATGGCTGCTGCTGCCGTGCCAGCCGCCGCCGCTATCGCAGGTTTCAACGCAGCAGACCCCACCACTTGGGGCAATCCAGCCCGCAATGACGACTGCCCCTGTGGATCGGGCGAAAAGTTCAAGCACTGCCATGGGAAGCTGTAAAATACAATAAAAACAATGGCTTAGCATTCACTTACTAAGCCAAAAACGTTATGCAATTGTTATGCAAATGTGCTCTAAGCATAGGCTGTTAGGGAATTGTCAGGCAAAACAGACGGCGAGTTTGAAGAAAAATTGCTAGACGGCAGGGTGCTGCTGTTCTCACGCAAAGGCGTGTTTTAAGTGCGTCTTTATGCTGGCAGCAGAAAATACATCTACAAAAGCCTTAAGGGCAAGAATGCAATTGTGGTGAACAGCAAGGCTGAACTACCGACTGTTTTGACGCACTTGAAGACAGCAGCCGAAAAGGGTGAGTTTGATGAGCTGCTTAGGCTGCAGCTGACTCAGATTTACAAAGCAAAGAGTATCCAAAAATAATAAGAGAATATCGACTTCTTTTAAAAATCATCATGCTAACTTAGGCGTCGCGATAGGTATAAACTGCAAATGCTAAGGTTAAGATTAAGATTGGGCGAGATAGCAGATAGGGAGTAAGAATAGGCATCTCTGCTAGAGTATAGGTACTAGGTTCAGGACCCATTGAACTTGCGCTTGCGGCGTGATTCAGGCTCCGCAAGGAGACCGATCAATGAGCAACCTTTTCTGGCTGACGGACGCACAGATGGCGCGTCTGGAACCCTTCTTTCCCAAGAGCCATGGCAAGCCACGCGTCGATGACCGTCGCGTGCTGAGTGGCATTATCTTCATCAATCGCAATGGCTTGCGCTGGTGCGATGCGCCCCGGGAGTATGGCCCGCCGAAGACCCTCTACAACCGGTGGAAGCGATGGGGCGACAAGGGCGTCTTCGCCCGGATGATGGAAGGTCTGGCGGCAGAGGCGGCCGTTCCGAAGACAGTGATGATCGATGCCACCTATCTGAAGGCACACCGCACGGCGACCAGCCTGCGGTCGAAAAAGGGGGGGCTGACGATCAAAAGGGCCGCCTGATCGGCCGGACCAAGGGCGGCATGAACACAAAGCTGCACGCCGTCACGGATGCCGAGGGTCGCCCGATCCGCTTCTTCATCACGGCAGGCCAGATCAGCGACTACACGGGTGCGGCGGCCCTTCTGGATAGTCTGCCAAAGGCGGATTGGCTGCTGGCCGACCGCGGCTATGACGCCGACTGGTTCAGAGAAGCGTTGAAAGACAAGGGGATAAAGCCCTGCATCCCGGGCCGGAAGTCACGCGGCAAGCCCATCAAGCACGACAAGCGCCGCTACAAACGACGCAACAGGATCGAGATCATGTTCGGGCGTCTGAAAGACTGGCGACGCGTTGCCACGCGTTACGACAGGTGCCCGAAAGTCTTCCTCTCTGCCATAGCACTCGCCGCAACAGTCATGTTCTGGCTATGAAACGAGAACGAGTCCTGACCCTAGTTATTGCAACTTTTATTCTGAGCAATTACGACATCGCAACGTTAAATGCAATATTTCGATTGATTGCACCAGTGCAGTTTACGGCACTAACGATGGACTTCTATCTAGCCTCAAAGTTTTCGCAAAAATTTGGTTTTGGTTTATTAATGGCGCGAAACATGGGTCGTAATTATACTTTGATTTTTTTAATCCCATATACTTTAATGACTGCGGTGTTTGCTGAACCTCTTATAGAATTCTTATATCAGGACCGAAGTGAAAAATCAGCGTTTTATCTGCGATTATTAATGGTGGCTGCTCTAATTCAGACTGGATTTGGTTCAAACGGAATGTTGCTAAATATGAAGAATCAGGAGTTTAAAGTTCTTTATGGCACATTAGCTAGAATTATTAGTAACTTCATTATCCTGTTTCTTACTTATCACCAAGGCTTAGCCAGCTTCTTTCTTGCCTTTTTATTTAGTGTGATGATACAAGAAACATATTACTGGTATCAAGTTCTGATATTAACAAACGCAGTTGATGAGGCATGATTATACTCAAAAGAAATTTTAAACAATTTGTTTTTTCTCCAATTTATCTTCGAAGACTTCTCAATTTAGCATCCCAAAAATTGGCAATGTTGCAGGGGATGAAAGTAGGAGAAAAAACAAAATTTGTTGGGCGCCATAGTTTTGGAACAGAACCGTATTTGATATCAATTGGAAAGAGTTGCCTTATTACAAATAACGTCTGCTTTGTTTGCCACGATGGGGCTATTCAAGTTCCATTTATTGCTGATGGCCTATCGATTGATGAAGTTTACTCAAATATGTCAAGCTTTGGTCGCATTCAAATTGGTGATAATGTGTTTATAGGGATGGGATCTATAATTCTTCCAAACACTCAGATTGGCAATAATTCTATAATCGGCGCCGGCGCAGTTGTTAAAGGTATATTTCCAAATAATGTAGTTATCGCGGGGAATCCAGCTAAAGTTATCCAGGACCTATCAAAGTATCAAAACAAAAACAAAAGTAATGTTTTGAAATTTGCGAAAGATGTGAAATTCGCGGATAGAAAAAATTTAATTTTATTATAAAATCCCCCTCTTTAAATTGTTTATTATTAAATATTAGACAGTAATCCTGTATATGGTTCGGAATTGAGTGATGTCACAGATGCAGCTTTGCCATATAGTTACTGGGCTCAATCGAGGGGGTGCAGAACGAGCACTTCATACTCTTCTTACAAACGGCCTCCAAGACCACTTCCAAAACCGGGTCATTTCGCTCATGGATGAAGGTGTATATGGCGCGCGCTTCGTCGAACTTGGAGTTCCTGTAACAACAATCAAATTAAATCGAGGCCGACTGAGTTTTGGCGGCTTAAGACGCCTTATGCAAAATTTGTCAGAAGATCCGCCAAATATATTACAGGGTTGGATGTATCATGGAAATCTTGCTGCTACGCTTGGAAGCTTCATTCTACCTGCTAGGCCAATTCTGGTATGGAATATTCGATGCGCGGTTGGATCTTATGGCGACATTGGCAGATCAACACACGCCTTGCTGCAGCTCCTTAAATTGATGTCTGCAGTTCCTGATTCTATCTTATACAATTCTTCGAATGCTCGTTCGCAACATATGAAGTTTGGTTTTCTTGATCAACGCGCCCAGGTTATTCCAAATGGATTTAATCTCCTTGAATGGCAACCAAGTCCGTCTAAACGTGAAGCTGCACGTAAAGCCATCCATCTTCCCTCTAAAGCGCAGGTGGTAGGGTATATTGGCCGCAATCATCCACAGAAGGATTTGAAAACGCTTTTCAGCGCTATATCGCGGCTTCGGGCGACTAGGCCACTTCCACATTTTGTTCTGATCGGCGCCGATTTGAAGGCCGCGATGCCACATGGGTTTCCAGAACAGAATTTGACTTTCCTAGGTGATCAGTCAGATCTTGCTGCGATTATTCCAGCCTTTGATTTTCTGTGCCTGACCTCGAGGTCAGAAGGTTTTCCGAACGTGCTCGGTGAAGCGATGGCTTGTGGCGTTCCGTGTATCACAACGGATGCTGGTGATGCTGAAATGATTGTTGGCGAGACGGGGTGGGTGGTGCCACGCGAAGATCCTGAGGCTCTTGCTGCGGCACTTAGAAATGTACTCTTAACGCCACCGAACGAGTTGTCAAAACGTGGCGATGCGGCGCGAACCAGGATCGAGACGACTTTCTCGAGCGCGTCCGCTGTCGCGAAGTACACCAAACTTTATGAGGGGCTGATAGCTAGGCGGCAGCAATGTGCGGAATAGCGGGTTATTTTTCCCAATCAGCTCCAGTCTCGGAACGGGTGGTAAGGGTGATGGCCGACCGCCTACGCCATCGGGGACCAGATTCTTACAGCGGTTGGATCGATGCTTCGGCCGGCATTGCCCTTGGGCATCGAAGGCTGTCAATCGTTGATCAGAGCAAGGCTGGTGCGCAGCCGATGCATTCCAGAGACGGTCGCTATGTACTTGTTTTTAATGGTGAAATATACAATTATGCCCAATTGAAAATGGAACTGAAGCGTGCAGGGTGGTCCACACCGTGGAAAGGGCATTCGGATACCGAGGTGCTTCTTGCCGCCATCTGCCAGTGGGGACTTTCCGCTAGCCTACCGCGGCTGACAGGCATGTTTGCCTTGGCACTGTGGGATCATCGCTCGCGCAGTCTATTCCTGGCGCGCGATCGCATTGGGGAAAAGCCACTCTTTTATGGAAAATCCGGAAATGCCTTCGTTTTTGGTTCAGAACTCAAGGCCCTAAAGGCCCATCCCGACTGGCGTGGCGGAATAGATCGAAATGTTATGGCCTTATACCTTCGCCATGGCTATGTGCCAGATCCTCATTGCATTTATCATGGATTCTTTAAACTTCGACCCGCGCATTGGCTTGAGGTCAGCGACGGCGTCGCTGGCACAGCGCAGCCCTATTGGGATTTGGCATCGGTCACCCAGAAGCCGCGGCGAAGCGACGATCCTTCGGTGTTAGTTGCAGAGCTTGAAGCAAATCTCACCCGCGCGGTTGGGATGCAGATGCAAGCAGAGGTGCCACTTGGCGCCTTTTTATCAGGAGGGATTGATTCTTCTTTGGTCGTGGCCCTGATGCAAGCTCAAACTGCACGTCCAGTTAAAACTTTCACAATTGGATTTGACAGTGCGGAGTTTAACGAGGCGGATGGCGCAAAGGCTGTTGCGCAGCACCTGGGCACAGATCACACCGAGCTCCGTCTCACCGCCAGAAAGGCACTTGATGTTATTCCCTCTCTTGCAGAAATTTGGGATGAGCCTTTTGCAGATTCTTCGCAACTTCCCGCTGTTATTTTAGCAAAATTAGCGAAGTCTAAGTCGAGTGTCGTGCTGACAGGGGATGGCGCCGATGAACTTTTTTGCGGTTACAGACGCTATCAAAGCGGCAATGCGTTCCTAAAAGCCCTTCAGTATTTCCCAGAACCATTGCGCCGCAACATGGGCTCAGGATTACAAAACATACCGGCATCTCACATCGATAATATTTTAAGTTACCTAGTGGGAAAAGGGAATACCGTTAGAGTTGGCGATAAATTGTCGAAAATCGGCGAGATCTGTGCCGTTTATGACTCTGATCATCTTTATCGTGAAATTGTATCGCAGTTTCATTCACCGACTGATCTTCTTGTAAGTGGTTGTGAAGCAGACTCTCTTCTTTCTAAAGCAGAATCCTGGCCCCCACTTTCAGACCTGCGTGACAGAATGATGTATCTTGACGCGATCAGTTATCTTCCAGGAGATATTTTAGCCAAGGTCGATCGCGCAACAATGTCTGTGGGTTTAGAAGCACGGGTGCCCTTTTTAGATCATAACATAGTTGAGTTTGCATGGAGTATTCCAAACGACTTAAAGTTTCGTGACGGAAAATCCAAATGGATTGTTCGGCAGGTTCTTCAGACCTACCTACCCCTGCCATTAATTGATAAGCCTAAAAAGGGATTCAGCGTTCCGATTGCAACATGGCTTTCTGGCCCTCTGCGGGAGTGGGCCGAGGCACTACTTGATCCTGTTAAACTTCATCAGCAAGGATATTTCAATGTGACCCAAGTTCGGAAGCTCTGGGATCAGCATGAGTCCGGAGCAAGACGCTGGCATCACCAATTATGGACGATTTTAATGTTTCAGAATTGGCTTGAGCAGGAATCTGAGATTGTAAATGTTATTTAATTCGAATGATATTGGAATCGCACTTATATGTATTTCAGCTCTGCTTCTGATATCAGTTTATGTATATTATCCTGACAGTTCTGACCAAGACTTTATTAGATTCTCTATTTTATTTTTGATTTCATTCTATATATTACCAGCGCTTATTTGTGCCTTTCAACGCGACTTTACTTATCTTGGAAAGAGATATCATGAATATTTAGGCGTTTGGCTTTTGATTGGACTTTCATTATGTTTTTTTATTTTAGGTTTTTTCTTAAAGGATATTATCGTTGCCACAAAACTTGTGAAGCATTCAACTTCAATTAAGTCAGGAATTCACCTTTTGGCTCCTAGAGTGGACGACATTTCAATAAATCGAGCAGCTTTTCTTATTGTTTTTGCAGCAATATTTAGGATTATTTCTTGGCACTTAAATCCAAGTGTTCAAGAAGAATATGAAATTCGGGCTGGAATCTTAACCGGCAATCATCTGACGGTTTTGATAAATATTACCACTGGAGGAATTTATTTTGCAGCAATTTTTATTGCTGACCACCTACGATGGCGCTACTGCACATTAGCACTTCTGTTTGGTCTTATGATTTTGACATTTTGGGCATCGTCTGGTCGCTTTAACGCTGCAGTTGCAATATGTATTTTCGTCATTTATTTTTTTAAAATCAATATATCGAAGATTACACTGTTAGCTCCTATTTTTGTCATTATGATATTTCCGATCATCTTGAGTGGAAAATTCCTTATATTTGCAATTGCAACTGGGATAGAAATTCCAGATCTATCTGAAATCCTCCAAAGCTCCATCAATATTGATTCATATTTGAATAACTTTGGGCACCCAATGGTGTCGCTCTTTCAAATAGATGCATTACTTAATCTTTCAGATTTCAGGTGGTTCTATGATTTTCTTCAGGGGCCCTTATTTTATTTTCGGATATTCGGATATGACACCGGACCTTCTCTGAGCTACTACAATACCGAAGCATTTTTAGGTTTTAAATCTTCAATTATTCCCACAGGATATCTTGCTTTTGGATATGCACAGATGTCTTATTTTGGTGTTTTTATAATGGGGATTTTATATCGATATCTTTATTACATGTTTAAAAATTTGAGATATATAAGGCTAGTATCCAGTCCTTTACTATCCTTCTACATCTCAATTTTATCTGCGAATACTTTTTATATAGGCGAGATAAGAACACTCATTATGCAATTCTTTATAAATATATTGATACTGTATATTTGCTTTTGGTTTGTTTCAAGAGAGAGCCTTCTCAATACTTAGATAAATGTGGTCAACATTAAAATGAAAATATTGATTTTGGGCAGCTTTCGGTCATCGCTTTATAACTTCAGGGGTCCATTAATTATTTCGTTGATAGAGGCCGGCTGCGAGGTTCACGTTTGCGCTCCTGGACTAAAACATGATTCCGACATTAAGAGCTGGCTTATTCTAAATGGCGTCTTGACTCACGACATAGATGTTTCCCGACATGGTCTAAATCCATTTTCTGATATTAAATACCTTATTTTGCTATGCCGATTAATGACTAATATACGACCAGATGTTTTTCTTGGATATACGATCAAGCCGGTTATTTGGGGCCTTTATGCTTCATGGTTCACGAAAATTCCAAATCGCTTTGGTCTTGTCACTGGTTTAGGTTACGCCTTTACAAACAACCATAGCGTCAAACATACAGTGATTTTTAAAATTGTCTGTTGGCTTTATCATAATGCTATCAAGCGTGCGAGCTTGATATTTTTTCAAAATGTCGATGATAGAGAATATCTAAAAAAGATTGGAATTTTAACAACGAACTCCCGCTCAATAATTTTAAACGGATCTGGTGTAGATCTTTCGCGATTTTTGCCAACAGAATTTCCAGAAGGCAACATTCAGTTTCTTATGATAGCGCGCCTGCTAAACGATAAGGGCCTTCGTGAATATGCTAAAGCGGCAAAGCATATTTTAGAAATACACCCAAATGTGTCTTTTCATCTTGTTGGAGGCGGGGACAGCAACCCGGAGGCGATTCCAATTTCCGAGGTTCGCGCCTGGAGTGATGCTGGATCCATAAAGTGGCATGGGGAGTTGCTGGATGTGCGGCCAAGCATCAGGGCGTGCCATGTCTATGTGCTGCCCAGTTATCGAGAGGGGACACCAAGAACCGTTTTAGAGGCGATGGCGATGGGACGACCCATCATAACGACGGATGCTCCAGGTTGTCGCGAAACGATTGTGGACGGCGAGTCTGGATTTTTGGTTCCCGTTAAAGATAGCGACGCGCTCGTTTCTGCTATGGTGCGATTTATTGAAAACCCCGCGCTCGTCTCGGCGATGGGAGCGAAAGCGCGGCTGCGCGCGGTCAAAAAATACGATGTAAATCTGGTGAACGCCGTAATGCTTAAAGCGCTTGGCGTTAATACCGGCACAGGCTCTGCACCCGAGTGATCACCTCGCTTTGTTGATCATCAGTCATATCGCTGCCGGAGGGTAGGCATAGCCCAAGATCAAAAAGCGCGACATCGTGGCCCGAACCATGATAAAATGCACCGCGATAGAGCGGCTGGAGGTGCATTGGCTTCCAAAGTGGCCTCGACTCAATCTTTTGCTCCAACAGATTGTTGCGAATCTCCTCTCGTGTGGTGCCTGTGCGTTGCGGATCAATGCGAATGGTCGTCAACCAGCGCGAGCTCTGCGATCCCGGCGGTTCAGGCATAAATTCGATGCCCAGTGGCGCAAGAACCTGTCGATAGCGTTCAAGTATTGCCCGCCGCCTTGTAACTCGATCCTGCAAGACTTGCATCTGACCCAAGCCGATGGCTGCGCAGATATTTGACAGACGGTAATTGTAGCCGAACGTGGAATGTTCATAGTGCGGGGCTGGATCGCGGGCTTGGGCGGCAAGGAACCGTGCAGAGTCAGCCCAAGACTTATGTTTTGTGACAAGCATGCCACCACCAGATGTGGTGATAATTTTATTACCATTAAAAGAAAGGATCGAGGCATCGCCACCACTGCCAGCTTTGCGACCGAAAAGCGTCGTCGCGCCAAGGCTTTCTGCGGAATCATGGACCAATTTTACATCGTAGCTGCGGGCGAGCCCCTCTAACCGAGCGATATCAACGCTTTGACCATAAAGATCGGTCGGGAGGATTGCCTTTGGCAGCCGATTTTTGCGGGCTGCAGTCTGCAGCTCTTGCTCCAACAGATCGATGTCAATCGTCCAAGTCTTCGGGTCCAGATCAAAAAATCTTGGCACAGCGCCCAAATAATTTAACGGAAAAACGCCCCCGGCAAAGGTCATAGAGGAAATCCAAACCTCATCCCCCTGCCCTACTCCGGCGATCCGCAAGGCCAAATGGAGCGCGGCCGAGCCTGACGAGAGCGCCACGCAGTGCAAACCTCCGCCCAAATAGGCGGCAACGGCGGCCTCGAATGCGTCGAGTTGTGGGCCGATGGGCGCAACAAAATTCGACGCAAAAGCCTCTGCGATGTAGGTTTGCTCATGTCCAGACATGTGAGGGCGCGACAGGTAAATGCGCATGCAGTGAACCTTTTACTTTTTAAGATAAATCCGGGCCGGATTACCAATCACCGTAACCCCTGCAGGCACGTCTTTTGTAACCACCGCCCCCATGCCAACCACCGCACCACGCCCTATCAACAGCGGCGTGTCTGACCTGCCCTGGCGAAGGATCGCCCCGGCACCAAGGAAGGCGTGATCACCGATCACCACATTGCCATTGCAATGAACCCCCGGCGCAAAGGTCACAAAATCGCCGATCCTGCAGTCATGTTCGACATAAGAGTAGCTGTTGGCATGAAAAGCGCGGCCGATCTGAATGTTTGAAGTCAGTGTCACAAAAGGCGACAGGCAGGCGCCAGCCCCCAGGCTGACACCATCCATCTGCACCACATTGGCCGCTCGCGCCTCGATCAAGGGCAGATCGGCCTGGTCGCACAGGCCAGCCAATCTTTCGCGGACAGCGCCCGAGGCAACCGCCAGACAGACGGCGCGGGTTTCAGCGGGCAAGTGTAGAAATTTCTGCCATGTTACAACATGATGCCCGTTCACCTGATCGGTCGTCGGATTATCATCGATAAAGACCAAATGAGCCGAACTGCCCCGCACCTTCTGGCGCAGAAGCGGCATGATGCCTCGCCCACAACCGCCCGCGCCATAGACCCCAATCAGCGTTGTCAATTCTGTGATCCAGTAAACTTCGGCATCGTTGCCTCGCCCGCAGCTGCAATGCCATCGCGATGCAGGACTTTGACGAATGTCAGGGCAATGATCTTCAGATCTAGCCAAAGGCTGCGATTTTCCAGATACCAAAGATCCAGTCTGAATTTCTCTTCCCAAGTCAGCGCGTTCCGGCCATTGACTTGCGCCCAACCCGTAAGGCCCGGACGCAGGTCATGACGACGTGCCTGGGCGTTTGAATAAAGCGGCATATACTCTGGCAACAGCGGCCTTGGCCCCACAAGACTCATCTCGCCTTTCAAAACATTCCAAAGCTCGGGCAACTCGTCCAGACTTGTTGTCCGCAAGGTCTGGCCAAAAATCGTTAACCTTTCCGCATCGGGCAAGGCAGCCCCATCTTGATCGATCGCGTCGCGCATGGTGCGAAATTTTATCAGCTGAAACGGCTTACCGTGTTTGCCCGGGCGGGTTTGACGAAAAAATACCGGCCGGCCCATTTCCTTGCTTAACCGCCAAGCGATATAGGCCATGACGGGCGAAAACAGCACCAAGCCGAAGCTGGCAAAACAGACGTCAAGCAAACGCTTTAAGGCCAAGGACATCTGATTACCCCCACCTAAGATTTTGCATGCGATAGAGGAATTGCAGCACTGCAATCGCATGGCGAGTTCGATTGACCGTGCTGCTTATGCTTTGCTTCGTCATGCTCTTGCTCATTTGCTTATTGCCAACTGCGTCAAAAATTCAATTCTTTTGAAAATCAGTCCCTAGGTGTGTCGACGTGGCAAAGTACGGTTTAATCTTATATTTCGCAGCAAAACGGCTTAACTTTCACGTCACGTAAGGGCGAAGGGCGCCAAAGATGATAAATGCGTTTAGGTAATTTTGTATCTTGCAGTGCGTTGATTAAGAGTCGGCTGAAAGTGTCATTCGGCGGCGAATTTCGAAGCGGCTTCCGACCTTGCTTGGCCGAGCCAGACAAAATCATCGACCTCTGTCGCAGCAGCGTATTCCGTGCGCGCAAGCGTCAGTAAAAGCTTAAGTCTGGGGACGTCATTTTGTTGACAGGCCTCGGCAATCGCTTGCAATGCGGTTGCCATATCCTGCCAAGGCAAAAAGTCTTCTTGCGCCATGAAAATCTGCGGATGGAGCGTCGGCATAGCGCGGTTGCAGATTAACAGCTCTTCATGCAGCTTTTCGCCTGGACGCAAACCGCTGAAGACAATCGCAATATTACCCTCGATCAGAGTTGCCCGTGGCCGGGCTCTTGAAACAATAGCGGGAGTTAAGCCCGAAAGTCTTGCGATTCGCTGCGCTAAATCGAGGATTTTAACCGGTTTGCCCATATCGAGCACAAAAACCTCGCCGCCTTGTGCCAAGGCGCCGGCTTGTAGCACCAGCTGCGCCGCCTCGGCGATTGTCATGAAATAGCGAGTGATCTCGGGATGCGTCACGGTGAGCGGGCCACCTTCGGCGATTTGTTGGCGAAACAGCGGAATGACAGATCCAGAGGAGCCCAAAACATTGCCAAAGCGCACTATCGAGAACCGCGTTTTCGACTGCCGCTCTGCCCAGGCCTGACAAACCATTTCGGCCATGCGTTTGCTTGCGCCCATAACATTGGTTGGTCGCACGGCTTTGTCGGTCGAGATCAGAATAAACGCCTCGACGCCCTCGATCACTGCGGCCTCTGACAGGGTTACCGTGCCGAACAGATTGTTGCGAATTCCCTCGATGACGTTCTGTTCGACCAAAGGCACGTGCTTATAGGCGGCAGCGTGATAGAGCGTCTGCACCCGCCAGGCTGCCAACACGGATCTAACCCGCTGCATATCACAAACCGAGCCTAAAACGGGCACGATCTGCACCTGCGCAGATTGCAGGCGCATCGCTGCAAGCAAGTCGGCATGGGCCTGATATAGCAACACCTCTGACATCTCGAAGAGGATCAAGATCGATGGGCGGGCCAGCAAGATCTGACGACAGAGTTCTGCGCCAATCGAACCGCCTGCCCCGGTTACCATCACGACCTTGCCCTCAATGCTCTGCGCAATCAAATCGACGCGCGGCGCTACAGGGTCACGGCCAAGCAAATCTTCGATTTCAACCGCGCGCAGGTCAGAAACTTTGGCCTTGCCAGAAATAAGCTCCGACAAAGCGGGTACGGTTTGCAGGCGAACCGGCAGTGCTGACAAATCCTGCAAAATCCTGCGGCGTGCAGCGCGATCAAGGTTTGGCATCGCCAGCAGAACGGTTTTTGCGCCAGTGCACCGAAGCAAGCGCGCCAAATCACTGCGTTTATAGACCCTAACACCGCTGATTTCTGCCCCCTGCAGCTCGGCTGCGTCATCAATAAAGGCCACCGGAGCATAGGTTGGGCCACGCAACAAAGACCCCAGCAACTGACGCCCCGACGACCCTGCGCCATAAAGAATAACCGGCACCCGCGGCTGGGCCTGACTGAGCAGACAGAGGCTGCGCATCGCCATGCGCGTGCCCCCGGTGAGCATAAAGGCCAGCAGCGCGTAGATCACCGGCACCGAACTTGGGATAGACGCCGCAACAGTCTGTGCTGCGATCAGCATCAGCACACCTGATCCAAGCGAACCAATCAAAAGCGCCTGTAAAACTGCACCGTCGGCATAGCGCAAAATGGCGCGGTAGAACCCCAAATAAATGAACAGACCAAGACTTGGCGGCACCACAACCGCCAAAGTCAGCCAAACATCCGGCCAAGGCACAGCAGACAGGCTGCCCAATCGCAAGGGTAAGGCAAGACAAAGTGCCAAGGTCAAAAGGCCACTATCCGCCACAAGCTGAATTGCGCGTTTTTGCCGTCTGGGCAGCGAAAGCAATACTTTCAACGCAAGAGATAGGGTCATAAACACCATCTTACCAATACTTTAACTGAAAAAAGTTCGCGATGTAAAACACGTCCAGACTACCCACAGAGTCTGAAGAAACGGTGTTCAATCTCGCCTATTGGTCTAAGCTGATCTGGCAATTTCGCTAAAATTGTTGCCGCACCCCCGGAGTGGCGGGCAGATTCTGGCAAGATTGGACATAAGTTCGGAAACATTCCCAAATTTCGCCACCCTCATGCCCTGTTTGAAATCCAGAAGGCTTCAGACAGATGAAACTGGAGGGTAAAATGCCTGCACATCTCATTCAGAAGGCCGGAACGGGTATCGCGGTGGCCGCAGTGGTTTTGGCCGCTGGCAGCTATATGCAAAGCAACCCCAGTTTCACAGCACAGCCGAAGCGGCTCTCGCATGAATTGCATCTTCAGCCAACGCATGTAGAAACCGTTGCCTCTGACGCCGAGATCGAGGTTCCAAAATTTGCGAGCGGCCCAAAACTTGCGTTGCAGCCGCCTCTTGTTTCGCCGCAAGTCGCCTTGCCCAAAGCCACAGATCATCAGGTTTTTCAGCCAATCCTAACGCCAGAAGCGGTTCTGGAAAAGGCGGTGGCTGGGCCAAGCTGCCCGGCATCCCTTGACCTTTCGGTTGCCGAAAACGCGATGATTGCGGTGACGCTGGTTGCCACATGTCATCCAGACGAACGCGTTGTCTTGAAGCACGCAGGGCTTGTGGTGACGGCAAAAACCACGTTGACGGGCGCGGTCTTTACCGATCTGCCCGCTCTGACGCAGCAAGCGATCGTCGAGGTGACGTTCAAAGATGGCAGCAGTCTGAAAGCCAGCCTTGATGTGCCAGAGGTTGCACGTCTGCGGCGCTTTGCCGTGCAGTGGAGCGATGAGGACGCGTTTCAACTGCACGGTCTGGAAAATGGCGCAGATTTTGACACCTTAGGCGATATCAGCGGTGCGACGCCCAACACACCGCCGACTGGCGCGCCGGCAACGGCGGGGTTTTTGTCGGTGCTGGGTGACAGCACAACGGCATTCCCGCTTTTGGCCGAGGTCTATACCTATCCTGCAAACCCCGCGGATCAACCAAACATCGTGGTCGAATCTGCTGTGACCGCAGCCACCTGTGGCCGCGAACTTCTGGCCGAGACGCTGTTCAGCGCGGGCGGCAAGGTGGTGAAAGACGATCTGACCGCAGCGATGCCAGCCTGTGATGCGATTGGCGATTATCTGGTGTTGAATAATCTTGTTCCAGACGTGAAAGTCGCCTCGTCCGAGTGAGCATGTTTGGCGGTCTTTGTATGAAGTTTTTTTGGGGGGCGGCCGTTTTGGCCGTCCTGTTTCCTTTTGGTAGTTTTGCCCAAGATGTCACCCTGACCTCACGCGATGGGGCGCTGGCGATTCCGGGGATGCTGCAAGGCTATGATGGCGAGGTCTTTCGCATTCAAAGCCGCTATGGCTTGCTGACTGTCGATGCTGCGGGTGTGATCTGCGAAGGGCCAGGCTGTCCTGACCTCAAAGCGCCAAAAGCCCAAATCCGCATTGTGGGCGACGGTGCAATGGGTCAGGCCTTGGTGCCGCCGCTGATCGCAGCCTTTGCCGTTTCGCTTGGTCTGGACTTTAGCCCGCCGCAGCCGCCGGAAAACACAGCGATTCTGACGGATCCGGCCACGCATCAGATTTTGGCAGAGATTTCTTTTCAAGCTCTGCCATCCAGTGCCGCGAAACAAGCACTGAGGGCCGGAAGCGCCGAGTTGATGCTCAGCGCGCTGGCTGATCCTGATTTTGGCAGCAAGGCGCTTGCGCTTGATGCTTTGGTGCCCATTGTTGCGCCAGACAATCCGCTGGCCTCGATCACAACGCTTGATCTGGCCAATGCTTTGGCAGGCAAAGTTACCAATTGGCAAGACATCGGCGGCCCAGACATGCCTATGGCGCTGCATGGGCTGGATGCTGACAGCGATCTGCAGCGCGCCCTGCAAGCCCGGCTGGGCCAAAGCAACGCCAGCGTTACAGCGCATGACAGCCTGCAAAGCTTGGCGCAAGCGGTGGCACAAGATCCTTGGGCGCTGGCGATCACGGGCCGTAGTGCGATTGGCAGCGCCAAACAGCTGCCGCTGACCGACAGTTGCGGCTTTCCCCTGCGTCCAAGCCCGCTTGCGATCAAGGCCGAGGATTATCCGCTGACCCTGCCCGTCTATTTTCTTATGCCGCGCCGCCGCCTGCCGCTGATCGCGCGCGAGCTGCTGGAGTTTCTGGCCTTGCCCAGCGCCCAAGCCGCCATTGCCGCCAGCGGCTATATTGATCGTAATCCCGAACGCCAACCGCTGAGCGATGACGGCACAAGGCTGATCACGGCGCTGGCGCATGCGGGCGCAGAGACCTCGCTTGCCGATCTGCAACGGCTTGCGACCACGATGCGCCGGGCTGATCGTCTGTCGCTGACGTTTCGCTTTCGCGATGGATCGAATGACCTAGAGCCCAGCGCGCAAGACAGCCTTGCCGATCTGGCGCGGCTGATCGAGACCGACAGTTTTCGCAACATGCGGCTAATATTGGCAGGGTTTTCCGATGGCCCCGGCGACGCTGCGGCAAACCTTAATCTGTCGCAAACCCGCGCGGCGGCGGTGTTAACGGCGCTGCAGGCGCTGACGCCCGAAACCGATGCAGCCAAGCTGCCCAGCATTGTAGCCTTTGGCGAAGTGCTGCCGATTGCCTGCGATAAAACCGCCGCTGGTCGCCGGTTGAACCGACGGGTCGAGCTGTGGCTGGAACCCGCCTTTGCAAGCCGCTAAAGATAGCCCTGCGCGCGAAAGCTCAGCTCGCGGCTTTTGCCGATAATCAAATGATCATGCAGCACAATACCCAAAATATCGCCAGCGTCTTTGATCTGATGCGTCATCGAAAGATCGGCATCCGAAGGTGTCGGGTCGCCCGAAGGGTGGTTATGGACCAAAATAATCGCGCTGGCGTTCAGCTCTAGCGCGCGCTTGACCACCTCGCGCGGATATACGGGCACATGATCGACCGTGCCCTTGGCCTGTTCTTCATCAGCGATCAGCACGTTTTTGCGATCCAGAAACAGAATGCGGAACTGTTCGGTTTCGCGGTGCGCCATGGTGGTGTGGCAATAATCCAGCAGCGCGTCCCAAGACGACAGAACCGCGCGATTCATCACCCGCGCGCGCATCATCCGCTGGGCTGCAGCTTCGACGATCTTCAGGTCTTGCACAACTGCCTCGCCCACACCTTTGACCGCCAGCAAACGTGCGGGGCTGGCGGTGACCACGCGGTTAAAATCGCCAAAGCTGTCAAGCAGCAGCCGCGCCAAGGGCTTGACGTCTTGCCGCGGAATGGCGCGAAACAGCAGCAGTTCCAGCATCTCGTAATCGGGCATCGCCGCCGCACCGCCTTCCATAAAGCGGCTGCGCAGGCGTTTGCGATGATCGGCAATATAGGACGGCAATCTGCCCGAGACAGGCGCGCCCAGCGCTTCGTCCCCCTCTTCATGGGTGAACAGCGGCAAGCCCAAGTCCTGAAAGGCGCGATCTATGCTCATAGCGCAAAGTCTGCGCCGAAACTGGTGAATATATCGTTAAGATCAGCGCAACCGCGCCAAAAGCGCCAGCGAGGCCGCGCCGGTAACTGCCAACCCCTGCGCCTGTTCATAGGCCGAAATCGCCGCGATGGTGTTTTTGCCGATCACGCCATCGCTGCCTTGGGTATCAAAGCCCGCTTGGGTCAGCCGCCGCTGCAAAAACTGGCGATCTGCAAGCGTCATGCCCTGCGAATCTGGCCCAAAAGACCCGCGCAACGCAGGCTTGCGCGCCAATTGATCCGCCAGATAGCCCACCGCCATCGCGTATTTATCGCTGTTGTTATAGCGCTTGATAACGCCGAAGTTGTGATACAGCAAAAACGCAGGCCCCATGGCGCCGCCAGGCAAGCTCAGGCGTGCGGCACCAAAGTTTCGCAGCTTACCCCCAGAAGCCGATCGCAGACCCAAAGCCGCCCAATCTTTGCCTGGCCCTTTTTCGCGCATGGAAAATCCTTTAGGCAAGATCACCTCTTGCCCCCAGGGCTGCCCCCGCGTCCAGCCCGATTGCGCCAGATAGGCCGCGGTCGAGGCCAGCGCGTCGGTTGGATCCTCGCCCCAAATATCGCGGCGGCCATCGCCGGTGAAATCCACCGCATAGGCCTGAAAGGTGGTGGGAATAAACTGGGTGTGGCCCATCGCCCCGGCCCAGCTGCCCCGCATGTTTTCTGCCAAGACATCGCCGCGTTGCAGGATCTTCAGCGCGGCAATCAACTGCTTTTCAAAGAACGGCCCGCGCCTGCCTTCATAGGCCAGCGTCGCCAAGGCTGAAATGGTTGGAATATCGCCGCGTTTGGTGCCGAAAAAGCTTTCAAACCCCCAGATTGCTGCGACGACATGCGGCTCGACCCCAAAGCGCGCCTCGATTGCATCAAGCGTGCGCGCATGGCGGGCATAGGCTTTGCGCCCCAAAGCCATGCGCTCGGGCGAGGTGGCAATTGCCATAAACTCTTCGGTGCTGCGCCGCCCCTCGATCTGCTTGCGGTCTTGGGCAATCACTTCGGGTAAAAGTCGCAGATCCTGAAAACCGCGCCGCAGAGTGGCGGCTGATACGCCCTGCTTTAGCGCCCGCCTCTGAAAGCCACGCTGCCAGGCGTCAAAGCCCGCCGTCGATGCCAAAGCCGGCGCGGCAAAGACGCTTAACACCCCAAGCCCAAACCCGCGCCGCGTGATCAGCATGACAGTCCCCAATGCAAAAACCAATGCCCCGAAGCCTAATGCATTCGGGGCATTGCGCAACGTTTTGGTAAGGAAGGCCGACCTAGAGTCCGTGGCCGGCCCATGGCCCGTGTTTATCGGCCAAGCCATCTACGCGTTCAAAGCCATGCGCGCCAAAGAAATCGCGCTGCGCTTGGATCATATTCGCGGTCGAGCGGCCGGTCCGCATCATATCAAACCAAGCCAGACCTGACGCCAACGCCGGAACCGGCAGCCCAGCCAGCGCCGCCGCCGCAACCACGGCGCGCAGATCAGCGTGGCTGGCCTTCAAATGATCGGCAAAGAACGGCGCGAACATCAGGTTGCGCGCAGCGTCATCGCTGAGCGCAGTGGCCATGTCATTCAACATCGACGAACGGATGATGCAGCCATCGCGCCAGACCCGCGCGATATCGGGCAAGGGCATCGGCCATTCAAAGGCCTTGGCCGCAGCCGAGATCAAGGCAAAGCCCTGCGCATAGCACAGGATCTTTCCCACAATCATCGCCTGTTCCAATTGCGCCAAAGTCACGGATTTGGTCGGCTGCGGTGCCGCACCGAACAGCGCCTCGCCTGCCAAACGCTCTTCCAGACGCGATGACAGATTACGCGCCATCATCGCAGCCTAAATCGCCGGGATCGTGGCGGCAAGATGCTGCGCCTCGATCACCGTCCAGCGGCCTGTGCCTTTCTGGCCTGCGCGATCCAAAATCATATCCAGCATCGGCTTGCCGCTATGGCTGTCGGTGGCGGCGGCAACTTCGGCGGAAATCTCGATCAGATAGGACTGCAGTACGCCCGCGTTCCAGCCGCGCAGCACGGCTGCCATCTCGGCGGCCTGCAGTCCCAAACCGTCGCGCATCACGCCATACACTTCGGCGATCATCTGCATATCGGCGTATTCAATGCCGTTGTGCACGGCTTTGACAAAATGCCCCGCGCCAGCTGGGCCCATAAATGCAGCGCAAGGCTCGCCCTTATACTGCGCGGCGATGGCGTTCAGCACGGGGGCAACGCGGTCCCAATCGGCCTTATCACCGCCACCCATGATCGCGGGGCCATGGCGCGCGCCCTCTTCGCCGCCGGAAACGCCAATGCCCAAAAAGCGCGGACCGCCCTTGGCTGTTCGTCATGGTTTTTGGTCTCCAACAGGGTTCAAGGTGATCGCGGGTATGGCCATTGGCGTAGTTTGATGGCGCACGATAGGTGCTGATGCCGTAATCCGGCGTGTATCGCAAAATTCGGTTGTTCGGAATGTCCGAGAACAGCAGACAGCCCGCATCGCCAAACCAAACCGGCCCTTCGACCCAATCAAACCCCGTCGCAAGCCTTTTCACCGAAGCATTGCCCATCACAATGTGCGAAAATCACGCGTCATGGCTTTCGAAGAATGTCATATCACGCCATCCCTTACGCCTTAGGTTACCGATAACATTGACAAGGTCAAAATCAAAGTGTCTCGCCGCATACCCGCAGACGATGAAAATCAGCAACGGATTGGATGGCGCGATTGTTTTGTTGATTAGGAATTGACCCGCAGGGATCGACCCCCCATTTGTAGTGAGAGGATTTTTCCAGAAAGGATATTCCATGCCCAACGCATTTCTTGGCAGCGGTTTCGCCTTCTTGGCAATTGCGCTGCTGATTATCGTCACGCTTTACAAAGCTGTGCGGATTGTGCCGCAAAGCCAAAAATTTGTTGTCGAACGATTTGGCCGCCTGCATTCGGTGCTTGGGCCAGGTTTGAACCTTGTTGTGCCCTATCTGGACCGCATCGCGCATAAGGTTTCGGTGTTGGAACGCCAATTGCCAACCGCCCGCCAAGACGCGATCACCACCGATAACGTTTTGGTGCAGGTGGAAACTTCGGTGTTCTATCGCATCATCTCGCCTGAAAAAACCGTCTACCGGATTCGCGATGTTGACGCCGCGATTGCCACAACCGTGGCAGGGATCGTGCGCTCGGAAATCGGCAAGATGGAACTGGATCAGGTGCAATCGAACCGCAACGAGCTGACGGCCAATATCCGCGAACATGTACGGGCGATGGTCGATGATTGGGGCATCGAGGTGACACGTGCCGAGATTTTGGACGTGGCACTGGATGAGGCGACCCGCCACGCCATGATGCAGCAGTTGAACGCCGAACGCGCCCGCCGCGCCCAAGTGACCGAGGCAGAGGGCAAAAAGCGGGCGGTCGAGCTGAACGCCGATGCCGAACTTTACGCCGCAGAACAGGCCGCAAAGGCGCGTCGCATCCTGTCAGACGCCGAAGCCTATGCCACCAGCACCATCGCCGCCGCTATCAAGGAGAATGGCATCGAGGCCGCACAATATCAGGTTGCGCTGAAACAGGTCGAGGCGTTAACCGCTGTTGGTCAAGGGGCTGGCAAGCAGACCATTATCGTTCCAGCCCAGGCCTTGGACGCCTTTGGCGACGCGTTTAAAATGTTGAAGGGGCGTTGAAATGACACTTTTTGGCATTTGGTGGGTTTGGATCACGCTTGGTGCTGGTCTTGCTGTGCTTGAAGTGCTGGTGCCCGGCTTTCTGTTTCTGGGCTTTGCCATCGCCGCAGTGATTATGGCGGCGGTCGTGACGGTCAATCTGACGCAAAGCCTGCCTGTGTTGATCTTGATCTACACCCTGCTGGCGCTTTTGGCTTGGCTTGGGCTGCGGGCGAAATTTGGCACCGGAAAGGGCGATGTCAAAGTTTGGCATGACGACATCAACGACAACTAAGCGCGGTTAATCTTTGCACAGTCAGTTTAGCGGCTGGATTTTCTGCGAAAGTCTGACGCTGCGGTGAAATGGCGGGCCAGCGGTGGTTCCCTTTTTGCCGCCAAAATGCTTTGCTGCCCGCGACATAAGCCTTGGGGGGTCGGGTGAGCGACGAGACAGTAACGCCAATGATGGCGCAATATCTGGAAATCAAGGCGCAGAACCCCGGCGCGCTGCTGTTTTACCGGATGGGTGATTTCTACGAGATGTTTTTTGACGACGCCGTCGCTGCGGCCGAAGCGCTGGACATCGCCCTGACAAAGCGCGGCTTTCACAAGGGCGAACCGATTTCGATGTGTGGCGTGCCCTATCATGCCGCCGAGGGCTATCTGCTGACGCTGATCCGCAAAGGCTTTCGAGTGGCGATCGCCGAGCAGATGGAAGATCCGGCCGAGGCGAAAAAGCGCGGCTCGAAATCTGTAGTACGCCGCGATGTGGTGCGGCTGGTGACACCCGGCACTTTGACCGAAGATTCCCTGCTCGAGGCGCGGCGGCACAACTATCTTTGCGCCTTTGCCGAGGTGCGCGACGAAGCGGCACTGGCTTGGGTAGATATCTCGACCGGAGAGCTGCGGGTGATGCCCTGCCCGCTGGTGCGACTGGGGCCAGAATTGGCACGGTTGGCGCCCCGTGAAGTGCTGGTTTCCGAGGCGCGCGAGGCAGATTTGGCAGCAATAGTGACTGAATCGGGGGCCGCAGTGACAGCTTTGGCACGGGGAAGCTTTGATTCCACCAGTGGCGAGGCGCGGCTGTGTCAGCTGTGGCAGATCGGTTCGCTGGAGGCCTTTGGCAATTTTGGCCGCGCCGAGGTTGCGGCGATGGGTGGGCTGGTCGATTACCTTGATCTGACCCAGCGCGGCAAGCTGCCGTTGTTGCGTGCACCGCTGCGGGAAAGTGCCGATAGCGCGGTGCAGATTGATGCCGCAACCCGGCGCAACCTTGAGATCACCCAAGCGCTTTCAGGAGGACGCGAGGGGTCTTTGCTTGCTGCCGTTGACCGCACCATGACTTCGGCGGGGGCGCGACTGTTAGAGCGCCGGATTTCCAGCCCCTCGCGCGATCTGGCGACGATCCAGGCACGACTGCAATCGGTGCGGTTTTTGCTGAATGCCGCAGCGCTGCGCGAAGCTTTGCGGGCGGATTTGCGCCGCGTGCCGGATATTGACCGGGCGCTGTCGCGGCTGGCGCTTGACCGCGGCGGGCCACGCGACTTTGCGGCCATTCGTGCGGGGCTGACCCAAGCCGAAAGCATCGCGGCACGGATGACCGATGTGCCAGAAATTTTGCGCAACGCAGGGCAAGCGCTGCTGGGCCACGGTGCCTTGATTGATCTGTTGGAGGCTGCGCTGGTTGCCGAACCGCCGCTGTTTGCGCGCGACGGCGGCTTTGTGGCCGCAGGCTATGACACAGAGTTGGACGAGACCAGGCGTCTGCGCGACGAAGGCCGCGGCGTGATTGCGGCGATGCAGGCCGACTATATCCAGCAAACTGGCGTGCAGAGTTTAAAGATCAAGCACAACAATGTGCTGGGCTATTTCATTGAAACCACAGCGACACATGCCGAAAAGATGCTGGCGCCACCGCTTTCGAACAGCTTTATCCATCGCCAGACTACCGCCAATCAGGTGCGCTTTACCACTCTGGCGTTGAACGAGATTGAGACCAAGATCCTGAACGCGGGCAACCATGCTTTGGAGATTGAAAAACGTCACCATTCAGCCCTTAGAGACGCTATTTTGGCGCAATCTGGGCCGATTGCTGCGGCGGCACGTGCGCTTGCCGAGATTGACCTTGCAGCAAGTTTTGCCGACTTGGCGATGGCCGAAAACTGGAGCGAGCCGCGCGTCGATGCAAGCCGCGCTTTTTTGGTGGAAGGCGGACGGCACCCGGTGGTGGAACGTGCGCTGCGCAGGCAAGGTGGCGCGACCTTTGTAGCGAATGACTGCGCGCTGACCCCAGAGCAAACGCCCGCAATCTGGTTGCTAACAGGGCCCAATATGGCGGGTAAATCGACATTTTTGCGGCAGAATGCGTTGATCGCCTTGCTGGCGCAGGCGGGCAGCTTTGTTCCGGCGAAATCGGCGCATATCGGGCTGGTGAGCCAGTTGTTCAGCAGGGTTGGGGCGTCGGACGATCTGGCGCGGGGGCGCTCGACCTTTATGGTTGAAATGGTCGAAACGGCGGCAATTTTGAATCAGGCCGATGATCGGGCCCTGGTTATTCTGGACGAGATCGGGCGCGGCACCGCGACCTATGACGGACTGTCGATTGCTTGGGCTACGCTAGAGCATCTGCACGAAACCAACCGCTGCCGTGCGCTGTTTGCCACGCATTATCACGAGATGACAACTTTGGCGGATAAGTTGCAGGGCGTGGAAAACGCCACAGTGACGGTGAAGGAATGGGACGGCGATGTGATCTTTTTGCACGAGGTCAAACGCGGTGCGGCGGATCGCAGCTATGGCGTGCAAGTGGCGCGGCTTGCGGGGCTACCGATGGCGGTGATCGAGCGGGCGAAGGTGGTGCTGGAGGCTTTGGAAGCGGGCGAGCGTGAGGGCGGCGCGCGGCAAAAGACCTTGATCGATGATTTGCCGCTGTTTCGCGCTATGCCGGTAGCGGCGCCGAAGCCTGTGGCGCAGGCTTCGGCTGTTGAGGCGCGGTTGAAAGAGGTCATGCCGGATGAGCTGACCCCGATCGACGCGCTGCGTTTGGTCTACAGCCTGAAGGATTTACTGAAACCCTAGGCTGTGGCGCGCTTAGCCTTGGGTGTTGGAGGAAACCCCCACCTGCGCGGGGCGCAGCAGGCGGTCGTGCAGCATAAAGCCAGTTACCATCACCTGAATGATTTGGCCCGCTTTGGTGCCGCCTACGGGGGCTTCAAACATGGCTTGGTGTAGCTGCGGATCAAACACATCGCCCAAAGCCGGGTTGATTTCGGTTACGCCGTGCTTGGCCAAAACATTGGTCAACTCGCGCAGGGTCAGCTCTAGGCCCTCGATCAGGGCGGCGGCTTGTGTGCGGGTTTCCTCGGTCGCGGCGTCGAGGGCGCGCTTGAGATTGTCGTAGACGGGCAGCATGTCGCGAGCGAGTTTGCTACCACCGTATTGTTCAGCCTCGCGACGATCACGCTCACTACGCTTGCGGCTGTTTTCAGCATCGGCAAGGGCGCGCATGAAGCGGTCGCGCATATCATCGCGTTCGGCACGCAGCGTTTCAAGCTCATCCGCTTGGATAAAATCTTCCAGACCACCAAGGTCCATATCTTCGGGGCCGCTATTTTCCTGCGCCATAGTCGTCTTCCTTACATTCAAACCGTCTTGCGGCGAGGCTTATCCCGAACCACGTTCGGACAAAAGCCTGCCAACCAACTGCGCGGTATAATCAACAATGGGAACGATACGGCCATAATTCAACCGCGTCGGACCAATCACACCTACCGCACCGATGATCTTTCGATCAGCGTTCATATAGGGAGAGACCACCAGAGAGGAACCCGAAAGTGAGAAGAGTTTGTTCTCAGAGCCAATAAAAATGCGCACACCTTCGCCAGTTTCGGCCAATTCAAGGAAATCGGCGATGTCACGCTTGCGTTCAAGATCGTCAAACAGCACGCGGATGCGGTCGATGTCTTCGGACTCGCTGCTGTTTTCGATAAGATTGGCCCGGCCGCGCACGATAAGGCGTTCGCTTTGCTCGCCGTTGTTTTCCCACAGAACGATGCCGCTTTCGACCAGCTCGCGCGCAAGCGAATCGATTTCCTGGCGGCGGCGGGCGATGTCTTGACCCATGGTGCGGCGCAGTTCCGAAAGCGTTTTGCCGGTGGCCAAGGAATTCAGAAAATTCGCAGCCTCGCGCATTGACGACGGGGTTTGGCCGGGGGGCGGGGTGAACAGGCGATTTTCAACATGGCCGTTGGCGAAGACCAAAACCACCAGCACGCGTTCGGCAGAGAGGCTGACAAATTCGATGTGGCGAATCGCGGCCTCGATCTTGGGGGCCAGCACCACGCTGGCACCGCGTGTGATACCCGAGAGCGTGCCACCGATGGTATCGAGCAGGCCGGCAATGTCTTGGTCGGCGCCAGAGCTGGCCGTGTCGATCAGTTTGCGGTCTTCGATACCAACATCGCCCACTTCGAGCAGGCCATCGACGAACATGCGCAGGCCCAACTGGGTTGGAACTCGGCCCGCTGAAACATGCGGGCTGTCGAGAAGGCCCAGAAATTCAAGATCCTGCATAACGTTGCGGATCGTGGCGGCAGACAGCCGTTCGGTCATGCTGCGGGTCAATGTGCGCGAGCCGACAGGGTCGCCTGAGGCTATATAGCCCTCGACGACGCGCCGGAACACTTCGCGCGAGCGGTCGTTCATTTCGGACAGTAGTTTCTTGCCTTCGTTCATTGCCAGAGTCCCACCCTTAGCATTCATTAAGGAGCCAATGGCGCCCACGTCAATGAGGCTTGCATCTGCAAGCCGCAGAGGACTATCTGGAGCCCAGCAAAATAAGGAATTGAGCATGCGCCCTTCTGGCCGGAAACTGAACGAAATGCGCCCTGTGTCGATTGAAATCGACGTAATGAAACACGCTGAGGGGTCCTGCCTGATCAAGATGGGATCGACGCATGTGCTGTGTTCGGCAACGATTGAAGATAAAGCGCCGTCATTTCTGAAAAACTCTGGGCTGGGCTGGGTGACGGCAGAATATGGTATGCTGCCACGCGCGACAAACTCGAGAACGCGGCGCGAGGCGGCGATTGGAAAGCAAACTGGAAGAACGCAAGAAATTCAACGGCTTATCGGAAGAGCGCTGCGGGCGGGCGTTGATAGATCCGCCTTGGGAGAGCGGCAGATCGTTGTGGATTGCGACGTCATCCAAGCCGATGGTGGCACGCGTTGTGCAGCAATTACAGGAGGCTGGGTTGCCCTGCGGTTGGCGATGAACAAACTGATGAAGGCGGGTACCATTGCCAGTGATCCGATGATTGATCACGTTGCAGCGATTTCTTGCGGCATTTATGCAGGGCAGCCGGTTTTGGATTTGGACTATCCAGAAGATTCAGCGGCCGGGACCGATGGTAACTTTATTTTGACCGGGCGGCGGCGCTTGATCGAGGTGCAAATGTCAGCGGAGGGCGCAACATTTTCGCGTGATGAAATGGGCGAGCTGCTCGATTTGGCCGAAGTTGGGGCTGCAACGCTTGTGGCGGCGCAAAAGGCGGCGCTGGGGTTGATGTAATGCGCAAATTCTCGGGCAATACGCTGTTGGTAGCGACCCATAATCGCGGCAAACTTGAAGAGATTGCCGATCTGCTGCTGCCTTTAGGTATCAAAGTGATGTCCGCAGCAGAGATGTTTTTGCCAGAGCCCGCAGAAACAGAGACGACCTTTGTTGGAAATGCTCGGATCAAAGCGCATGCTGCGGCACTGGCAACAGGAATGCCAGCGCTTTCCGATGATTCCGGCATCACGGTAGATGCCCTGCATGGCGCGCCGGGAGTTTATACAGCCGATTGGGCCGAGACACCGAACGGTCGTGACTTTATGATGGCGATGACACGAACCTGGGCCGAGATCGAGAAGTCTGGCGCGGATGCTCCCTTTGCTGCCCAGTTTCGTTGCACCTTGGTGCTGGCATGGCCGGATGGCCATGACGAAGTCTTTGAAGGCGTAATGCCAGGGCAGGTCGTTTGGCCACCGCGCGGAGATTTGGGGCATGGCTATGACCCTGTGTTTGTTCCTGACGGATTTTCGATAACATGCGGTCAGATGGACCGGATGGAGAAGAATAAGATCAGCCATAGAGGCCAAGCCTTTCAGAAGCTTTTGGCAGGATGTTTCACGTGAAACATTCTGCCAGCGCTTTGACCGGGAAAACCAGCGATATGCCTTCGCTGGCAAAGGACGATTGGAAAACCGGCGGATTTGGGCTTTATATCCACTGGCCGTTTTGTGAATCGAAATGCCCTTATTGCGACTTTAACAGTCACGTCGCGACCTCTATTGACCAACGGCAATGGATGGATGCCTATGTGAGCGAAATAAAACGGCTGGGCGCAGAAACCAAAGGGCGAGTATTACAAACGGTTTTTTTTGGCGGTGGAACACCGTCTCTGATGAACCCAGACACGGTGAACGGCGTCCTAGAAGCCGTGCGTGCGACATGGCCAATGGTAAATGACCCAGAAATTACCCTAGAAGCAAACCCAAGCTCGATCGAGGCAGATCGCTTTCGAGGCTTTCGCGATGCAGGCATAAATCGGGTCTCAATGGGTATGCAAGCGATGAATGACGCTGACCTGCGCAAACTGGGGCGTCGTCATAGCGCAAAGGAAGCGATAGAAGCCTTTGATATCGCGAGAAATTGCTTTAACCGTGTGAGCTTTGACCTGATCTATGCGAGGCAGGATCAAAGCCTTACTTCGTGGCGACAAGAGTTGGAAATCGCGCTTCAGCTATCGATTGACCACATTTCTTTATACCAACTGACAATCGAAGACGGAACGGCCTTTTCAGACAGGCTCAACAAAGGAGGACTGAAGGGCCTGCCACAAGAAGACCTGGCCGCAGATATGTATGATCTGACACAAGAAGCCTGTGACAAGGCCGGTATGCCAGCCTATGAAGTTTCAAATCACGCAAAGCCTGGCAGCGAATCGCGTCATAATTTAATCTATTGGCGTGGGGGGGACTACATCGGCATCGGTCCCGGGGCTCACGGCCGTCTTACCTACAATGACCAAAAATATGCAACTGAATGTCCTAAATCCCCAGCGCTTTGGCTTAAAATGGTTCTGGATGGTCGGCCAGGCGAACTAAAAAGGGCATTACTTTCTTCGGAAGAGCGAGGTCTTGAATATCTGCTGATGTCTCTTCGACTAAACGAAGGGATGGATCTCGCCCGGCATAAAACCCTGTCGCAGTCAAAGCTCGATGACACTAGTATCAACGAACTGTCTGACCTAGGCCTCCTAAATCATGTTGAAAACAGGCTCATCGCTACAGCAAAAGGCCGCGTTCTGCTGAACGCAGTGATTAGAAAGCTCGCTGGCGCTTAAGACCGAGCCATATCGCGGGGAATAACTGACAAAACCTGACACAGCAGGTCAAGATCATCCAGATTTCTATATGATATACTGATCTTCCCCCCACCTGTCGACTCGTGGTCAATCCGAACGCCCATTTTGAGATTCGCGGACAGGTCCGCTTCCAATGCCTTAGTGTCTGCATCCTTACCATCACTGCGTGCAGCCATTCGCCGCTTGATTGGGTCAACCGCGGACTTTCGCACCAAATCCTCTGTCTCTCGCACCGACAGACCTTTCCCAACCACCTTCAACGCAAGTTCAAGCGGATTTGGCGTCGTGATCAAAGCCCGCGCATGGCCTGCTGT
Source organism: Cypionkella sp. (assembly GCA_023255415.1). Lineage (GTDB taxonomy): Bacteria > Pseudomonadota > Alphaproteobacteria > Rhodobacterales > Rhodobacteraceae > Cypionkella. Next base: position 4,506 of record JALRIN010000004.1, on the reverse strand, counting down.
GAGTGTCCCGCTTTTGACCATTTGCTGAACATCGTCCGGCAGAGCCAACAACCGCAAGAGATTTGCGATGTGGCTCCGACTACGCGAAAGCGCCTCCGAAATTTTCTCTTGGGTATGCCCGAAACGCGTCATCAGCTGCTTGTAAGCAAGTGCTTCTTCAATGGCGTTGAGCTCTTCTCTTTGAATATTCTCAATAATTGCAATTTCAAGCACCTCGGAATCACTGAACTCCCGAATAATTACCGGCAATTCATGTAACTGCGCAATTTGCGCAGCACGCCACCGACGTTCGCCAGCAACAATCTCGTAAAGATCCTGGTCCTCAATCCTGCGGACAATCAAAGGCTGAATCACTCCCTTCTGACGTAGGGAATCTGCGAGGTCTTGCAGTGCCTTTGGATCAAAGTCACGCCGAGGTTGTTCAGGATTTGGCACAATCCTAGCGACGGGCAACAGAGTTTCGGACCGAGGCTGGCGCGATGCTGGACTGACATCAAGATTAACATCCGCCATCAAGGCAGACAGCCCCCGACCCAAGCCTCGGCGTTCCGATTTCTTCTCCATTACGCTGTCTCCCTGTTACGTAGTGCCGTTGGATGCCGCGCGAGCACTTCCTGTGCAAGCGTGCGATATGCATCTGCCCCTTTCGATCCGCCATCATAGTCCAAAACAGATTGAGCATACGATGGCGCTTCGCTCAGACGCACGTTTCGCGGAATTGTTGTTTTAAAAACCAATTCTCCCAATGTTTTTCGAGCGTCACTCTCGACTTGTTGAGAGAGCCGGTTTCTACCATCGACCATCGTCAGAACCACGCCTTCGATGCGCAAAGCCGGATTCGCACTGCGTCTGACTTCGCGGATGGTCAGCATCAGCTGCGATAAACCCTCGAGCGCAAAAAACTCTGCTTGAAGAGGAACAAGCACGGCATGACTGGCAACCAAGGCATTCACCGTCAAAAGACTCAACGATGGCGGGCAGTCTATGAGGATGAAATCTAGCTCTAATTTTGCCATCGCGGGGTCGCGAAGCGAGTCATGCAGCAAAAAACTACGCTTTTCATTGGCCATAAGCTGGATGTCTGCAGAGGAAAGATCGGCGCTTGAGGGGCATATAAAAACCCGATCAATACCCGTTGGAATAACAGCTTCAAACAAAGGCGATTCATCGATCAAAATGTCGTAGGTCGTCTTTTGTCGCTCTGACGGTGGAAAGCCTAGACCGGTCGAGGCATTTCCTTGCGGGTCGAGGTCCACAAGCAAAACATTCGCGCCCCGCTCTGCAAGAGCTGCAGCAAGGTTAATTGTAGTCGTGGTCTTACCAACGCCACCCTTTTGGTTGGCGACTGAAATGATGATCGGAGATCTGACTTCGAAACCACTAACCATGCAATATATCTCTCAGAATCAATACCCTAGCTTCATTTGACGTTAGACTAATATGCTCTTCCACCTTAAACGACCATTCTATTCGAGCATCAGCGATTTCCTGCTGTGCATTAAGGCCCTTCGGGAAAATAGCAATGCCCCCGGCTGCAATATGACGATGCACCAAAGGAAGAAGCTCCCGAAGCGATGCAAGTGCACGTGCCGAGACAATCTGGCTTTTCAGTGGTGCTAGGGCTTCTATTCTGGTCGCCTCAATGCGCACCTTAAGGCTCAACGCGCGTGCAGCCTGCCCCAAAAAAACTGATTTCCTTCGATCAGATTCTACAAGTGTGATCTGCAAATTCGGATAGAGATTTTCTGCTAAGATTGCGATCACAATCCCTGGAAATCCACCACCAGAACCAAGATCGCTCCAACTCTCTGTATTCACAGGACAAAGCTTGATCAGTTGCGCTGAATCCAAAATATGTCGATCCCAAAGTTCGACGATCTGACTTTTTGAAATCAGGTTTATTGCTGGGTTCCATTTTTCGACTAATAACCGAAATGACAATAGCTTTTCGTATGTTTCACGTGAAACATCGAGCCACTCCGGGATTGCGAAGGCAGACTGCATCACAGAGAAACCTGCCGCCGCTGCTTCCGTATCTGAGCCAATATCAGCGTTAACGCCGCTGGCGTCATGCCTTCGATTCTAGCAGCTTGCGCAAGATTCGCAGGGCGCACCCTACCCAATTTCGCAGCAAGCTCCCCTGACAATCCCGGCATCCCAACAAAACTCAATGAACTCGGAATTAAAGTGGCCTCTTCTTTTTGTAGCGACTTAGCTTCGCTGTCCTGACGTGAAAGATATTGGGCATAAAGCGCATTTATGGCCACCTGACTTCTGATTTCAGGCTCAAAGTCACTAAATTCAGGTACAAGCATCGCTATCTGCTCAGCGGTCACACCAGCAAAGGCGAGTATCGATAGCGCAGATCTTTTCGCACCATCTTGACTGAGCGTCACACCGACCGACGCTATTTCCTTAGCAGAAAAAACGCAGGATGCGAGCAGGGCTGTTGCAGCCTCTATCTGTTCTTGCTTTCCCAGAAAAGCGACGCGACGCGCCTCTCTTATGCAGCCAATATCAATGGCCTTAGGCGTCAGACGGACATCCGCATTATCAGCCCTCATCGTTAAGCGAAACTCAGCGCGCGACGTGAACATTCGATAGGGCTCAGTGACACCTTTAGATGTCAAATCATCAACCATCACGCCAATATAGCTATCGCTACGACCTAAATGCAGCGGGTCTTTGCCCAAAACCGCAGCTGCCGCATTCAATCCAGCCAAAAGACCCTGCGCTGCAGCCTCTTCATAACCCGTAGTGCCGTTAATCTGTCCTGCGAAATAAAGTCCGGACAAAGCCTTCAATTGCAAAGTCAAATCAAGTTCCCGAGGATCGAAATAATCATATTCAATCGCATAGCCGGGCTGAAGAATCGAAACGGCCTCTAGACCATGAATCGAACGCACATAACTCTCCTGCACTTCGGCAGGCAAAGAGGTTGAAATGCCGTTCGGGTAAACTGTGTCATCATCAAGACCTTCAGGTTCTAAAAATATCTGATGTGAGGTTTTATCCGAAAATCGGACAATTTTATCCTCAATAGACGGACAATATCGCGGACCAATCCCTTCGATATGGCCGCCATACATGGCCGACCGGCTTAAATTTGCCCTCACAATATCATGCGTATTCTCATTCGTATGAGTGATGCCACAAGAAATCTGCCGCGCTACGGGGACCTTATTCAAAAATGAAAATAAAGTTGGAACATCGTCGCCAGGCTGCGAGTCCAAAACAGACCAATTGATCGTCCGCCCATCCAGTCGTGGTGGCGTCCCTGTCTTAAGCCGGCCGCGCGCAAGATTAAGCCCTGCCAATTGCTCAGCCAGCAAGACAGACGGCTTATCACCGACCCGACCCCCAGGCTCGCGCTGATCACCAATATGCATGATCCCGTTCAGAAAGGTTCCAGCCGTCAAAATAACAGCGCGCGCCGATATTTCCGTTCCATCTGCAAGCATGATCCCGGTCACACGACCCGAAGTTTCACAAAGTCGCGAAACCTCTCCTTCGATAATTTCCAGCAATGGCTCTTGCGCCAAAAACTCCTGTATCGCTTCACGATACAACCGACGATCTGCCTGCGCCCTTGGCCCCTGAACAGCAGGTCCCTTCCTGCGGTTCAAAAGACGAAACTGAATACCAGCACGATCCGCTGCCCGCGCCATAATACCGTCCATAGCATCAATCTCGCGCACAAGATGGCCCTTTCCAAGGCCACCAATCGCTGGATTGCAGGACATGACGCCTATAGCCGCACGCCGCAGCGTCACCAAAGCTGTTCGAACACCCATGCGCGCGGATGCTGCAGCAGCTTCCGCCCCAGCATGCCCACCGCCAATAACAATCACATCAAATTGTTTCACGTGAAACAGCCTCATTTTCCTATGCAGAAGCTCGAGAATATCTCATCCAACAAGCTTTCGACGTCGATTCGTCCTAACATGATTTCCAAGGCACGCAAAGAACGACGCAGCTCAACAGCGATCAATTCTGGAAACTCGATTGCATGTGGCAACATCACCTCCACAGCCTCAAGCCCAGCAATTGCTTGCAGCAGGGCAAGACGCTGGCGTTCACGAATCAACAATCCCGCCGAAGCAGCTCGCTTCGTTAGCTTTGCAGAAATCTCTGCAATCAGCCAGTCTAAGCCAGCGCCAGTCTTGCCAGAAACGGCCCGCAGCGCATCAGACCGGCAATCTGCTTTGTTCAGAATAAAAATATCCTCTGGTTCAAAGGCAACGTCAAAGCTCTCATCAACAGTCTCTTGCAAAAATACCCGCAAATCCGCAGCCTTAGCCCGCTCCTTCGCACGGCCAATACCAATCTGCTCGACCAAGTCCACCGAATCTCGCAACCCAGCAGTGTCCAGCAAAGTCACCGCCAGACCGCCAATATCCATCCGCACTTCGATCACATCGCGCGTTGTGCCTGCAACCTCCGAGGTAATTGCAGCCTCACGACCAGCCAAAGCATTCAACAAAGTCGATTTCCCGACATTCGGCG
>JALRIN010000049.1 GCA_023255415.1 Cypionkella sp. | reverse complement strand
CTGCGCGCAAGACCCAACCGTGGCCCAGCCATCCACCATCGAACCTTCGCCAACATAGGCGCCAATATTGACGAAAGACGGCATCAGCACCACGCCCTTGGCGATATAGGCAGAGCGACGCACGATCGACCCCGGCACGGCGCGAAAGCCAGCGGCGCGCCAATCGGCCTCGGTCCAGCCCTGAAATTTGGACGGAACCTTGTCCCACCAATTGGTGCCGCCATTGCTGCCCGAGATTTCATACATATCGGTCAGGCGGAACGACAACAGCACCGCCTTTTTCGCCCATTGATTGACATGCCAATCGGCGCCGCGCTTTTCCGCCACCCGCAGCTTGCCGGAATCAAGCGCGGTCAGGGTCGCCTCGATGGCGTCGCGGGCCTCGCCTTTGGTGGTCACAGAGATGCTGTCACGCGCCTCCCAAGCGGCTTCAATCGCGGTTTCAAGTGCTGCGTTCGACATCTGAAATCTCCTGTTTTGCTGCAAGCCCTATAGCTGCGCCAAAGCCTTCGCGCAACATGTCAGCACCTATCCAAGCGCCGCCAAACCCGTTAGGCCTTGGGTCCCGCGTAACTTCAAAAGGTGATGCCTTGTCCAAGCCAGCCAAACCCGCCGACAGCCGTCTGCATCCGTTCCGCGATTCCGCGCAGGACGTGGCGGCGACGCATCGGCTGCCCGATACGCCACAAACCCGCTCGGCGGCCTATCGCTTGGCCTTTAACGACGCCGATTTCATGACCCGCGAAGAGCTGCGCCCGGTGCGGCTGCAGCTTGAACTGCTGAAACCCGAATTGATGCTGGACGAGATGGGCATCCGCTCGACCGTGGTGCTGTTTGGCGGCGCGCGCATTCCCGCCCCCGAAGCAAAGGCACAGGCCAAGACCCCAGCTTTGGCTGCCCTTTCAAGCTATTACGCCGAGGCCCGCCGCTTTGCCCGCATCATCACCGAACGCAGCCTGCTGTCTGATTGCCAAGAGAACGTGATCTGCACAGGCGGCGGCCCCGGTGTGATGGAGGCCGGAAACCGTGGTGCAGCCGATGCCGGCGGCAAGTCGATTGGCCTAAACATCGTGCTGCCGCATGAACAGGCGCCAAACGCCTATGTCACGCCCGAACTGTCGTTCAACTTTCACTACTTCGCCATTCGCAAAATGCATTTCTTGATGCGCGCCAAGGCGGTTTGCGTGTTCCCCGGCGGCTTTGGCACTTTGGACGAAATGTTTGAAAGCCTGACACTGATCCAAACCGGACGGATGAAGCCTATTCCCTTTCTGCTGTTTGGTCGCGATTTCTGGGAAAAGCTGATTGATTGGCAGATGCTGGCCGAGGCAGGCACCATCAACGCCGAAGACCTGCGGCTGTTTCAATTTGTCGAAACCGCCGAAGAGGCGCTTGCGGCGATGGACAGCTGGGCCGCGCGCTAGAACCGCTCGGCGCGCAGCACCTGCGCATCGGTGACAGAGACCACGCCAATGTGACGCTCGACCACGGCAAAGGCGGCCTGCAGCAGGCCGTCAAGCGCCTCTGGCCGGATCAGGCAGATCACGGCCACCATTCCGGCGCGGCCCAACTGGCCTTCGCGGCTCCATTGCCCCGAACGCCCCGATCCGCCCAGCACCGGCAGCACGGTAAAGCCTGTCACGCCTGCGCTGATCAAGGCATCTGTCAGACGCGATTGCATCGGGGCTTCGATGATGATCTCGACCCGCTTTGCGGCATGGGTTTGCATGTCAACCTCCGGTCACAGCTTGGGCCACGGCGATATAAGTCGGAATGCCGAGGGTCAGGTTAAAAGGAAAGGTCACGCCCAGCGACAGCGTCAGCGACAGCGCGGGGTTGGCCTCGGGCAGCGCCACGCGTATCGCTGCAGGCACGGCGATATAGCTGGCCGATGCTGCAAGCACCATCAACAGCGCCAAACCGCCGCTCGACAACCCCAGCACCAGCCCGATGCCACAGCCGAATACCGCGCCAATCACCGGCATGATCACGCCAAAGGCCACTGCGCCGCCCGACAAAACCCCCTTGGCCCCGCGCAAACCGCGCCCCGCCACAAGCCCCATATCCAGCAAAAACAGGCACAGCACGCCTTGAAACGGCGAGACGATAAAGCTTTCGATCTTGGCCATGCCGCCCTCGCCCGTGGTCAGCCCGATGGCAAAAGCCCCGACCAGCAGCACAATCGAGCCATTCAGCAAAATCTCGTGCCACAGCTTGGCATCCATCCGCGCACCAGAACCCGAGCGCGCCACCAGCCACAGCGCCGAGACAATCGCAGGGGCCTCCATCGCGGCGGCAACTGCGACCATATAGCCCTCATAGGTGATGCCCTGCCCGGTCAAAACCGAGGTAGCCGTCACAAAGGTCACAATCGAGATCGAGCCGTAATGCGCAGCCACCGCCGCCGCATCCAAGGCCGACAGCCGCGTGATCATGCGCAGCAGCGCAAAGGCCACCAGCGGCAAGCCAAACGACAGCAGCACGCCGCCGATCAAACTGGCAAACAAATGCCCGTCAAAGCCATGCGCAGCCACCGCGACCCCGCCTTTGAAACCGATGGCAAACAGCAGATACAGCGACATTGCCTTTGCCGCCGCCTCTGGCACCGAAAGATCAGATCGCGCCAGCGCCGCCGCAAGGCCCAGCGCAAAGCACAAGATCATTGGGGTCAGCAGGTTTTGCCCTGCCAAGGTCAACATCTGGGTCATTCATGCCACCGACGAAAGGGAAACGCCTGATTTAAACGCCGACAAAGCCATCGCGGTTTGGATCATATTGTTCCAATTCGCCCTCGCCGGTATTGGTCCAAAGCCCATGCAGCGTCAGGCGGTCGTCTTCGACGGCCGCCTTTACAAAGGGGAAGGTCATCAGGTTTTCCAGACTGACCAGCACGGCTTGTTTCTCCAAGGCGGGCAGAATTTCGCCCGCTGGCATGCCTTCGACCCGCTGATAACCCGGCCGCAGAATATCCATCCAACGGCCGACAAAGCTGGATTTTTCAAGCAGTTCAGGCGCATCGCCGCAGCACATGTCATGGCAGCCCTTGACGCCGCCGCAGTTGGAATGGCCCAGCACCACAATATGCGCCACCCCCAGCGAGGTGACCGCATATTCCACCGCCGCCGAAGTGCCGTGGTATTCACCATCCGGGTTAAAGGGCGGCACCAGATTGGCGACATTGCGATGAATAAAGAACTCGCCCTCATCCGCACCAAAGATCGAGGTGACATGCACACGGCTGTCACAGCAGGAAATCACCATCGCGCGCGGATGCTGGCCACTGCTGGCCAAGCGGCGATACCAAGATTTGTTTTCCTGATAGGTCGTGGCTTTCCAACCCTGAAACCTTTGGATCAAATAAGCGGGTAAGGGGCGCGCATGGATCATGATCATTATCCTGATTTGAAAAGCGTCCCCCCAATTATGCTGCAATCGCAGAAAATTCGAGAGGTTAATTTCAGCCAAGGCAACCTTTTCTTCAGCACAATGTGGCATCTTTGGCTTGGGTGTGACGAAAGGGTGTGTGTGATGACGAATATTGTAATGCTGCGACCCAAAGAACGGGTGCAGCAAAATGTGGAGCCTATTGCAACGATCTACCGCAATCTGGGCACCAGTTCCGCCGAAGGTGTGGTCACCCGCGCCTTGGGGGAATTGGCGCTGGCGATGTCGGGGCTGGCCGAACAGGTGCGCAGCCATCAGATGAGCGATCTGGCGCAGCAGTTCCGCCGCTTGGGGCGTATGGCTGAAAACCTTGGCATGGTCTCTTTGGCAGATGTGGCCGGCGATCTGAGCATCTGCGTGCAGCGCAGCGACAGCACAGCCTTTTCCGCTGTCTGGGCCCGGCTGTTGCGAATCGCCGAATGTTCGCTGGCCTGCGAACCCGAGCTTTTGGACAAGACGCTGATCTAAGGCAGGCACTTGCGGCGCAGATCAGAAGCGTTAGGCTTTGGGCAACCCTGATAGGATGTCCCATGCACCCGCTTTTTGCCGATTCCTCTGCGCCAAGCCTGCCCTTACACGTTGTCCCAACCGAGGCTTTGCCGGATTTTCTGGCCAGCCAGCCAGAAGCCCTGCGCCTTTGGCTGCAACAATCGCGGTTTCAGGCGGCTTTGGGCGATGTTCGGCTGATCCCCGGGGCGGATGGCGTGGCGGGGGCGGTGGTGGGCTTTGGCACACCGCAAGCCCGCGCGCGGCTGCGCTTTGGTCTGGCCAGGGCAGTGGCCAGCCTGCCCTTGGGCGCTTGGCGGATCGAGGGCGATTTGACCCCCGCCCAGCGTGACGAGGCCGCCTTGGGCTGGCTGTTGGCGCAGTATCGCTTTGACCGCTATCGCAGCACGGCCCCCGAACCGATGCCGCAGCTGATCGCCCCTGAGGGCTGCGATCTAGCCGCCTTGCAAGCCATGGCAGCGGGCGAGTTTCTGACCCGCGATCTGATCAACACCCCCGCCGCCGACATGGGGCCAGCCGAGCTTGCAACCGCGATGGCGGATTTAGCGCAGCGCTTTGGTGCAAGCTTTACCGCCATCACAGGCGAGGCTTTGCTGGAGCAGAACTTCCCGATGATCCACGCGGTCGGCCGCGCCTCGCCACGCGCGCCGCGGCTGTTGGACCTGCGCTGGGGCAGCGCGGGGCCGCAGCTGACCTTGGTCGGCAAGGGGGTGTGCTTTGACACCGGCGGGCTGAACATCAAACCTTCGGCGGGCATGGCGCTGATGAAGAAAGACATGGGCGGCGCGGCGACGGTCTTGGGTCTTGCGCAGATGATCATGCAGCTTGGCCTGCCGCTGCGGCTGCGGGTGATCGTGGCGGCGGTGGAAAATGTAATCTCGGGCAATGCGCTGAAACCAAAAGACATTCTAACCTCGCGCAAGGGGCTGACGGTCGAGGTGAACGACACCGATGCCGAAGGTCGCTTGGTCTTGGCCGATGCGCTGGCCTTGGCCACCGAAGAGCCTTGCGATGTGCTGATTTCGATGGCGACGCTAACGGGGGCGGCACGGGTCGCCGTGGGGCCAGATCTTGCGCCCTACTACACCGACGACAGCGCGATGGTGCAGGCACTTGAGGCAGGCGCGGTTGCGGGCTTTGATCCGGTGTGGCGGCTGCCGTTTCACAGCCCCTACGAACCCGTGATCGAACCTGGCATTGCAGATCTGGACAATGCGCCGGGCTATGGCTTTGCGGGGTCGGTGACGGCGGCGCTGTTCCTGCGCCGCTTTGCCGATCATCCGCGCTATATGCATTTTGACATCTATGGCCATATGCCCGCCGATGCCCCCGCACGGCCCAAGGGCGGCGCGGGCCAAGGTGCGCGGGCGCTGCTGGGCGCGCTGCCTGCGATGTTGGGCCTGTGATGGACCGCCGCCTGACGCCCTTTAGCGGCCGCATCGCGCATATCTCGCTGCAAGGCCAGATCGCGGCCGAAGGCTTTACCGCAGGGCAATTGCGCCAGATCGCTTTGCCCTTGGTTGATCTGCTGTCCGCACCAAATGGCCCGCGTGACCGCCAGCTTTGGCAGGGCGAGGGCTTTACCGTGATTGATCAGCGCGACGGCCATGCCTTTGGATTTGCGCAAAAGGACGGTTACTGCGGCTGGCTGGCGATGGCGGCTTTGGGCGACAGCGCACCCACGCACTGGCTGGCCGCCCCCGCCAGCCATCTTTATCCCGAACCACGGGTACAAGCGCGCGAGATCGCCAGCCTGCCGATGGGCGCGCAGCTGCAGGTGCTGGGACAGACGGCAAGCTTTGCGCAGACACCGCAGGGGTTTATCCCTGCCTGCCACCTGCTGCCCTTGGGGCAATATCTGCCCGATCCGGTCGCCGTGGCCGAAAGCCTGCTGGGCAGCCCCTATCTTTGGGGCGGTAATTCGCGGGCGGGGATTGATTGCTCGGGGCTTGTGCAACTGGCACTGGTGGCTTGCGGTCTGCCCTCGGCGCCAGATGCCGATTTGCAGCAAAGCCTTGGCCAGCCGCTGGCCGAAGACGCGGCCTTGCAACGCGGCGATCTGCTGTTCTGGAAAGGCCATGTCGCCATGGTGGTCGATGCAGCGCGGCTGATCCATGCCAACGGGCACACCATGTCGGTGGCCTATGAGGACACCGCCACCTGCATCGCACGGATTTTGGCGGCGGAAGGCAAGCCCGTCAGCCATCGTCGCAGAATTATTCTACGGCGCGAATAAGCTTTTTCTCAAGCACCCGCAGCACTTGGCCCAGATCATTGCCGCGCCGCAGGATGTAACCGTCCATGCCGACCACCGCGTAAAGCCCCTGCTTGTCACGCAGTTTGGGGCGCTTTTCTATTCGATAAAGCGGCGATTCTGCAAAGCGGCGAAACACCGAAAACACCGCCGCCTCGCGCAGAAACGAGATGCCATAGTCGCGCCATTCGCCAGCCGAGACGAACTGCCCGTAAAGCCGCGTCAGCGCGCCCAATTCTTTGCGATCAAAGGTAACCTGCTCTTGCGGGGGCTGGGGCGGCGGGAAAGGGGTTGGCGTTTGCAGCGTCATGCGAAAACTTTACGCTGGTGCGGGCAAAAATCAAGCGTCGCAGGTTTGCCGCAAAATGACCGCTTTAAAACCACAGACGCTTCAAAAACCCGCCGCGATCCCGGCGCATCACGGGATCAGTTGCTTGGTAACGATTTCGGCGGCAGAGACGAAGCCCCCACGCTGTCTTTGCCGCCGCGCCCTTGATGGGGCATCAGCCCCTGCCGTTACCGGCAGGGGCTTTTTTGGCCTAGCAAAACCCTTCGGCCAGTCGCAATTCGCCCACGGTAAAGCCACGGCAATTGACCTGCGGGGCGGGCAGCCGTTTTTGCGCCATCGGATGATTGGCATCCAAAACACCCAGTTTCGCCAGCAGACTGACCAAAACCGCCTCGGAGGCGCGGCCGTTGCCGTCTTCGATCTTCAGCGCGATGCCCAGTTTCTGTTCGGGCAGCATGGCGACAAACACCGCCTCGGCTCCGGTTTTGATCGAAACCTTGCCGCCCATTGCCCGCATCAGCTCGGTGCAGGCCCGGCCTTCGCCTGCGACCAGATCAGGATGCGCCGCCATCGCGTCGCGCAGCCGCGCCATGGCGCGTTGGCGGCTGTTGCCAGCCTCGCGCGCCGCCGCAAAGGCAGACATCGCGCGGGCAAGCCCCGCCACCGACATCGCAAAGTTTGGCGCAGAGCACCCGTCAATGCCGTAACCTGCCACTGTCTCGCCGGTCACCTCTTCGGTCGCAGCCCGAATGGCGCGTTGCAGCGGGTGGTCAATCTCGGTATATTCCGACCCGCCCTTCAGATGCTTGTTCGCGGTCAAAAAGCCCGAATGCTTGCCTGAACAATTGTTGTGCAACTGGCAGGGCGCATCATTGGCGCGGATCAGACGGTCGCGCTCGGTGCGATCATAGGGCTCGTGCGACCCACAGCGCAGATCGGACTCTCCCAGCCCCAGATCAGCCAGCCAGCGCCCCGCCATATCGACATGCAGATGCGCGCCCTGATGGCTGGCGCAAGACAGCGCGATATGCGCATCGCTTAGACCTGCCGCATCGGCAGCACCGCTTTCCAGCAGCGGCAGCGCTTGGATCATTTTGCAGGACGAACGCGGGAAGATCACGCGCTCTGGATCACCCCAGGATTGCACGATTTGCCCTGCTTCATCGCAAATCACCACATGCCCGCGATGCGTGCTTTCCAGCATCCCGCCGCGCCAAAGTTGCACCAATTCCGCCGCCGCCATGGTATTCTCCCTCACTAATGCGCGATTTTCTGCCCGTTTAGGCTGTGCAGGGCTTTCGCGGATCGTCATTTTCCGGTTAAGCATGGCATATCGAGTGAAAGACGTTCGCGCTATATCAAAAACCGCATCAAGCGGCGATCGGGCGGGCACAGGCAACACGGCTTGGAGGCTGTAACGACATGACAAACTGGATGACACGCGTAGCGGCAGCTGCGATGATCTCCGTGATCGGAATGGGTGTAGGGACGGCAAGCCTTGCACAAGAATCCACCAACCGCGTGGCGACCATGACGGATTGGAGCGTTTTTGCTGAAAAAGACCCCAAGGAATGCTGGGGCGTCTCTAGTCCCAAAGAGACCGTTAACACCAGAGACGGCCAGCCGGTTGCAGTGCGGCGTGGTGATATCTTATTGTTCGTGACCTTCCGCCAAGGCGCTGCGGGCGAGATTTCGTTTTCGGGCGGCTATCCGTTTGCTGATGGCTCTACTGTGAACCTGAAGGTGGATGGTGCGTCTTTCGAGCTGTTCACCAATGGTGAATGGGCTTGGTCGGGCAGCGCTTCGGATGATGCTGCAATCCTGACCGCGCTGAAAAAAGGCGCAACGGCGGTGCTGACAGCACGGTCGGCAAAGGGCACTCAAACTCAAGACACCTTTAGCCTGCGCGGCTTTACTGCTGCGATGGACGAAGCCGCCAAACAGTGCGGCTAAACCCGCTAAACCCCGGATTTCAGACGCTCCGTGCATGGCTCGGGGCGTTTTGCATTCCGCCCGTTCCGTTTTGCTGCCGAATCCCTTATAGCAACGCTTCCAGCCATAGGATTCTGCCATGACCGCGCCCATCACCCAAGACGTTCTGACCCTTCCGCGCAAGCTGCCCGAGGGTGGCAAGCCCAATCTTGTCGGCATGACCCGCGACCAGATGCGCGCCGCGCTGATCGAGGCCGGCACGCCGGAAAAGCAAGCCAAGATGCGGGTCGGTCAGGTCTGGCAATGGGTTTATCACTGGGGCGTGCGCGATTTTGAAGCGATGACCAACCTTGCCAAAGACTATCGCGCGCTTTTGGCCCAGCATTTCGTGCTGGAAGTGCCCGAGGTGGTGACAAAGCAGGTTTCCAGCGATGGAACACGCAAATATTTGGTGCGCATCGCCGGCGGCCACGAGGTCGAGGTGGTCTATATCCCCGAAACCGATCGTGGCACGCTGTGTATTTCCAGCCAAGTCGGCTGCACGCTGACCTGTTCGTTCTGCCACACCGGCACGCAAAAGCTGGTGCGCAATCTGACGGCGGCAGAAATCGTTGGCCAAGTTATGCTGGCGCGCGATGATCTGAACGAATGGCCGGTGCAAGGCGCGCCAAAGAACGAGACACGGCTTGTCAGCAATATCGTGCTGATGGGCATGGGCGAGCCTTTGTATAACTTTGAAAACGTGCGCGACGCGATGAAGGTGGTGATGGACGGCGAGGGCATCGCGCTGGGCCGTCGCCGCATCACCCTGTCGACCAGCGGCGTTGTGCCAGAAATTGCCCGTACGGCGCAGGAAATCGGCTGCCTGCTGGCGGTGTCGTTCCACGCCACCACCGATGAGGTGCGCGATCAATTGGTGCCGATCAACAAAAAGTGGAATATCGCCACCCTGCTCGAGGCGCTGAAAGCCTATCCCGGGCTGACCAACTCTGAACGCATCACCTTTGAATATGTGATGTTGGATCATGTGAACGACAGCAAGGAAGACGCCCATCGCTTGGTGGAACTGCTGCGCGGCATCCCCGCCAAGGTCAACCTGATCCCGTTTAACGAATGGCCCGGCGCGCCTTATAAACGTTCGTCGGGCAACCGGATTCATGCTTTTGCCGACATCATTTATCAGGCCGGCTACTCCAGCCCGATCCGCACACCGCGCGGCGAAGACATCATGGCGGCCTGTGGCCAGCTGAAATCAGCCACCGAAAAGCAGCGCAAATCTGCGACAAAAACGACAGTTCAGGGCTAAGTCACCTAGGGGTTGTGGGTATGCGACCCGCCTGATCTGTTTGTAGTGTTTCGTGCAGCCAGGTAAAACGAAAAGCTGGCGTCACGGGTTTCAATTCGTTAAGCAGTTGTCAAACTGGGTGTGCAACACAGAATGAACCCAGACGGAACCAGACAACCGGCGCTTTACCGGCTAGAGGATAGGGCAGTAGAATGACGGCTTCGGACGATACGCAGAAGCGTTCTGCGAAAGAGTGGGTTTTGGTTCTGGCGAAATATCGCGAGCCTTCGACAAGCCGCAGCATTTTTGAACTTGTGGCCACTTTGGTGCCTTTTGTCCTGCTTTGGGGTCTGGCTTGGGCGTCTTTGTCGGTCAGCTACTGGCTTGCCTTTGCGATTGCGGCGCTGAACGGGCTGTTTCTGGTGCGGATCTTTGTCATCCAACATGATTGCGGCCATGCGTCTTATTTCAATAGCCGCAAGGCTCAGGATTGGGTAGGCCGCTGTTTGGGCGTGCTGACGCTGACCCCCTATGATGTCTGGCGGCGCACCCATTCGATTCACCATTCGCACCACGGCAATCTTGATCAGCGCGGCATTGGCGATGTGCTGACCCTGACGGTGGAAGAATACCGCGCCCGCAGCCGCTTTGGACGCTTTATGTATCGGCTCTATCGGCATCCGTTGGTGCTGTTTGTGCTGGGGCCAAGCTATCTGTTCATCTTGCAAAATCGCTTGCCGCTGGGGCTTATGAAATCGGGCTGGCGCTATTGGACAAGTGCGATGGGCACCAATGCAATGATCGCGATCATTCTGGGGCTGATCATCTATCTGGGCGGCTTTATGCCAGTGCTGCTAATCTACCTGCCCACCTCGGTGATTGCGGGCACGGTTGGGGTTTGGCTATTCTATGTCCAGCACCAGTTTGAAGAAACCCATTGGGCCAAGACCGCTGACTGGCAACTGCACGAAGCAGCGCTGGCAGGGTCGTCGCATTACATCCTGCCGCAGCCACTTCGTTGGATGAGCGCGAATATCGGCATTCACCACGTGCATCACCTTTACAGCCGCATCCCGTTTTACCGCCTGCCCGAAGTGCTGCGCGACAATGCCGCCTTGGCCGAGGCGCAGCGCCTGACGGTCTGGGAAAGCTTTAAGTCGGTGCATCTGCATCTTTGGGACGAAAAGCTGCAAAAGCTGCTATCGTTCCGCGAGGCGAAAAAGCTTTACGATCTGGCCTAAGCCACGCTTGGCGGCGGCGGTTACTGCTGCTAGCCTTTGGCGATGCTGCTGAATAATGCCCTTGCCCGCAGGCTGTTCCTGCACCGCCATCTGTTGGCAGAGCCACCGCTTGGCGCGGGCTCTGGTCAGGCTCTGGCCGATCTGATCTCGCAGCTGGGCTTTGTGCAGGTTGACAGCATCAACACCCTGGCCCGCGCGCATCACATGATCTTGTTCAGCCGGCGGCAATCCTACCGGCCCGAGGCGCTAAGGTCGCTGCTGGAAGACCAACGCCAGCTGTGGGAACATTGGACGCATGACGCCTCGATCATCCCGATTGCGCTGCATCCGCTGTGGCAGCACCGCTTTGCTCGCGATGCCGAACGGCTGCGCGGCTCTTGGAAAGCTTGGTTCCGCGACGGCTATGAGGCGCAGTTCGAAACGATTCTAGATCGGATTGCCCGTGATGGGCCGGTGACTTCGACAGAGGTTGGTCAAGGCGAGGCGCGCGGCAAAGGCGGCTGGTGGGATTGGCACCCCAGCAAAACCGCGCTGGAATGGCTGTGGCGCACCGGACAATTGGCGATCACGCGGCGCGACGGCTTTCAGAAGGTCTATGATCTGACCGAAAGGGTGATCCCACAGGAACATCGCTTGGACACACCTGACGAAGCCGCCATGGTCGATTGGGCCTGTCGCTCGGCACTGGATCATCTGGGCTTTGCCGATGCCAAAGAGCTGCGCGGCTATTGGCACTGCCTGCGCCCTGACGAAGTAAAGGCTTGGCTGAAAGCTGCCATTGCGCGCGGCGAGATCGCTCAGATCGAAGTCGAAGGCGCAGATCTGTCGCGCAAACGCAGCTATGCGCGCCCCGATGTGCTGACCCAAGCCTCCCTTGCCCCCGAGCCAAGCCCACGCCTGCGGCTGCTTTCGCCCTTTGATCCTGCGCTGCGCGACCGCGATCGGGCCGAATTTCTGTTTGGCTTTCACTATCGCATCGAGGTCTTCGTGCCAGAGCCCAAACGGATCTATGGATATTATGTCTTTCCAATACTGGAAGCCGACAGGTTGGTTGGCCGCATCGACGTCAAGGCGTTTCGGGCAGAAAACACCTTGCGGATCAAGGCACTTTGGCCCGAGCGCGGCGTGAAATTTGGCGCAGGGCGGCTGCGGAAACTTGACACCGAGTTGCAGCGCTGGGCGGCCTTTTCGGGCTGTGATCGGGTCGATTATCAGCCGGGTTGGCTGCGCGAGGGCTAGGCCCGCGCAGCCCAGTCTTGCAGCCCTATTGCAAAACCTTGCCCTCGGGCCAAGTCAGTTTTTGCGAAAGGGTGATCTGCTGTTTCTCGCCGGCGGCCAAGTCGAATTGCCACGACAGAATACCGCGTTTTCCGTCAAAATCGGTCTCGCTTGGCGCAGGCTCGGCTGTAAAGCTGATCTTCAGATCCTCTTGTTCTGAATAGGGAATTTGGTCCAACACCCGCAGCGGCCAAGCATCAGCCGTCAAGTTTTCCACCGTCAGCACTGCGGTTTCTTGCTGCTGCGTCGAGGTCGAAATAAAACCGCGATCCCCGGTGCTGCGCTCTGGCATCGAGCGTTTCAGCCGCAGCCCCTCAATTGCGCCGAACCCGATATCGGTCTTGGCCCCCGATGCCAGACCGGCAAACTGCACCGACCCCACCAGCGCGCTATCGCGATAAAGAAAGGCGGTGCCGGGCAGCAATATCTCGGGGCTGTCGTTGGTCAATGTCGCCAGCAAAAACGCCGTGCGGTCGCGTGACGGCACGGCGCGTGCCTCGATTTGCGGCGTCATCTTCAGACTGTCCAAGGCAAGGCGCAGGTTTTCAACACCCGTGGCCACAGAAACCGCGCCGGGGTAATGATAGACCACGGTTTCGCCCTGCAGCATCGGCGCAGCGGTCAGCGTCATGCCAACCTGCTTTGCCATCGGCGCCGCATCGGCCACCATCGGCACACTGCGGGTCGCAGAGACCAGCGGCCCGTCGGTTCTGGCATCAAACACCTGCCGCAAATCGGGCCAAAGCACCGAAGGGTCCGACTGCGCCGAGGGTTGCGCGGTGGATAAGGTCAGATCAACGCCCGCCCAATCTTCGCCAGAATATTGGCTGACCAAGACGCCGCGATCTATCAGCAGGCTTGCGGCTTTACGGTCCAGCGTCATGTCATAGACCGGTGACCAAGTGGCGTTTTGGATGAAATGGCTGACAGTTAGATGCGCCTCGCCATTTGCGGGCGCTTCGATGGCGACCGAAAGCGCGGTGTAATCGCTGTCACGCTGTGACAGCGCTGCACGGGCTGCGATTGCGGCGTCTAGCACCTGTTGCGCGGTCTCTACTGCGGTTTGTGCGGGCGGCAGATCAGCAGCGGCGGCAAGAGCCGCCTGCCGCGCGGCAAGGGTCTGCGCGCCCACGCTCTGCGTCAGAGCGGTCAGGTTTTCGACCGTCAGCGCAGCGCCTTCCGGCCGCAGGGCTGCAAGAAAGGCCAGCTGCGCCTGCGCGGCCTCGACACGGGCGTTGATGGCGGCAACGGCGGCTTGCGCCTCGCGCAGACCCGCCTTTGCCGCCGTCACATCCGCAGTGGCGGCCAAAAGCTCTGGCGTATCGGTATTGGCATCTGATCGCGGCGGCAGACGGTCGGTCCGCAGCGCAAAGGCCCCCAGCGCCAGATCGGGCGAGGTCAGCCGGATCAGATTAGGCTCGGTGTTCGCAGGCAGATCGGTGATCAAAAGATCATGCGCGCCCGCCGGAGCGCTAAAGCTGACCGCGCGCGTCACCTGCGCGCCTTGGGGGTAAAGCGTGACAGCCGTGATCTGGCTTTTGGCAAGGATGGTATCGGCCAAAGCGGGGCAGGGCAGTAAAAGCGCAAGCGTGACAATGCGGTGCATAAAATCCTCCTGACTATACCGCAAACCTAGTTGCGGAACCGGGCATTTGACAAGCAATCTGCAGGCTTGCAGGCGAAGAAGCGCGCGGCCTAAGCTGCCGCGAAAGGGAGACCGAAATGAACAGCCCCACACCTTCGAATTTGAAATCGACCGCAGCCCTGCCAAAGGTGGTGCGCGCAAAGGGCAGCTATCTTTGGGATGTCGAGGGGCGGCAGTATATTGACGGCTCGGGCGGGCCAGCGGTCTATTGTCTGGGCCATGCCAATGAAGAGGTCAACGCGGCGGTCATGGCGCAGATGGGCGCGATTGCGCATGGCTATCGCTATAACTTCACCACCGATGCGCTAGAGGAATTGACCGAGATCATTCGCAGCCATTGCGGCGGCACTCTGCGCGAGATGGTTTATGTCACCGGAGGGTCAGAGGCGGTAGAAAGCTGTCTGAAGATCGCCCTGCAGTATCAAACCGCGATTGGGCAGAAATCACGGCGCAGGTTCATCTCGCGGCAGCGGTCTTGGCATGGCAACACGCTGGGCGCGCTGGGGGTTTCGGGCTTTGAAGAGCGCACCCGCGCCTATGAGGGCGCCTTTATCCCCTCGATCAAACTCTCGCCCGCCAATGACTATCGCCCGATTGCAGGCCAAGGCACATTGGCCGAACGCGGCGCAGCCG
>JALRIN010000048.1 GCA_023255415.1 Cypionkella sp. | reverse complement strand
GTCTCTAAATATCCCGGGGTCCGGGGCAGCGCCCCGGCCGGCCTCCCCGCGCCCCACCGCCACCGCGCTATCCCCCTCCCTTGCACCCACAGCCCTCACAGGCTAAGGCAAGGCCTTAATCGCCCTATGCCCCCGTCCCCGCATCGAAAGGCCTCGCCGATGATCCCACGCTATTCTCGCCCCGAAATGGTTGCCCTCTGGTCCCCCGAGACAAAATTCCGCATCTGGTACGAGATCGAGGCCCATGCCTGCGACGCACAAGCCGCCATCGGGGTGATCCCAAAAGCCAATGCCGAAGCGGTCTGGCGCGCCAAAGACGTCAGCTTTGATGTCGCGCGCATCGACGAGATCGAGGCCGTGACCAAACATGACGTGATCGCCTTTTTGACCCATCTGGCCGAACATATCGGTGCGGATGATGCGCGCTTTGTGCATCAGGGCATGACCTCTTCTGATGTGCTTGACACAACGCTGAATGTGCAACTTGTGCGCGCGACCGATCTGTTGCTTGCCGGCATGGACCGGGTTTTGGCCGCGCTCAAGGCCCGCGCGATTGAACATAAAGACACCGTCCGCATCGGCCGCAGCCATGGCATCCATGCCGAACCCACCACCATGGGCCTGACCTTCGCGCGTTTTTACGCCGAAATGCACCGCGGCCGCGCGCGTCTGGCGCGGGCACGCGATGAAATCGCCACGGGGGCGATTTCGGGCGCAGTGGGCACCTTTGCCAATATCGACCCTTCGGTGGAAGAGCATGTCTGCAAAATGCTGGGCCTGACGCCCGAGCCGATCTCGACCCAGGTCATCCCGCGTGACCGCCATGCGATGTATTTTGCCACCCTTGGCGTGATTGCCTCCAGCATTGAAAATATCGCCATCGAAATTCGCCACATGCAGCGCACCGAAGTGCTTGAAGCCGAAGAGTTTTTCTCGCCCGGCCAAAAGGGCTCTTCGGCGATGCCGCATAAGCGCAATCCGGTGCTCAGCGAAAACCTCACCGGCCTTGCGCGTCTGGTGCGGATGTCAGTGATCCCGGCGCTAGAGAATGTCGCCCTGTGGCATGAACGCGATATCAGCCATTCCTCGGTCGAACGCGCCATTGGTCCAGACACCACCATCACGCTTGATTTCGCCCTGCACCGCCTTGCCGGTCTGGTAGAAAAGCTGGTGATCTATCCTGACAACATGCTGGCCAATATGAATAAATTCCGTGGCCTTGTGATGTCGCAGCGTGTGCTTTTGGCGCTGACCCAAGCGGGTGTGTCGCGCGAAGACAGCTACCGTCTGGTGCAGCGCAATGCGATGAAGGTTTGGGAAAAGGGCGCCGATTTCAAGACCGAGCTTTTGGCCGATGCTGAAGTCACCGCAGCCCTGACCCCCGCCCAGATCGAAGAGAAATTCGACCTTGGGTATCACACCAAACACGTCGATACGATTTTCGCCCGGGTCTTTGGCGCGTAAGCCTAAGTTAACCTGCGCCTGCCATAGTAGCCCCGAGACCAGAAAGGATTCGGGACAACTATGGCGGGTGAGTTCAGTGCATTGGCACGCATTGACCCTGTGCGGCGCACGGGGGCTGCAAAGTCGGGCAAGCGTGGCCTGACGCAGCCGGAAAAGGCTGCTATCATTGTGCGGTTCTTGCTGGCAGAAGGCTCGCCGGTGCCGATCAGCCAGTTGCCCGATCATCTACAATCGGCGCTGACGCAAAAGATGTCGCAAATGCGCTCGGTTGACCGGCAGACCCTTGCTGCCGTTCTGGAAGAATTCATCGGTCAGTTGGAAGAGGTCGGCCTATCCTTCCCCGGCGGGATCGAGGCCGCACTTGCGGTGATGGATGGTCATATCTCGGCCAACGCCGCCTCGCGCTTGCGCCGCATGATCGGCAGCTCCAGCGGTGGCGATCCTTGGGCGCGGCTGACGGCTTTGCCGAACGAGGTGTTGCTTCCGGTGCTCTCGGAAGAAAGCATCGAAGTGGCCGCGGTGATGCTTTCGATGCTGCCAGTTGCCAAATCTGCGGAATTGCTGGGAAAACTGCCCGGCGACCGCGCCCGCCGCGTGGCCTATGCAGTCAGCCAAACCGGCAATATTGAACCTGCTACTGTCAAACGCATCGGTATCGCCTTGGCCAGCCAACTTGACGCGATCCCCCCGCGCGCCTTTGACACCGATCCGGTGCAACGTGTCGGCGCCATCCTGAACATCTCGCCCAGCTTGACCCGCGAAGACGTGCTGCGCGGGCTGGATGAGGTGGACATCGATTTTGCCCAAGCCGTGCGCAAGGCAATTTTCACCTTTGTGCATATCCCCAAACGCCTTGCAGGCCGCGATGTGCCAAAATTGATCCGCTCGGTGGATCAGGCCATGTTGGTGGCAGCCTTGGGTGCCTGCGCAGGCAAGCCCGAACTCGAAGCGGCTGCGGATTTCATCCTTGCCAATATGTCCCAGCGCATGGCGCAGGGCCTGCGCGAAGAAATCAATGCCCTTGGCACGGTTAAAGACAAACTGGGCGAAGACGCTCATAACGCCGTTGTCACCGCGATCCGTGATCTGGAAGCCAGCGGAGAGATTGTTTTAATCCAAGAGGATGACGAGACAAGCTTGTGATCTGACCGCCTTAGCCCTATGTCTGGCGCCATGCAGCAGCTTGGATCGTCATGAGCAAACCGCCTTTTCAACGCTTGGCCTTCGCGCAAAATCTGGTGGCGCGCGGCTTGATCGGGGTCTCTTTGGCACTTCCCTACCGGCTGCGTGTGCCGCTGATGGGCTGGTTTTTGCGCCGCCTTGTCGGGCCCTATGCGGGCTATAGCAAACGCGCTTGTGAAAATCTGGCGCTGATCTGGCCCGATATGCCGCTGGAAAAACGCTCGCAAATCGCGGCGCAGTCGCTGGATAATGCGGGTCGCACGCTGATCGAAAATTATTCCAAGGCCTTCACCGCCCGCCAAGCCCGCGTGACCCCCACAGGCCCCGGTCTGGCCGCCCTTGATGCCGCAAATGCAGCAGGCCGCCCGGTCATTCTGGTCTCGGGTCATTTTGGCAATTACGAGGCCGCGCGCGCCTGCCTTGTCGCGCGTGGCTTTACTGTGGGCGGGCTTTACCGCCCAATGACCAACCCCTATTTCAACGCCCATTACATTCGCACGATGGAAGCTTTTGGCGGCCCGGTTTTCCCCCAGGGGCGCGCGGGCACGGCGGGCTTTGTCAAACACCTGAAGGCAGGCGGCCTGCTGGTTTTGCTGTTTGATCAGCGCGCGGCGGGCGAAGACATTGATTTTCTGGGCCATCCCGCCAAAACCGCGCTTTCGGCGGCGGAATTGGCGCTGCGCTATAACGCCGATCTGATCCCGTTTTATGCAACCCGTCAGCCCGACGGCCTCAGCTTTGTGGTCGAGATGGAGGCCCCCATCGCCAAGGCTTCAGCGCTTGAGATGACAACGGCCCTGTCGCAAAGCCTGGAGGCGCGGGTGCGGGCGCATCCCGAACAATGGTTCTGGGTACACCGCCGCTGGGCCTAGTTATTTCAACTGCGCCGCCGCCAGCACCGCGCGGGGGCCTGCGGCTTGGATCAGCACCACCACGGGCCCCTCGCCCGCATCGGCCACCATTTGCAAGGGTTGCAGCCCCGTCCATTCGCCCAAGCTCTGCCACGAGGTCACCACATTGCGGTAATCCATGGTAAGCCCTGCGTTTTCGCCGCGCTCGATCTCGACATTTCTGGTTTCAAGATAATGCACCAGCTGCACAGTGGTGCCCGCAGGCAAAGGCTGCTGGGTTTTGCCGTCGATATGCAGCTGCCCCGCCTCGCGCGCCAGCGTCAACGTGATGGTCTGCGGCACCGCGGCCGCCGATTTTATCGCCTGCACCACCGGTTGCGGGTCATTGCCCACCATCCGCGCGCCGCCGTCGATGATCATTTGCGGCGTGTAAATCATCTTGTCGCCAGCCGCATGCGCATAGCCGCGCTGGCGGGCCGAGAATTTCTCTTGGCCAAAGGTGTCTTTCCAGCCGATATAATCCCAATAATCCACATGCAGCGCCAGCCCGATCACCCCGGGCATCTCGACCAATTGCCCCAGCAAATCATCGGCAGGCGGACAAGATGAGCAGCCCTGCGAGGTGTAAAGCTCGACCAAGACCCCTTGCTGCGACTCGGCCAAGACCGCACCAGAAGCCGCCATCCAAATCCCCATAGCACCGCAGACGATGTGCGCTTTCATACCCTATCCGTCCCCTTCTCGATGCTTTCTTCTACAGCCATCGCCCGCATCCGCACCAATCAAGGTTTTGCGAGCCAAGGTTACAGTTTATTCACTCCCATGTTGCAGAACTCTGCGCAACCTTTACTGCAAGGGCTGGATTTTCGGCATACCTTTGTATACAATTCACCCAACACCTCTATGATTCCCTTGCGAAGCACGCGTCTTTGCGGCAAAGGCTTGGCAATCACCACCACAGCACCCCCGCCGAAGGAGGCCTCTATGACCGTCACCGTTGGACATGACAGCGCAAAAACCCGCAAGACTTTGACCGTGGGCGAACAGACTGTTTCTTATTATTCGATTCCCGCCGCCGAAGCAGCAGGTTTGGGCGAATTTTCCAAACTGCCCGCCGCCTTGAAGGTGGTGCTGGAAAACATGCTGCGGTTTGAAGACGGCAAGACCGTCACGGTCGACGACATCAAAGCCTTTTCCGATTGGGGCAAAATGGCGGGCAAAAACCCGCGCGAGATCGCCTATCGCCCTGCCCGCGTGCTGATGCAAGACTTCACCGGCGTGCCTGCCGTGGTTGACCTTGCTGCGATGCGCGACGGCATCAAGGGTCTTGGCGGCAACGCCCAAGCCATCAACCCGCTTGCGCCTGTCGATCTGGTCATTGACCACTCGGTGATGATCGACGAATTCGGCACACCGCGCGCGTTTCAAGCCAACGTCGATCGCGAATACGAACGCAATATGGAGCGTTATGTCTTCCTGAAATGGGGTCAGAACGCCTTTAACAACTTCCGGGTTGTGCCTCCGGGAACCGGCATCTGCCATCAGGTGAACCTTGAATATCTGGCCCAAACCGTTTGGACCGACAAAGACCAAACCGGCCAAGACGTCGCCTATCCCGACACGCTGGTTGGCACCGACAGCCACACCACGATGGTCAACGGCTTGGCCGTGCTGGGCTGGGGTGTGGGCGGTATCGAGGCCGAGGCCGCGATGCTGGGCCAGCCGGTTTCGATGCTGATCCCCGAAGTGGTCGGCTTTAAACTGACCGGCGAGATGATCGAAGGCACCACAGCAACCGATCTGGTGCTAAAGGTCGTGCAGATGCTGCGCAAGCATGGTGTGGTGAACAAATTTGTCGAATTCTACGGCGAAGGTCTGGACCGCCTGCCTTTGGCAGACCGCGCCACCATCGCCAATATGGCGCCCGAATATGGCGCGACCTGCGGCTTCTTCCCGATCGACAACGAGACCATTCGCTACCTGCGCAATTCGGGCCGCGACGAGGCGCGCATTGCCTTGGTCGAAGCCTATGCCAAGGCCAACGGCATGTGGCGCGACGCGGATTATGCGCCGATCTACACCTCGACCCTGCATCTAGATATGGGCGAAATCGTGCCCGCAATTTCCGGCCCCAAGCGCCCGCAAGACTATCTGCCGCTGGCCGATGCCGCCGCAGGCTTTGCGCATGAGATGGACGCCAGCTTCAAACGCGCCATGGGCACAAATGTGGCCGTCGCAGGCCAAGACTACACCATGTCCAGCGGCAAGGTTGTGATTGCCTCGATTACCTCTTGCACCAATACCTCGAACCCCTATGTGATGATCGGCGCAGGCCTTGTTGCCCGCAAAGCCCGGCAGCTGGGTCTGAAATCAAAGCCTTGGGTGAAAACCTCGCTGGCACCCGGCTCGCAAGTCGTGTCGGAATATCTGAACGCCGCCAACCTGCAAGAAGACCTGGATGCGGTCGGCTTTAACCTTGTGGGCTATGGGTGCACCACCTGTATCGGCAACTCGGGCCCGCTCGACCCTGCGATTTCGGCAGCGATTGCCGAAGGCGATCTGGTGGCAACAGCCGTTCTGTCGGGCAACCGCAACTTTGAAGGCCGGATTTCGCCTGACGTGCGCGCAAACTATCTGGCAAGCCCGCCACTGGTTGTGGCCTATGCGCTTGCCGGCGATATGAACATCGACCTGACCAAGGAACCTTTGGGCATGGGCACCAATGGCCCCGTCTATCTTAAGGATGTTTGGCCCACCAACAAAGAGATCTCGGATCTGGTGGAATCCACCGTCACCCGCGCAGCGTTCCAAAAGAAATACGCCGATGTCTTCAAGGGTGATGAGAAATGGCAGGCGGTGAAAATCACCGACTCGGAAACCTACGACTGGCCATCGACCTCGACCTACATCCAGAACCCGCCCTATTTCAAAGGCATGTCAAAAACGCCGGGTGTGATTTCGGATATCAAAGACGCCCGCGTGCTGGCCTTGCTGGGCGATATGATCACCACCGACCATATCTCGCCTGCAGGCTCGTTCAAAGCTGGCACCCCTGCTGGCAAATACCTGATGGACCGTCAGGTTCCGCAGGCCGAGTTCAACTCTTATGGTGCCCGTCGCGGCAACCACGAGGTGATGATGCGCGGCACCTTCGCCAATATCCGCATCAAGAACGAGATGCTGGACGGCGTCGAAGGCGGCTACACCAAGGGCCCAGATGGCGCACAAACCTCGATCTTTGACGCCTCGATGGCCTATCAGGATGCCGGCACGCCTTTGGTGATCTTTGGCGGTGTGGAATATGGCGCAGGCTCCAGCCGCGACTGGGCGGCCAAGGGCACAGCACTTTTGGGCGTCAAGGCCGTGATCGCGGAAAGCTTCGAGCGTATTCACCGCTCTAACCTGGTTGGCATGGGGGTGATTCCTTTCGAGTTCACCGGCGGCGAAACCCGCAAAACCCTCGGCCTGACTGGCGACGAGGTGATCAGCATCGACGGGCTTTCGGGCGATCTTAAGCCGTTGTCGAATGTGGCCTGCCATATCAAATTTGCAAATGGCATGACCAAAACCATCCAACTGAAGTGCCGGATTGATACAGCCATCGAAAAAGAATACGTCGAACACGGCGGCGTTCTGCACTATGTGCTGCGCGACCTCGCATCGCGGTAATCTGCAAAATTCTTTTAAAAACAAGGCTCGAAGCAATTCGAGCCTTGTTTTTTGCCCAACCTCGTCAGCCTATACCTTTGGCTATAGGCCGTAGAATTGCGCCTATCTACGACCAAAGTCGCATATTGAACATCGCTTTCGTGGTAATATTTTCTTGCCAATCTGGCTTAAAGGCTTAGCTTTCCCGAACGCGACAAAAGGTCGCAAATAAGGGAGGTCTAAATGTCTTCATCAAGCTGGCTCGACAGAGCCAATACCGTCGCCCCCCCCGGCTTTAGCCGTTGGATGGTACCACCGGCCGCCTTGTGCATTCACCTGTGCATCGGCCAAGCCTACGCGTTCAGCGTTTTCAACCTGCCGATGTCGAAGCTGATCGGCATCACAGAATCCGCCCCCGACGATTGGAAACTGACATCTCTGGGCTGGATTTTCTCGATTGCCATCGTTTTTCTCGGTCTGGCTGCTGCTTTTGGCGGCACATGGCTTGATCGCGTCGGCCCGCGCAAGGCGATGGTCGCAGCGGCTGCCTGCTTTGGCGGCGGCTTTTTGGTTGGCGCCGCTGGCATCTCGACCCACCAGCTGTGGCTGGTCTATCTGGGCTATGGCGTCTTGGGCGGCATTGGTCTGGGGCTTGGCTATATCTCGCCAGTGAAAACCCTGATCACCTGGTTCCCTGACCGTCCCGGCATGGCAACCGGCATGGCGATCATGGGCTTTGGCGGCGGCGCATTTGTGGCCTCGCCGCTTTCGGTGATGCTGATGAAGCATTTCTCGACCGAGACCCATATCGGCGTGGCAGAAACCTTTATGGTGCTGGGCGTGGTCTATTTCATCGTGATGATGATTGGCGCGACATTGGTGCGGGTGCCTGCCGAGGGCTGGAAACCTGAAGGTTGGACGCCGCCGGATGTGCAAAACGCCATGATCACCACGCAGAACGTCCATATCGACGATGCGATGAAAACTCCGCAGTTCTGGCTGCTTTGGGGCGTGCTTTGCCTCAACGTGACCGCGGGTATCGGCGTGCTTGGCCAAGCCTCGGCGATGAGCCAAGAGATGTTCCCAGGCCGGATCACCCCTGCAGCCGCCGCGGGCTTTGTTGGCCTGTTGTCGATCTTTAACATGCTTGGCCGTTTCTTCTGGGCCTCCACATCTGACTTTATCGGCCGTAAAGCCACCTACATGTGCTTCTTTGCACTGGGTATCGTGCTTTATGCGATCGTGCCATGGTCGGGTCAGACCGGCAGCATCTTCTTCTTTGTCGCCTTCTACGCGGTGATCTTATCGATGTACGGCGGCGGTTTCTCGACCATCCCAGCCTATCTGCGCGATGTGTTTGGCACCCGCTATGTTGGCGCAATCCACGGCCGTTTGCTGACCGCTTGGTCGGTGGCTGGCGTGCTGGGTCCGGTTCTGGTGAACTATATTCGCCAGTATCAGATCGACAGCGGCGTGGCCAAAGCCGATGCTTATACCGTGACCATGTATATCATGGCCGGTCTGCTGGCAGTTGGCTTTGTGCTGAACCTGATGATGAAACCCGTCGACGCCCGTTTCCACATGACCGGCGAGAAGTAGGAGCTTTTAATGTCTAACGAAAACAAAACCACGACGCTTCAACTTGTGCTGGCTTGGGCTTTGGTCGGCGCCCCGCTGATCTGGGGCTTTCTAAAGACCATGGGCAACGCGATGGCGCTGTTCCAGTAAACCGCAGCTAAAACCACAGAAACCCCGTCCTCTTGGGCGGGGTTTTTCTATAGATTAGCCACAGTTTAAATCCGCCAACCGCGTTGGCCACAAGGTAAAGGCCGAGCCATCCTTGCCACGGCAGGTCAAGATCGGGCGGTTATAGCCGTTGTTGTGAAACAGGCATTCAAAGCCCACCGATCCCTGCGCCCCTGTCATCAGATTGTTGATTTCAAACGCCGGGCCAAAGCCCAACTGCAAAGGCGCGCCCTGACAGGCACGGATCGCCACGCCCTGCCCCAAGGGCAGAATGCCGACCGCATCGTTCAACATGCGCTGCGCGCCATCACGGCCAACACGCTCATAGATACCAGTGAAATAGGGCGGCCCCGGCGTGCCCGGCTTGGCCTCGGCGCTGGGGGCGGCCAGCAGCAAAACCGCCAGCCACCGCAGCTTCATTTGCCCAAGGCCTTGTCCAACTCTGGGCGAAAGCGTTGCTCGTAATCGCTGCCGATCATTGGGCCGATGAACTTATAGGCGATGGTGCCATCCCCGCGCAGAATAAAGGTCTCGGGCGGGGCGGTGACACCCCAATCAAGCCGGGTCTTGCCCTTGGGATCAAAGGCGATGGCGGCAAAGGGGTTGCCGTCTTCTTGCAAAAACGCCGCCGCCTTGCCGGCATCATCCATCATATTGACGCCAATGATGCGAATGCCCTCGGCTTGCAGTTTCAGCAATGTCGGGTTCTCGGCGCGGCAGGGCGGGCACCAGCTGGCCCAAAAGTTTACCAAAACCACATCGCCACGCCGCAGATCCGCGTCCGCGACACCGGCAAAGCCTGCAAGTTCGCCAGCGCTGATGTTGGGGGCCTGTTTATCCAAGAACACCGAAGGAATGTCTTCGGGGTTCTGCCGCTGCATGCCGACATAAAACACCACAGCAAGACCCAGAAACAACGCGGGTGGCAAGAACATCAACCACTTACCCATTGCTGCTCTCCTGCCGCGCTTCCACCTCGGCCAAGGTGCGCTTGACCGCCGCCCCGCGCCACAGCGACCAAGCCACCAGCGCCAGCAGAATAACCACCGAAGCCGCATAAGACCCGATCACCGCGCCTGCGTATTTCCCAAGTTCCGGCATCATGCCAAACGCTCCCTTGCCAGCAGCGCCGAAAGCCTGCGCGCGCGAATTTCCGTCCGTGTCC
This sequence comes from Cypionkella sp., assembly GCA_023255415.1. Taxonomy (GTDB): domain Bacteria; phylum Pseudomonadota; class Alphaproteobacteria; order Rhodobacterales; family Rhodobacteraceae; genus Cypionkella. Next base: position 6,336 of record JALRIN010000048.1, on the reverse strand, counting down.
GCAGCAAGACCAGCGTCACAAACAACAGCACAAAGCCCGCAATACAGACCACCAATGGCAGCCAATAGACATCCGAGACATGCTCGGTCTTATCCATCGACAGGCTGGCGCCCTGATGCAGACCTTGGTTCCAAAACAACACCGCATAGCGGCTTAGAAAAGCAAAAACCGACCCCACGATGCAAAGCACACTGGTCAGATCGGCGGCGGTGTCCTTATCCTCGACCGCCTCCCACAGCGCCAGATAGCCCAGATAAAACAGCGCCAGAATAAGGAAAGACGTCAGCCGCGGATCCCAAGCCCACCAGGTGCCCCACATCGGCTCGCCCCAGATCGCCCCGGTCACCAGCCCGATCACGGTAAAGGTCAGCCCCACCGGGGCCGCCGCCTTGGCACTTAGCGCGCTGACGTGATGGCGCCTAATCAGCCAGATCAGACTGGTCACCAGCATCATCATCCAGGCCGAAATCGCCATCATCGCGGCGGGCACATGCAGATAGATGATCTTGACGGTCGAGCCGAATTTATCGGCATCGGGGGTGAAAAAGAACCCCCAGATCAGCCCGACCAACAAGCACAGCAAGGCCAGCCCCGTCACCCAAGGCAGCAAGACCCCCGAGGTTTGCATGAACCGCTTTGGATTGGCATATTCCCAGATCGACATTCTTACCCCTATCGTAAATTCACACGGATCGCCGCAGCCGCCGCAAAAGGCAACATCGCCAAAGATCCCGCCGTAATCGCCGCCAGCAGCGCCAAGGGCGTTGCTACCGCCAAACCCTGCGCGCCGCGCTTCACAACTTCGGCACCAAAAATCAGCGTCGGCATGTAAAGCGGCAGCACCAAAAGGCTCATCAACAGCCCGCCGCGTTTCAACCCGACCGTTAGCGCCGCACCAAAGCTGCCAATCACCGACAGCGCGGGCGTGCCCAAGGCAAGACTTGCCAGCAGCCAGACATAGCCCGCAGGCGCCAAGTTCAACAAAAGCCCAAGCATCGGCGAGACCACCACCAAAGGCAGCCCCGTCACCAGCCAATGCGCCGCCGATTTCACCGCCACCACACCTTCCAGCGGCATCGGCGAGGTCGCCAGCAGATCCAGCGATCCATCCTCGAAATCCAGCGCAAAAATCCGGTCCAGCGACAACAGGCACGACAGCAGCGCGCCCACCCACAAGATCCCCGGCGCAATTCGCCCCAGCACCGCCTGCTCGGGCCCCACGCCCAAAGGCACGATCACCGCCACCAGCAGGAAAAACGCAAGCCCCAAGCCAAAGCCTCCGCCAGCCCGCATTGCAAGCCGCATGTCACGGATCAACAGCGCCTTCATTCAAATGCCTCATCAAAAGCGCCAATGCGCCCACCCATCTGCGGCGCACGCGCCTTATAGGGGGTCAGATCCAGCACCTTGGCCTCTAGACCCAGATCAATATGGGTGGCAATCAGCGCCGATCCACCCGTGGCCAGATGCCCGCGCAAAACGCCGGCAAAAAGCGCGACCGAGGCGGTATCAAGCGAGACCGTCGGTTCGTCCATCACCCAGATCGGACGGCCCGTCACCAAAAGCCGTGCCAGCCCCAGCCGCCGCTTTTGTCCTGCCGACAGATTGGCGGCGCGGCGATCGGCCAAGGCTTGCAAATTCATCGCCGCCAAAGCACGGCCGACATCGCCACCCCCATAAGCACTGGCCCAAAACGCAAGGTTCTCGCGCACGCTTAAAACGGTTTTGATCCCGTCGGCATGGGCGGCATAGGCTACCGCCTCGGTCGCCACCTCGACCCTGCCCGCCATTGCGGGTTGCAGCCCCGCCAGCGTGCGCAATAAGGTGGTCTTGCCAATGCCATTGGGTCCGCGCAGCACCAAAGCAGCACCGGGCGCCAGCGCAAAGCTTACCCCCTCCAGCACCGCAATTCCGGCGCGCGCAACTGTCAGATCGTGAACCCGCATTTCCATCCCTTACCCCTACCGCAGCCTGCGCCTTCACGAAAGGGGGCGCGACAACGCGTCTTAGGGAACCGGCAGCACCGCCGCCGCAATCCGCCGCCCCTCGCCCAGCAGCACGTTATAGGTGCGGCAGGCGGCAGGCGTGTTCATCGGCTCGACCCCGATGCCCGCCTCTTCCAAGGCTTGACGAAAGCCGCGCGGAATGCTTGACACCTCGGGGCCCAAGCCCACCAGCAGCACATCAATCTTGCCCGCAAGCGACAAGGGCGCTGCCATATCCAGCAAGCCGCCCCAAGCGCCCGCATCCCATGGCGTGATCAATGACGCCCCGCGCAACACATGGGTGCCGACGCGGAAAAACCCCGGCCCATAGCTTTCAATCGCCAGCGCCGAACCATAGCTGATTTCGGTCAAACGCATCCGATCACGCGTCGATATTGGCGAATTCATGGTCAGACGGGAGACCATTCTTCGGCTTATCGCTGCGATCCAAACCGATCATTAGCACGATGTTCTTGGCGACATAGACCGAAGAATAGGTGCCCAAAACCACGCCAACAAAGATCGCAAAGGAAAATCCACGGATCACATCGCCGCCAAACACCAGCATCGCCCCAACCGCAATCAATGTGGTCAGCGATGTCATCAGCGTCCGGCTCAGGGTCTCGTTGACCGAAAGGTTCATCACCTCTTTTAACGGCATGGTTTTGTATTTGATCAGGTTTTCACGCAGACGGTCAAAGACCACCACGGTGTCGTTGATCGAATAGCCCAAGATCGTCAGCAGCGCCGCGATGATCGTCAGATCGAATTTAATCTGGAACAGCGCAAAAATCCCTACCGTGATGAAAACATCATGCAGCAGCGCCAGCACCGCCCCCAAGGCAAACTGCCATTCAAAGCGCATCCAGATGTAAAGCATTATCAAGATCGATGTCGTGGCCACCGCGATCACCGAGGTTTTCACCAATTCGCCCGAAACCTTTGGCCCCACAGTTTCCACCGATGGGAACTTGATCGCCGGATCCAAAGCGGTCAGCGCCGCCTGAACTGCGCCCACGGCCTCGTCGCTAACCGCCTGCTCGGAATCGGCAGAAGACACCCGCACTTGAGCCACATGCTGATCGGCGCGGAAGGTTGGGTCGAACACTTCGGTTATCACCACATCGCCAATCGCCAAGCCGTCAAGTGCCTTGCGATAGGCGCCGACATCAACCGGCTGGCTTGATTCCGTGCGGATCGTGGTGCCGCCTTTGAAATCAATGCCGAAATTCAGCCCATACATGCCCCAAAACACAAAGGCCGCAACCATAAGCGCCATCGAGCCGCCAAAGGTCAGCCATTGAATTTTGAAAAAGTCGATATTTGTTTTTTCGGGTGCAAGCCGCAAACGCCAAGCCATGAGGTCTCTCCTTACACCACAATCGTTTTTGGCTTACGCCAGTTGAACCAGAATTCGACCAAAAACCGCGTCACAAAGATCGCGCTGAACACCGAGGTGATAATGCCAATCCCCAGCGTGACGGCAAAGCCGCGCACGGGGCCAGCCCCAAGGAAGAACAGCACGCCCGCCGTGATCAGCGTGGTCAAATTGGCGTCGATAATCGCGCTCATCGCCCGCTCGTAGCCAATCTCGATGGCGCGCGCAGGGCTTTTTTGAATGCGCAACTCTTCGCGAATCCGCTCGAACACCAGAACGTTAGCATCCACCGCCATGCCAATGGTCAGCACGATGCCGCCAATGCCAGGCAGCGTCAGGGTGCCGCCGATGCTGGCCAAAACCCCAAAGATCAGCGCCATGTTGATCACCAGCGCGATATTGGCAAAGACCCCGAACAAGCCGTAGCAGGCGATCATAAACAGACCCACCGCCAGAATGCCGATCACCGCAGCCTTTTTGCCCGCATCAATGCTGTCTTGCCCCAATTCAGGGCCAACCGTGCGCTCTTCCAGAAAATTCATCTTTGCAGGCAGGGCCCCTGCCCGCAGCAAGACCGCCAGATTGGTCGATTCCTCTAAACTAAAGTTGCCGGTGATGATGCCAGATCCGCCGGTGATCGCCTGATTGATCCGCGGCGCAGAAATCACCGCGCCATCAAGCACAATCGCAAAAGGTTCGTTCACATGTGCGCCGGTATACTCGCCAAACTTGCGCGCGCCCGAAACGTTGAACTTGAAGCTGACCGCAGGCTGGCCGTTTTGGTCAAACGAAGGCTGCGCGTCGGTCAACTCTTCACCGCTGACAACAGCCTCGTCCGAGATGATATAATAAAGCCCCTTTTGATCCGCCGCAGGCAGCAGCGAATTGCGCGGGCCGGGGTCGGCTGCGGCATTGGTGGTTTGCTGCACCACGGGGTTAAAGGTCAGCTTGGCCGTGGTGCCGATCAGGGCTTTGAGTTCTTGTGCTGACCCAATGCCGGGCACTTCGATCAAGATCCGGTCGGTGCCTTGGCGCTGAATTGTCGGCTCGCGGGTACCTGCCGCATCAATCCGGCGGCGCACGATTTCAAGGCTTTGCTGCATAGTGCGGTTGTCTGTCGCCACCCGCTCGGGTTCAGACAGTTGCACCACAACCTCCGCCCCCTCGGCTGTGACCACGATGTCGTCTTGACCAACGCCGGTCAGACTGGCGACGGGGGTTGCCAAAGTCGCCACCTTGGCAACTGCCACCGAAATCTGATCGGCATTGGCAATCTGCACCCGCAGCACGCCGGGAACCGAAGGCATCCGCCGCACTGCCCCAACCTGATCGCGCAGATCGCGCAATGCGTCGCGCACCTGGGGCCACATCGCATCAATGCGCTGACTGTAGACATCAGCCACCTGCACTTCGGCCAGCAAATGCGCACCGCCGCGCAGATCAAGCCCCAGATTGACCAAGGCCGAAGGCAAAACCTGCGGCCATTGCGCCAAAGCAGTGCTTTGGTCCGATGTTGCCACCCCGCCCGCCGCTGCAATCGCAGTGGCCGCGTCATTATGCTGTTCAACTTTGGAATAGAACAGGTTCGGAAGCGAAGACGCCAAGCCCCATGCACAAAGGGCAAAGATCAAAAGGCGCTTCCACAGCGGCGTGTACAACATCGGAAATCCGTTCAGGCAGCGTTAGCGGGTTCGGTTTTATTCATCACTTGCACGATGGTCTGCTTGAGCACTTTGACCTTCACGCCCTCGGCAATTTCGACTTCCAGCACGCCGTCGTCATTGACCTTGCTTACTTTGCCAAGGATGCCACCTTGGGTCAAAACCTGATCGCCGCGACGCAGCGCATCGACCATGGCCTTGGCTTCTTTCATCTTTTTCTGCTGCGGACGGATCATCAGGAAATACATGATCGCAAAGACCACGGGCAAAATCAGCAGCTGGCCAAAAGCCGAGCCACCAGCAGCGCCACCGGCGGCCTGAGCGAAAGCGGGGGATACGAACATAGGCGTCCTCTCTGTCATCTTTGGGGATAAACCCCTGTTTTCTCGGGCCGCACCCTAGACGCGCGCGCGGCGATAGGCAAGGCAGACAAGCCTTGGACCCCATCTAAGCAATGTTGCGGCAAATGCCAGAGCAAAGCGCCGCAACCCTTCCCCTTTGGTGTCAAATCGGGCATAGACAGGACCAAATCCTTGCCAAAGAGGCTGACATGCACGACATCCGCGCCATCCGTGAAAATCCCGCCGCTTTTGAAGCCGCCCTGAACCGCCGGGGCCTGATTGGGTTGACAGATCAAATTCTTGGCATCGACGAATCCCGCCGCGCCAAGATTTTGGCCTCGGAAACCGCACAGGCCGAGCAAAACGCCGCCTCGAAAGAGGCGGGTGCTGCCAAAGCCCGCGGTGACGACGCCGAATTCAGCCGCCTGCGCGCCTTTGTCACCGAGCAAAAGGCCGAGAGTGCGGCGATGGCCGCCGAGGCCGCCGAGCTGGACAACGCGCTGCGCGATCTCTTGATGGGCATTGCCAACCTGCCGCTGGACGAAGTGCCCGACGGCGCGGATGAGAACGACAACGTCGAGATCCGCCGCTGGGGCAATCCGCGCGCCTTCGACTTTACCCCTGTCGAGCATTTTGAGATTGCCGGCATCAAGCCCGGCATGGATTTTGAAACCGCCGCCAAGCTTTCGGGCGCGCGCTTTGTGGTGCTGAAAGGTGCCGTCACCCGCCTGCACCGGGCTTTGGCGCAATTCATGCTTGATACCCATATCGACCAACACGGGCTGACCGAGATGTGGGCGCCGGTTCTGGTCAAGGACGAGGCGATGTTTGGCACCGGCAACCTGCCGAAATTCGCAGATGACGCCTATCAGACCACCAATGGCTGGTGGCTGATCCCAACATCCGAAGTAACGCTGACCAATACCGTGGCCGGTGATATACTGGACGAAACCGCCCTGCCCATTCGGATG
>JALRIN010000047.1 GCA_023255415.1 Cypionkella sp. | reverse complement strand
GAGCGTCGCAACAACGCCGCCGTCGAGAAGCGCCTGAAAGACAAGCTGAAAACCGACCGCGCGCGCATTCAGGTTGGCCGGATTTCTGGCTTTGGTCTGATGGAGATGTCGCGCCAGCGTCTGCGTCCGGGCATGCTGGAAAGCACCACGCAGCCTTGTTCGCATTGCCATGGCACCGGACTGATCCGTTCGGACGACAGCCTTGGTTTGCAGGTTCTGCGCGCGCTGGAAGAAGAGGGCACGCGCAAGCGGTCGAAAGAGGTGCTGCTGCGGGCGCCGATTGGCATTGTGAACTTCCTGATCAACGGCAAGCGCGAGCATATCGCGCTGATCGAGGCGCGCTATGGCATGGCGGTGCGCATTGAATGCGATCCGACGATGATCAGCCCTGATTTCACCATTGAAAAGTTCAAGACCGCGACGCGGATCGTGGCGGAAACCCCAACCGCGATCTCGGGCAACGCCAGCCTGATGGGCGCGCCGGTGGTCGAAGAGGACGAAGATATCCTCGACGCAGTGGATGAGGCCGAGGAGGCGGAAGCGGTGGAAACCACCGAAGCCACAACCGGCGAGGCCGCACAGGGCAATGGCAAAAAACGCCGTCGTCGTCGGCGTCGCAAAAAACCAGGCCAGAACGGCGATGCGATGGGCGAAGCCGCAAGCGCTGATGATGCGGATGACGAAGGCGAAGAGACCGCAGCAGAACAGCCTGTGGTGGTGGAGGATGCGGCAAAACCTGCCGGTCCCAGGCGCCGCACCCGGGTTCGTGGTGGCAGCAAAGCCGCCGAGGCTGTGGCAGCGCCTGCTGAAGCAGCTGCGCCAGAGCTGGCCGTGGTCGTCGAAGCCGACGCCGAAGCCGAAGCCGAAGCCGTAGAGGCTCCAGCGGTCGAGGCTGAAAAGCCAAAGACCCGCAGCCGGAGCCGCGCGAAAGCCGCAGTTCCTGCTGCCGAGGCAGAGGCCGCAGAACCTGCGGCAAAACCACGCCGCAGCCGCGCAAAACCTGCTGCTGTGGCCGAAACGGTTGAACCTGTTGCAGAAGCAGCCGCAGAACCCGCAGCCGTGACCGAAGCGCCAGCCCCCGTGGTAGCCCCAGCGCCAGAAGCTGTGGCTGAACCGGCCCCTGTCGCTGCCCAGCCTGAAGCTGTGGCAGAGCCTAATGATGGCGAGCCAAAGGCGAAAAAGCGCGGCTGGTGGTCCTTGGGACGCTAAGCCTGTTTTGGCTAATATATGGGGCGGCGGGGAAACCTGCCGCCTTTTTTCGCTCTAGGCCCCGCGCCGGATCAGATAGGCATCGATGCCAGAGCTTTCGCTGATGCCCAGTAGCTCATGCCCGCTTTGGGCGCAAAAATGCGGCAAATCTATCGCGGCCATTTTGTCGGTCGCCAGCACCCGCAAAACCTCACCTGCAGCCATGCCCAGCAGCCGCTTGCGCGCACGCAGCACTGGCAACGGGCACAACAGCCCCGCGCAATCGATCTCGACATCCCACTGCATCTTTGCCTCCTTCTCGGCCGCAGTTTCGCTTGGCTGCGCGCGCCGCGCCAGCCCGAACTGCATGGGTGAAACATTTCCCCACGCGGAAGTGAGCCGCAACCGCGTGACCTTTGCTAAAAACCGCGCTAGGTCTGGCAAAACGGAGGCCCCATGTTCGGCATAGACATCATTGACGCAAGCCTGTTCCCCGCCATGCTTGTGGCGCTTTTGGCAGGGGTTCTGTCATTCCTTAGCCCCTGCGTGCTGCCGATTGTGCCGCCGTATCTGGCCTATATGTCAGGCATTTCCGTTAGCGAGATGAAGGGCGGACGCTCGCCCATCCTTGCCGCGCTGTTCTTTGTGCTGGGCCTGTCGACGGTCTTTATGATCTTTGGGCTTGCGGCCTCGGCCTTTGGCGCGTTCTTTCTTGGCAATGCCGAAACCTTTTCGACCGCTGCAGGCGTGGTGGTGATGATCTTTGGCGCGCATTTTGTGGGCGTGTTTCGCATCGGCTTTCTGGACCGCGAAATGCGGCTGGATGCGGGCGATAAGGGCGGCTCGGCGTTTGGGGCCTATATTTTGGGGCTGGCCTTTGCCTTTGGCTGGACACCCTGCATCGGCCCGCAATTGGGTGCGATTTTGTCGCTGGCCGCCCAAGAGGGCAATGTTGCGCGCGGCATGACCCTGCTTGCGGTTTATGCGGCAGGCTTAGGACTGCCATTTTTGGCGGTGGCCGCGTTTTTCTCGCGGCTTTCGCCGGCAGTTGCGTTTTTCAAGCGTCACGCCGAGCGGATCGAGCGGATCATGGGCCTGCTGCTTTGGACCATCGGGTTGATGATGCTGACGGGGGGCTTTTCTTCGTTTTCCTATTGGCTGCTAGAACATCTGCCGGTCTTGGCCAACCTTGGCTAGAATTTGCCCTTGGAAATGCCGCATTCGCTGGTCAGGATAGCGCTGCAGTAACCCGAGGTTTTGATGCAAACCGATCACAGCACCGCCCAGACCGCAGCGCCGTTTCGGCGTCGCGTGTTCTATATTCCGGGCTATGATCCGATCCACCCGCGCCGCTACCGCGAGCTTTATCGCAAAGAGGGCAGGGATCAGGCGCAGATCTCGGGCTATGGTCTAGAGCTGACACCCAAGACCACCAAAGGCCCCTATGGTTGGCATGTTGCGGGGCAATTTGGCGCGGCGCGTGTTGAGGCAGATATCGAGGTTTTGGTCTGGTCTGATATTGTCAAAACCTCGATGCAACAGGGGATTGCAGCGACTTATCTGCAGCTTTTGCGCACGGCTTGGGCCTATATCGGATCGGGTGCGCTGTTTCGGTTGATGCGGCTGCGCAAGGGGCCGATGATCGCGGCGCTTTATCCGATTGTGTTTTTGCTGGCGCAACTGGGGCTGGCATGTCTGCTGGGATGGGGGCTGGGCGGGCTTGCGGCTATGCTGCATCCGGTTTTGGGCTGGGGCGTGGCGCTTGCGGTGATCTGGGCGGCGCTGTCGCTGTTTCGGCGCTGGGACAATAAGATTTTCGCCTATTACCTGATGCATGACTACGCCTATTCGGCGCAAGCGGGCGGTGCCAATCCGCCCGAGCTTGAGGCGCGGATGGCCGCCTTTCGTGCGCCATTGCGCGCCAGCCTGACCGAGGGCTATGACGAGGTGCTGGTGGTCGGCCATTCTTCTGGCGCGCATCTGGCGGTGTCGATCTTGTCGGACCTGCTGCGCGAGGGGTTGCCAGAGCGGGCGACTGCGCTGGCGTTTCTATCGCTTGGGCAGGTGGTGCCGATGGTGTCTTTCCTGCCAGAGGCGCGGCGGCTGCGCGCCGATCTTGCCTATCTGTCGGCACAAGACAACGTGGCTTGGGTCGATGTCACCGCCCCCGGTGACGGTTGCGCCTTTGCGCTTTGCGATCCGGTGGCGGTCACCGGCGTGGCCCCGGCTGACAAGCGCTGGCCGCTGGTGGTTTCGGCGGCCTTCACCCAATCGCTCAGCCCAACGCGCTGGTTTGCGCTGCGCTGGCGGTTTTTTCGGCTGCATTTTCAGTATCTTTGCGCTTTTGATCGTCCCAAAGATTACGATTACTTTCAGATCACCGCTGGCCCGCTGCCGCTGCGACAGCGCTACGCTGGCCGCACCGCTTCGAAAAGCCGGATCGAGACGCCACTTTCTGGCTATCGAGACCTGCTATGACCGCGCCAAAACCGAAAGCTCGCGCCGATCGGGTTTCGCTCTGGCACTATCTGCGTCTGTTTCGCGCTGATATCCTGTCTGCACAGCCAGCGCGGCTCTATCGGGCGTGGATGGCCGAATTTCGCACGCCGTTTTTTCGCAGCTATCTGTGCAACGACCCGGCCCTGGTGGCGCGGGTCTTGGTCGAGCGTCCCGAAGATTTCCCGAAATCCAATCGTATCGGCGAGGGGTTGCGGCCGATTTTGGGCAATTCGGTTTTCGTCACCAATGGCGAGGTCTGGAAGCGGCAGCGCCGGATTATTGACCCGGCCTTTGAGGGTGGGCGGCTGCGCGATACCTTTCCGGCCATTGCAGCAGCTGGGCAGGCGGCGGTGGCGCGCATGCCCTTGGGCGTGGTCGAGGTCGAGGCGGAAATGAGCCATGCGGCTGCCGATGTGATCTTTCGCACGCTGTTCTCGATTCCGATCGAAGATCAGATCGCCTCTCAAGTCTTTGACGCCTTTCGCGACTATCAGCGCACGCAGCCCTTGCTGAATTTGGCGGCCTTTTTGCCGCTGCCGCCTTGGGTTCCGCGTTTTCATCGGCGTGGCACCAAGGCTTCGGCGGCCAAGATCCGCGCGCTGATCACCCAGATGACCGAGGCACGCGCCGCCCAAATTGCCGCAGGCACCGCCCCCGATGATCTGGCAAGCAAGATCATGACCACCGCCGATCCGCTGACGGGTGCCTGCTTTGAAACGGCCGAGATGGTTGATCAGGTGGCGATCTTTTTCCTTGCCGGCCACGAGACCAGCGCCTCGGCCTTGGCTTGGGCGCTGTTGATGCTTGCCCTTTATCCCCAGGTGCAAGAGCAGGTCTCAGCCGAAGCGGCAAGCTTGGGCGATGCGCCAGATTTCGCCGCGCTCTCAAAGCTGCGCTTTACCCGCGATGTGTTTCGCGAGGTGCTGCGGCTTTATCCGCCGGTGCCGATGATGGTGCGCGAAAACACCGCGCCCGAGGATTTGCGCGGCCGCTTGGTGGCAAAGGGCGGGCAGATCGTGCTAAGCCCCTGGCATTTGCACCGGCATGAACGCATCTGGAAAAATCCGGATGATTTTGACCCAAGCCGTTGGCAGACCGAGGAAAATAGGGCCTGCGCGCGCGACGCTTATCTGCCGTTTTCCGCTGGACCAAGGGTCTGCACCGGCGCTGGCTTTGCCATGGTCGAGGGGGTCTTGCTGCTGGCGCAATTGGCGCGCAGCTTTCGGTTTGAACCGGTTGCGGGCGAAGATCCTGTGCCCGTCGCCCATCTGACGGTGCGTGCGCGCGATGGCATCAGGCTGCGGATCAGCCGCCGCTGAGGCGGCGCAGAATAAACACCCTTATCGCCGAGGCAAGGCCGACATCGGCCTCGCGGCTGCCGTCAATTTGGGCGGCCAGCGCGTTCAGCGTCTTGCCCTCGGCCTCGGCAATCTCGCGAAAGGCCTGCCAGAACGCCATTTCCAGCGACACGCTGGTGCGGTGGCCGCGCAGGGTCAGCGAATGTTTGACAGGGCGGCCGCTCATTGCGCGTCGTCGCGCTGGTGGCCATCCAGATCACGCTTTTCTTTTTCAAGCCGGGCGGCGTCCAGTGCCTTATCGGTCTTGCGCCGCCCGTATTTCACCGAGTTTGCATCCGCCTGCGCGCGGGCCTTGGCCTGATCTTTGGCCTTTCGGGCCGCACGCAGATTGATGATCTGTGCCATGATCAGCCTTTGGGGCCGATCATATCCTCGGGCCGCACCACGCGGTCAAAGGTTTCGCCATCGACATAGCCCAAGGCAATTGCCTCTTCGCGCAGGGTGGTGCCGTTTTTATGCGCGGTTTTGGCAACTTTGGTCGCCGCATCATAGCCGATGGTCGGCGCAAGCGCTGTCACCAGCATCAGCGATTCCTTCATCAGCTTGTCGATACGGGCGGTATTGGCTTGGGTGCCGACCACCATATTATCGGTAAAGCTGCCCGCCGCATCGCCCAAAAGCTGCATGGATTGCAGGACGTTATAGGACATCATCGGGTTGTAGACGTTCAGCTCGAAATGGCCCTGGCTGCCCGCAAAGCCCACGGCCGCATCATTGCCCATCACATGAGCGCAGACCATGGTCAGCGCCTCGGCTTGGGTCGGGTTCACTTTGCCCGGCATGATCGACGAGCCCGGCTCGTTTTCAGGCAGGATCAATTCGCCCAGACCCGAACGCGGACCAGAGCCCAACAGCCGCAAATCATTGGCGATTTTGAACAGACTGGCGGCAACGGTTTTCAGCGCCCCCGAGAACATCACCATCGCGTCATGCGCAGCAAGGGCTTCGAACTTATTGGGGGCGGTGACAAAGGGCAGATCAGTGATAGCGGCGATTTCAGCTGCGACGCGAGCATCCCAGCCGACGCGGGTGTTCAGGCCGGTGCCGACCGCCGTGCCGCCTTGCGCAAGCTCGTAGATATCGGGCAGGCACATCTTGACCCGGGCGATGCCCTTGGCCACCTGGGCGGCATAGCCCGAGAATTCCTGGCCCAGCGTCAGCGGTGTCGCATCCTGGGTATGGGTGCGGCCAATCTTGATAATGTCTTTAAACTCAACGGCTTTGGCATCCAGTGCCGCGTGCAGTTTTTGCAGACCCGGCAGCAGAACATCGCGCGCCATCATGCCAATGGCGACATGCATCGCAGTGGGGAACGTGTCGTTCGAGGATTGCCCCATATTGCAGTGATCATTCGGGTGCACGGGCTTTTTGCTGCCCATCACGCCGCCCAACATCTCGATTGCGCGGTTCGAGATCACCTCGTTGGCATTCATATTCGACTGGGTGCCAGACCCGGTCTGCCAGACCACCAGCGGGAAGTTGTCGTCGAACTTGCCGTCGATCACCTCTTGTGCTGCGCGGGCGATGGTGGTGCCCAGATCTTTGTCCAGATCGCCTTGGGCGATATTAACCAATGCGCAGGCCTTTTTGATCACCCCAAGCGCGCGAATGATCGCGACGGGCTGGCGTTCCCAGCCGATCGGGAAATTGATGATCGAGCGCTGCGTTTGCGCGCCCCAGTATTTGTCTGCAGGAACTTCAAGCGGGCCAAAGCTGTCGGTTTCGGTGCGGGTGGCGGACATGTGCAAGCCTCCTATTTGGGATAGGGGCGGCATAACGCGGAAGGGTTAAGAATTCAATCTGTATGCGACAGTATACTGAAAATTGCGGCTTTTAGGCGCGGTAAAAATGATAAACCCGTGCAGGGGGCAGATTGAGCCAGACTTTTGGCCCCTTGCGCAGGCTTAGGCCCAGATCAGCCATCACATCGGACGAAATCGGCAGGTTTGGCCTATAGGTGAACTGGCTGAACACCCCATCGGGGGCCAAAATATCAAAGCCGGCTTTCACAATTGCATGGCGCAAGCCGCTGGGCATCGACAACAGCGGCAGACCCGAAATCACCCGCGCCACGCCCTTTGGCACAAGATTGGGCGCAAGCTGGGCCGCGGCACTGTGGATCGTTACCCCCGGCAGGGTTTGGCGCAGATGTGCCACAAAATCTGGGCTCATCTCGAACAAGGTGATATCGGCTGGCGCCACCCCCGCCGCCAGAATGCCGCGCGTCAAAGCGCCGGTGCCTGGGCCAAATTCAACCACGCGGCCAGAGTTTGGCCCCAAACCCTGCGCCATCGCTTTTGCAAGCCAAGGCGAAGAAGGCGCGATTGCCGAGATTTGTTGCGGCTTCGAAAGGAGTTGGCGTAAAAAAACCTGCGCTTCGTGGGCCATAACGGCCTCCCGAATGAAAATCCGCTGTTATTGTTTGCGGAACTTATCAAGACTTAGAATTTGCGCCTCGCCTTGTTGCGGTGGCGTCGGGTCGTCTTCTGGGCCGTCATCCTCGTCTTCGTCGTCGTCCTCGTGGCTTTCAAACCGCAGGCCGAATTCGACAGAAGGGTCAACAAAGGTGCGCACCGCGTCAAAGGGAATCACCAAATGTTCGGGCTGATTGCCGAAGTTCAGCGTGATTTCAAAGCCTTCATCGGTGACGATCAGGTCTTCAAACCAATGTTGTACCACGATCGTCATCTCGCCCGGGTAGCGCGAGCGCAGCCAATCGGCCATCACAACTTCGGGCACCGTGGTGTCAAAGGTGATAAAGAAATGGTGATCGCCGGGCAGACCCTCTGCAGCCACGTCGCTGAGAACGGTCTGGATCAAGCCCCGCATCGCGCGGTGCATCAGCAGTCCGTATTCAATCGACTTTGTCATGGGCAGCCCTTTCTGATTGCCGCCAGCATAGGGGATTCGGCTTCAAAGGGAAGGGGGCAGCGCGATGATTGCTGCATGTGCAGTCGTGGTCAGGGCACAAATCGCCAAGACCCAACCAAGTGGCCAATAAGGGTGCAAAAGTAGAAAGGCCGCCACGATCAAGGCGCGGCGGATCTACAAGACGGCAGCAGGGCAAGGCGCAAGACCCACGCAGTCTGGATTTGAAAAGGAAAAAGTGCCGGATTCTGTTGCCAGGTTCCGGCGGACCCCGCCCTACGCGGCTAAGCGCAGGGACTTAGTTTCGGCGACTCGAACTGCTTACGCAGCCAAAGCCATTGCCGGAGCACGGTTGTCATTTGCAACTGTACGTTTCGGACCGATAACGGTGGTACCTCACCGAGCAAAAGCTGGCCCCTTTAGACGTTCGTCGATCCTATTTCGACCCCAAGCACCTGCAAAGACAGGGGGATTGGTGGAGTCGTCGGGTACCGCCCCCGAGTCCGAGCCGTGTATTATGGGTGCGTTTATCGCCATAGTCGCAAGCAAGCCTGCGACAGCTTGAATATAGGGCCGCGACCCGACAGGTGCAAGGTGCCGCGTAAGAAATGCGCGGTCAGGCGATTCCCGCCAGATCCACCAGACGCGGGTTGATGAACAGCGGATTGGCGCGGCGCAGCACCGGGCGGCCACCCTTTTTGAACTCGAGAATCTGCTCGAAAATATAAAACAGCAAAAACCCGTGATCTTGCATGAAATCGAACAACTGCGCGAAGGGCACATGGGTCTGGTTATAGCGGTTCATGCCAGCCTCGAGCTGAATGAAATCAATGCGGTCCAGTGCGGGGGCAAAGCCTTTCAGCACCTCAAGATCGTGGCCTTCGGTGTCGATTTTCAGATATGACACCTGCGCCAAACCAAGCCTTTCCAGCACGGCCGCACCTTGGTGAATGGCGACCTCGATTCCGTCACCACCCTGCGCCCCGGTAAGAATGCGGTTTTGCGTTGAAACCGCGCCGTCTGACATCTGCACCAGCGCGG
Source organism: Cypionkella sp. (assembly GCA_023255415.1). Classification (GTDB taxonomy): domain Bacteria; phylum Pseudomonadota; class Alphaproteobacteria; order Rhodobacterales; family Rhodobacteraceae; genus Cypionkella. Next base: position 8,159 of record JALRIN010000047.1, on the reverse strand, counting down.
GTTCCGCCCCCAGACCGATCTGATGCGCCATGATGTTGTCAAAGCCGCGGGTATTGGCCAGCAATTTGCGATAGCTGGCGGGAAAGGGTTCGAAGGAATGCACCATCGCTTGCGGATAGGCTTTCGCAAAGGCCACAGCGCTTTGGCCCACATTGGCGCCGACATCAAGAATCACGCTTGGGGTCCACCCCGCAATCCGGCGCGCGATGACGGTAAATTCAGGGGTCTCTATCACTTTGGCGGCGGCCATCATGGCCTTTCTGGCCCGAAAATGTGGAGCCTGCGAGATTTAAAAAAAAACCGCCCAAGCCAAAGCTTGGGCGGTGCCGTTTTACAAGATTAGAAGCCGGATTTGATCAGTTCGAATTCCTGAACCATCTTGTCGCGGAAGCTTGGGTCGATTGGCACCTGAGCAAGCAGAGTGGTGCTGATCGGGTCAACATCGCCGGCTTTCAGATCTTCCATCGGGATGTCTTTCAGCGCTGCGTCATTGGCGCTGGCATAGCCAAAATTCGCCAGCAAGGCCTTGGCTGAATCATGCTCGAGCCAAGCGTTGATGAAATCATAGGCTTGGTCTTCAGACCCCGGCGCGTCTTTGAAGTTCACATAGCCGCAGAACCAGCTGGAAACCCCCTCGGCTGGGCTGCGTTGAAATGTGACTGGCACGCCTTCGCTGCGCATATTGGCCACGGCATCGTTCCAGTTCCACGAGATGTCGATCTCGCCCGATTTCATCAGCTGGGCCAATTCGGCAGGATCGGTCCAATATGTTTTCACGTTCTGATGCGCCTGACGCAGCCAATTGGCGGCGGCGGTGAATTGCTCGTCGGTTACATTGGTCCAATCGGAAACGCCCGTGGCCAGATATGCCAGCGAAAACGCGTCATCGGTGTTGTCGGGCAGCGAGATTTTGCCGGCATATTTCGGGTTCACAAAGACTTGCAGCGAAGCCACATCTTCGGCGGGCACCTTTTCGGTGTTATAGGCGATTGCGGTATAGGCGTAGTCGGTTGGGATATACCAAACACCGGTGTCATCAGCGAAAATCTTCGAATCTTTGAAGCGCGGCGCGATATTGGCGTATTCTGGAATGCGGCTGACATCCCAAGGCTCGATCAGCCCGGCGTCGCGGTATTTCTGCACCATCTGCGAGCAGGGGTGGGCGACATCGGCTTTGAAGCCAGAGGCGACTTTTTGGAATGCTTCGTCGTCATCGCCAAAGAACGTATAGGTCGGCATCCCATGTTTGGCGACAAAAGAGGTGATCAGCGAAGGCTCTTCAAAGCCCGCCCAGTCAAAGACGGTCAGATTGGCATCTTCGGCGTGAACGGCAGAGGCGAAAGCCAGTGCGGCGGCGGTGCTGGTCAGCAGGGTTTTTACTTTGGTCATGGAGGCTCCTCGGTTGGTGTGATCGGTGCCAGATAGGCTTCTGACTTGCCGAAATCGAAATAAGGCTAGATTGGCTCTGGTCTTGTCTCAAGGTCTTATTGCAAGATCGGCAAGGAAAGGGGCGTTTGACAAGAGTTCCCCTACGTCAAGTTGGAAGTTTTGATCAAATCGGGGGGGCGGAAGATGGGTTTCAAGGCACTTGTGATGGAGCAGCAGGGCGATGCGGGGGCAATTGCGGTGCTGCGCGATCTGGAGATCTCGGCGCTGCCTGAAGCCGAGGTGACGGTGGCTGTCGACTATTCGACGCTGAATTATAAAGACGGCCTATGTCTTTCGGCCAAGGGTGGCGGTTTGGTGCGCAATTATCCGCATGTGGCGGGGATTGATTTTGCAGGTGTTGTCGAGGCATCGCAGGATCCGCGCTACGCGGCGGGCGACCGGGTTGTGCTGACCGGCTGGCGGGTCGGCGAAGTGCATTGGGGCGGCTATTCGCAAAAGGCGCGGGTCAAGGCCGATTGGCTGGTGCCGCTGCCCCAAGGCCTAAGCACGCGCCAAGCCATGGCTGTCGGCACGGCAGGTTTTACCGCGATGCTGGCGGTAATGGCGCTGGAAGATCATGGGCTTACGCCAGAAAAGGGCGAGGTTTTGGTCACAGGTGCTGCGGGCGGCGTGGGGTCCGTAGCCACCGCCATTCTTGCCGCGCGCGGCTATCAGGTGGCGGCAGTCACCGGCCGGCCCGAGACGGCAGACTATCTGCACGCGCTGGGGGCATCGCGCATCGTGGCCCGCGCAGAGCTGGCCGAGACGGTCAAACGCCCGCTAGAGGCCGAAACCTGGGCTGGCTGTATTGACGCGGTGGGTGGCGCGATGCTGGCGCGGGTCTTGGGCCAGATCAAACACGGCGGCTCGGTTGCAGCGGTGGGTCTGGCGGGCGGCTCGGCGCTGCCTGCTTCGGTGATTCCGTTTTTGTTGCGTGGCATCAACCTTTTGGGGATTGATTCGGTGCTTTGCCCGATCGAGCGGCGCAAGCTGGCTTGGGCCCGTATCGCGGCAGAGTTGCCGATGGCCAAGCTTGAAAGCATGGTGCGCGAGGTCGGTCTTGGCGATCTGCCACAGCTTGGCGCTGATATTTTGACCGGCGCGGTGCAGGGCCGCGTGGTTGTGGATGTGAACAAATGAGCGAGACAGCCGCGATGACATCTCTTGATATGACCTTTGTGCGCAGCCAGTTTCCGGCCTTTGCGCAAGATTTGACCGCCAGCCATGCGTTCTTTGAAAATGCGGGCGGCTCTTACCCCTGCGCCCAAGTGGTAGACCGGCTGCATCGGTTTTACACCGAGCGTAAGGTGCAGCCCTATGGCCCCTATCCTGCCGCCCAAGCTGGCGGGGCCGAGATGGACGAGGCCCGTGCGCGGCTTGCCGCGATGATGGGTGTGGCGGGGCCGCAGGTGTCTTTTGGGCCTTCGACCTCGGCGAATACCTATGTTTTGGCACAAGCGGTGCGGCGCTGGCTGCGCGACGCGAATGCAGCGATTGTGGTGACAAATCAGGACCATGAGGCCAATTCAGGCGTTTGGCGCAGGCTGGCTGATGAGGGCATCGAGGTGCGCGAGTGGCAGATAGATCCTGTCACAGGCAGCCTTGATCCGGCGGGACTAGCCGCGCTTTTGGCCGATGGTCGGGTGAAACTTGTGGCCTTTCCGCATTGCTCGAATGTGGTGGCCGAGATTAACGACGTCGCAGCCATTTGCGAGATTGCCCGTGCCGCAGGCGCGCGCACTGTGGTCGATGGCGTATCCTATGCCCCGCACGGGTTTCCCGATTTGCCAAGCCTTGGCTGCGATGTCTATCTGTTTTCGGCCTATAAAACCTATGGGCCGCATCAGGGCATCATGGTGATCACCGAAGATTTCGGCGCAGAGCTGCCAGCACAGGGTCATTCGTTTAACGCAGGGTCGTTGTACAAACGCTTTACCCCCGCTGGCCCCGATCACGCACAGATTGCGGCTTGTGCAGGCATGGCCGATTACATCGACGCGCTGCACGCGCATCACTTTCCCCCCCAAGCTGATGCGGCGGCGCGCAACCGCGCGGTGCATGGTTTGATGCGGGCGCAAGAGGTGGCGGCGGTCGCGCCCTTGCTGGCGTATCTGGCGGCGCGCAACGATCTGCGCTTGCTGGGCCCAAGGCGGGCCGAGGACCGCGCGCCCACCGTGGCCGTGGCCTTTGACCGTGCAGCCGAGCCGATCTCTGAGGCGCTGGGCCGCGAGGGCATTGCCTGCTGGGCGGGCGATTTCTATGCCGTGCGGCCCTTGGAGGCGATGGGCGTTGATTTGGGGCGGGGTGTGTTGCGGATGTCTTTGGCCCATTACACCAGCGCCGAAGATGTGGCGCGCCTGATCACAGCGCTTGACCGCGTGCTTTAACCGGGTGCAGAGGGGGGCGGGCAGCGGTTGCGCCCCCCATGCGTTAAGATTTGTTAAATTATCGGCGGTGCGAGTGATCCAATGCCTGATTGCAGGCGTAAACCCTTGAAAGAACGTGGGTTGGGATGACAAAAACACCTTTGATTTTATGGTTTCGACGGGATTTGCGCCTGTCGGATCATCCCATGCTGGCCGCCGCTGTTGCAACAGGGCGGCCTTTGCTTCCTGTGTTTATCCTTGATCCGCAGTCCGAAGCGATGGGGGCCGCCGCGCGGTTTCGCCTTGGGCTGGGGCTTGCGCATTTTGGTGGTGTTTTGGCGCAGATGGGCTCGCGGCTGATCCTGCGGCGCGGCGCTGCCCTGCCGGTTTTGCGCGCTTTGCTGGCCGAGACGGGGGCAGGCGGGGTCTATTGGCAACGCATGTATGACCCAGCCGCCAAGACCCGCGATGCCGAGGTAAAATCAAACCTGCGCGCCGATGGTTTTGAGGCCGAAAGCTTTTCAGGTGCGCTGCTGATCGAACCTTGGCAGGTCGCAACCGGTGCAGGCGGCTATTACAAGGTTTATACGCCGTTCTGGCGCGCGGTCTCGGCCCGCGGCTTTGCGCCGCCGGTGCCCGCGCATGTGCATCTGCCAGCCCCAGAGCTTTGGCCTGCATCCGAGGATCTTGCCAGCTGGCAGCTGGGCGCTGATATGCGGCGCGGAGCGGCCGTTGTGCTGCCGCATCAGCGGGTTGGCGAGGCCGCAGCGCTTGCACGGCTGGATGGGTTTATCGCAGCCTCGGTTGCCGATTACCGCATCGAGCGCGACTTTCCAGCCGAGACGCAGGCGACCTCGGGGCTGTCTGAAAATCTGGCTTGGGGCGAAATTGGCCCGCGCACGATCTGGGCGGCGGGGCAGCGGGCGCTGCACCAAGGCGCTGCTGGGGCCGAGCATTTTTGCAAAGAACTCGTCTGGCGTGAATTTGCCTATCACCTGCTTCACCACGCACCGCAGATCGAGACAAAGTGTTGGCGGCCCGAATGGGAGGGCTTTGGCTGGCGCGGCGATAACGCGGATGCCGAGCGCTGGCGGCGCGGCATGACGGGCGAACCCTTTGTCGATGCCGCCATGCGTGAGGTTTATGTCACCGGCCGCATGCACAACCGCGCGCGCATGATCGTGGGGTCTTACCTGACCAAACATCTGCTGACAGATTGGCGCGTCGGACTGGCCTGGTTTGCCGAAGTGCTGACCGATTGGGATCCGGCGGCAAATGCCATGGGCTGGCAATGGGTTGCAGGCTGTGGCCCTGATGCCGCGCCTTATTTTCGGGTGTTCAATCCCGCAGGTCAGGCCGAGAAATTTGACGCCGATCAACGCTACAGACGCCGCTGGATCGCCGAGGGTGCACCTGCGCCAGCGCTGCAAGCCTTGTCGTTTTTTGACGCCTGCCCCAAACACTGGGGACTTGACGCAAGCCGGCGTTATCCGGCACCGATAGTAGAACTGGCCGATGGGCGGGCGCGGGCTTTGGCGGCCTACAGCGCGCAAAAAGAAGGGAATGGCGGAAATGATGGCGACCTCTGAGGCACCGGCAGGGCCATCTGGCGGGGTTCTGACCTCGACCCAAGGGCAAAGCAATTTGCCGCGCTATTTCGGCGCAGTTTTTGCAATTGCCAAACGGTTGCAGCGCGGGCGGCTGGATTTTGTTCTGCCCGATGGCCGCCGCTTTCGCATTGAAGGCGCCGAGGCGGGGCCCGTGGCTGAACTGACCTTGCACAGCAATGATGTCTTTGCCCGCCTGATCCGCGAAGGCGATCTGGGCTTTAGCGAGGCCTATGTGGAGGGCGAATGGTCCAGCCCCGATCTGATGGCCTTTATGGATCTGGTGCATCAGGGCAACAACGACGTCTACGACAGCTTTCCCGGCATGGGGATGATGCGGCTGTTTGAAAAGCTGCGGTTCTGGATGCAATCCAACACCAAACGCGGCGCGAAAAAGAATATCGCGGCGCATTACGATCTGGGCAATGATTTTTACCGCCTGTGGCTGGATGACAGCATGACCTATTCCTCGGCGCTGTTTGCCGATGGGCAAGAAAGCCTCGAGACCGCGCAGGCGCGCAAATACGCCTCGATGGTCGACCGGATGGGTGTGCAGGCGGGCGATCACGTGCTGGAGATTGGTTGCGGCTGGGGTGGCTTTGCCGAATATGCCGCAAAAGAGCGTGGGCTTCGGGTGACGGCGCTGACAATCTCGCAGGCGCAACACGATTACGCCGTGGCGCGGATGGCGCGGCTTGGCCTGTCGGATCTGGTTGAAATCCGGCTGCAAGATTACCGCGATGTGCGCGGCGAATATGACGGCATCGCCAGCATCGAGATGTTCGAGGCGGTGGGCGAGGCCTATTGGCCCAGCTATTTCCGCACCCTGCGCGCAAGGCTGAAACCCAAGGCGCAGGCGGTGGTGCAGGTGATCACCGTGCAGAACGACCGCTTTGCCACCTACCGCAAGAACGTCGATTTTATTCAGAAATACATCTTCCCGGGCGGAATGCTGCCCTCGGCCGCGATCTTGGCGCAGGAGGCCGGGAAGGTGGGCCTTGCCGTCACCGATACGCTGGAATTTGGCCGCAGCTACAGCCAGACCCTGCGGCGGTGGTACGATGTGTTCAACGATCGCTGGAGCGAAGTTGAAAAGCTGGGGTTTGACGCGCGGTTTCGACGGATGTGGAACTTCTATTTGACCTCTTGTGCTGGCACCTTCGAAGGCGGAAACTGCGATGTGATACAGGTGACTTTTACCCGTCCATAAGTGTGTGAGGAAGCGATGCCAACTGCGTCGAAACTGGTTGCGGCGGTGATCTTTGCGGTTTTGGGCTTTGCCGCCGTGGATGCCCTTGCCGCCCATTTGCCCGAAGGCACCTCAGTTGGTTGGTTGCGCGAGATTACGACGATCATTGGCGCTTTGGTGGGTTGGTTTACACTTGGATCTCGGGGCAAGCTGAACAGCTATGGCGATGCGCTGGGGGCTGGGCTGCGCACCAACGTGTACACGGTGTTCTGGACGCTGCTGCTGGTGTCGATCTCTTTGATGATCAAGCGCTCGATGGGAAGCAGATATGATGGGCCGATCGAAGCGGTGCTGGGCATATTTGATATTATGCAGGTGCAAGCGCGGCTGTTGTTGCAGGTGGATGTGATGGTCATTCTGGTGCTGGGCGGTGCGCTGGGCGGGCTTGCCACCGAATGGGCCGGGCGGCGCTGGACGTGACGCAGGGCTGTTTTCTTTGGGGCGTATTGCGCTTGCCAGCCATCTGGCAGCAGCCTGGTCTGACCTTTGAACCCGCAATGCTTCGTGGATTTGCGGTCTGCACGGGGCATGACGGCGGCGCTGCTGTGCTTGTGGCGCAGGCAGAGTGTTTTGCGCGGGGTGTTTTTGTGCACGGACTGGCGGCGGCGGATCTGGAAGCCTTGGCTGTGCTTGAAGGCGAGGGGCTTGGCCTGCAAAGTGTTGCGGTCGATCTGGTCGCAGGCGGGCAGATCCAAGCAATGACCCTGATGCCGCGACAGCAAATCGCAGATCAAACCCTACCCGCTTGGGATTTCGGACTTTGGCAGGCGCGCTATGGTGCCGAATATGCGCTTGCGGCGCAAGGCAGGCTTGATCCTGCCCGCCTTGGCCCTTTGTTGGCGCGCGCAGGGGCGCGTCTGCGGGCAGCAGGCGCAGCCCCGGTGACGCTGCGCCATGATGCCCGCACCCAAGACGTGATCTTGGATGATTTGCGCCAGCCCTACGCCAAATTCTTCGCGGTCGAAGAGGCTGATTTGCGCTTTCGTCGCTTTGACGGCAGCCTCGGCCCGCAGGTGACGCGCGCGGGCTTTATCAGCTGCGACGCGGTGACGGTGCTGCCCTATGATCCCAATCGCGACCGTGTGCTGGTGGTCGAGCAGTTTCGCACCGGCCCCTTTCTGCGCGGCGATCCGCAAGCCTGGCAGATCGAGGCGATTGCAGGCCGCATTGACGCGGGCGAGAGCCCCGAGCAAGCTGCCCGCCGCGAGGCGCTGGAAGAGGCAGGTCTGACCTTGGACGCGCTGCTGCCGGTGGCCGCTTATTATCCCTCGCCCGGCATTCTGACTGAATTTTTGTATGCCTATCTGGCACTGACCGACCTGCCAGATAGGGCTGCAGGGGTGTTCGGCCTTGAAGACGAGGCCGAAGATATTCGCGCTCATGTCATTTCCTTTGAAAAGATGATGGCCCTGGCTGCGTCAGGCGAAATCGCTAATGGCCCGATGCTGCTCTCGGCCTATTGGCTCGCGGCAAACCGCAAGCGGCTGCGCGCAAGCTAAAGCCCAGCTT
>JALRIN010000046.1 GCA_023255415.1 Cypionkella sp. | reverse complement strand
AGCATCACATAGGGGTGAACCGTGGTCACGGTCGGATGCGCAAAAGCCCCCGGTGCCTTGCCGGGTTTAACGCCTGCGTCAATCCAGCCTTGGGTGAAGAAGGGCTTGGCAATCTCGGCCAAGCGCGGGTCAAAGGCGGCATAGGCCGACAGCACAGTCTCGCTCGCCTCGGCCCAATTCACCAGGCGCGGCGCTTCAATCGGCAAGGGCGCGTTGCGGTCCCAGACCTGCAGCGTCTCAAGCCCCATCCATTTCGCCTTTAGCTTATAGTAGCGATGCGAAAGCTTGGGGTAGGCGGCCACAACCGCATTGCGCAGGGCTTCGACCACCTCGGGTTCGACATGGTTGGACAGATGGCGGCCGTGCTGCGGGCTGGGCATCTTGCGCCAGCGATCCTCGATCTCTTTTTCCTTGGCAAGGGTGTTATGCACGCGTGCGAACAGCTTGATATGCTTATCAAATACCGCAGCCAGCGCGCGCGCAGCCGCCTCGCGCTTGGCGCGGTCGGTGTCGGTCATCAGGTTCAGCGTCGCCTCTAGGTTCAGCGCGTCCTCTTCGCCCGCGACGGTGAACATCAGCCCCGCCATGGTTTCATCAAACAGCTTGTTCCAAGCGCTTGCCCCCACAACCGAGGCGTCGTGCAGATATTGCTCCATTTCGTCAGACAGCTGATAGGGCCGCATCGCGCGCATGCGGTCCATCACTGGGCGGTAGCGGGCAAGATCTGCGTTGGCCGCCAGCAGATCCGACAGCGCTGCCTCGTCCAAACGGTTGAACTCTAGGCTGAAAAACACCAAAGGCGTGGTAAAGCTGGTGATGGCGTCTTGCACATCGGCCATGAATTTGGCGCGTTCGGAATCCATGGTGTTTTGATAATAGCGCAGACCCGCATAAGATCCGATGCGGCCTGCGGTGATGTCAATCGCCTCATAGGCCTGCACGCAAGCCAGCATCTGCGCCGCCGACAGCCCAGCCAATTTGCCCTGATAGGTGCTGGCAAAATCCGCGCAGGCGGTTTCCAGCCAAGTCATATCCCGCGCAAGTTCCGGCGCATCGGGGGCGGTGTAAAGGTCGTCCAAATTCCAATCCGGCAGATCGCCAAAGCTGTTAGAGCCGATGCGGGCGTCGAAAACCGGGCGCTTGGTGCCAAGCTGGGGCAGGGGGTTAAATGTCATGTCAAACCTCATTCTATGTTGCCCCCATCTAGGCGGCAAAACCGCGGCACCGCAAGGTGGGCTCACGGCAATGGCATCAACGTCTTTGCTTAAAAATTGTGCATCCGCACGAATACGCCAGTTTTTTTGCGCATCTTGCTTTACCTTCCGACTTTGCCCGCTTCTAGTTAGAGCATTATAACGAAAGGGCGGCGGCAAATGACCTCCTGTTTCAATGAGATGTTTGAAGGCGAGGCCGTGCGCGACCCCTATAAGGGCTTGCAGGGCTGGAGCGCGGATATGCCCGCCGATGTGCGGCTGGAAAAACAAGCCGAGGCCGAGGCGCTGTTTCGCCGCATCGGCATCACCTTTGCGGTTTACGGCGAGGGTGGCGATCCTGATCGGTTGATCCCCTTTGATATGTTTCCGCGGGTGTTTATGGCCTCGGAATGGGCCAAGTTGGAACGCGGCATCAAACAACGCGCGCGGGCGCTGAATGCGTTTTTGGTCGATGTCTATGGGCGCGGCGAGATCGTGCGCGCAGGCCGCATTCCGGCGCGCTTGGTCTATCAAAACGCGGCTTACGAGAAATCGGTCTGCGGCTTTACCCCGTCGAAAGGCGTGTATTCCCACATCGTTGGCGTCGATATCGTGCGCACGGGGCCGGGGGATTTCTACGTTTTGGAAGACAACTGCCGCACGCCTTCGGGGGTATCTTATATGCTGGAATCCCGCGAGATGATGATGCGGATGTTCCCCGAGTTGTTTCAGCGCAACCGCATTGCGCCGGTGGACACTTACCCCGAAAAGCTGCGCCGCACGTTGGCCAGCGTCGCTCCGCGCAAATGCGACCGCGATCCCACCGTGGTGATCCTGACCCCTGGCCACTATAATTCGGCCTATTACGAGCATTCCTTCCTCGCCGATATGATGGGGGTGGAATTGGTCGAGGGTGCGGATTTGTTCGTGGATGGCGAGTTTTGCTACACTCGCACCACCCAAGGCCCCAAGCGCGTTGATGTGATCTATCGCCGCTTGGATGATGATTTTCTTGACCCTTTGTGCTTTCGCCCCGAGTCGATGCTGGGCGTGCCCGGCCTGATGAATGTCTACCGCGCGGGCGGTGTCTCGATCTGTTCAGCACCGGGTGCGGGCGTGGCCGATGATAAGGCGATCTACACCTATGTGCCGGAAATGGTGCGGTTTTATCTGGGTGAAGAGCCGATCTTGAAAAACGTGCCCACCTGGAAATGTGGCGAGGCACAGGATCTGAAATATGTGCGCGAAAATCTGGCCGAACTGGTGGTCAAAGAGGTGCATGGCTCGGGCGGCTATGGCATGTTGGTTGGCCCCAAATCCACCAAGGCCGAGGTCGAAGCCTTTCGTCTGCTGATCGAGGCCAATCCTTCGAATTACATCGCCCAGCCGACGCTGGCGCTGTCGACAACGCCGACCTTTGTCGAAGAGGGCATCGCGCCGCGCCATGTCGATTTGCGGCCCTATTGTCTGGTGGGAGAGCGGATTGAACTGGTGCCCGGCGGGCTGACCCGTGTGGCGCTGCGCGAAGGCTCTTTGGTGGTGAATTCGTCGCAGGGCGGCGGGGTGAAAGACACTTGGGTTTTGGCGGAGTAAGCAGATGTTAAGCAGAACCGCCGACAACCTTTACTGGATCGCCCGCAATATGGAACGGGCCGAAACCGCCGCAAGGCTGCTGGAAGTGGGCGCGCGCATCGCGCTTTTGCCCACCGCCGAAGGCTATCATTCCGATTGGGACAGTCTATTGCGCGCCAGTGGCAATGCCACGGGTTACGCCGCAAAATACGGCGCCCCCACGCAGCAAAACATTGAAAGCTATTTGTTTTTCGACACCGATAACCCCAATTCCGTGGTGTCTTGCATCACCCGTGCCCGCGAGAATGGCCGCATTGTGCGCACGGCTTTGACCACGCAGGTCTGGGACGCGCTGAACTCGGCCTTTCAGGAAATGCGCCAGATCGTGGCGCGGCGCAGGCCCAACCAAGAGCTGTCGACCCTGACCGAATGGGTGATGCGCCATACCGCCATGCTGCGCGGCGCGATTGATGCGACCTTGCTGCGCAATGATGGCTATAGTTTCTTGAACCTTGGCTATTACCTTGAACGCGGCGATAGCACCGCGCGCCTGATGGATGTGAAATATTATGTGCTGCTGCCCAAGGCCGAATATGTGGGCTCGGGTCTTGATAACGAACAATGGTCGATGCTGCTGCGGGCGATGTCGTCGCATCGGGCGTTTCTTTGGGCCTACGGCGGCGAGGTGACCTCGGCCAAGATCGCCGATTTCCTGATCTTGAACCCGCAATGCCCGCGATCGCTGATCACCTGCATGGCTGGGATGAACAATCATCTGGCGCGTCTGGCTAAGTTCTACGGGGCTTCAACCCCGGCGCAAGAGGCCGCCCAGCGGTTGCTGACGGGGTTGGAAAATCAATCGACCGACCGGATTTTCGACGAGGGGCTGCACGAGTTTCTGACGCGGTTTATTGAAGACACCGCAAGGCTGGGCACGGTGATCCATAACGCCTATCTCTCGGGGGATGTTCAATAATGCTGCTTACGGTCGATCACCGCACGCTCTATCGCTATGACATGCCGGTGCGCGGGGTGGTGCAAAGCCACCGCCTGTCGCCCTCGCGCTTTGACGGCCAAAAGCTGATCGAATGGAACGTGACGGTTTCTGGCGGCAGCATGGGCGGCGGCTTTCGTGATGGCGCGGGCGATTGGGTGCAGGGCTGGACGATTGCGGGCCCTGTCAGCGAGATCGAGGTGCGGGTGCAAGGTCAGGTAGAAACCAGCGATCTGGCGGGCGTGCTGCGCGGTCATAAAGAGGTAACCCCGCCCTTTGCCTATCTGCGCGCCACACAAGCCACCCAAAGTGATGCCGCCCTGGCCGATCTGGGCGCGCTGTTGCATGGCCCCGATCTGTTGGCGGGCTGCCACGCGCTGTCAGCCGCGGTATCGGACCGCATCGCCTATCGCCCGGGCACCACCCACGCCCATACTACCGCCGCGCAGGCCTTGGCGCAGGGCGAAGGCGTGTGCCAAGATCACGCCCATGCGGTGATTGCGGCGGCACGTGCTGCGGGGGTGCCTGCGCGTTATGTTTCGGGCTATTTGCAGGCCGATGACACTGGGCTTGCGCATGAGGCCTCGCACGCTTGGGCCGAGGTTTTTGTCGCCGGTATCGGCTGGATCGGCTTTGATCCGGCCAATCGCTGCTGCCCAGACGCGCGCTATATTCGGCTTGGCTCGGGGCTAGACGCGCAAGACGCCGCCCCCATACGTGGCATTTCGCGCGGCCTTGGCACGGAATCGCTTGAAGTGACCGTTGCAGTTCAGTTGCAACAGCAATAGCTTAGCCGCCAATGCTTCGGAGATTGGAATGACTTACTGCGTTGGGCTCTTGCTGAATGAAGGCATGGTTTTGCTGTCGGACACCCGTACTAACGCGGGTCTTGATAATATTGCCACCTATCGCAAGATGTTTCACTTTGAAAACAAGGGCGAGCGGGTGATATCGATCGTCACGGCAGGTTCGCTTTCGGTAACCCAGACCACGATCATGCGGCTGCGCGAAGCGATCGAGGCGCATGACGCCAGCGAGCAAACCTCGATCATGCTGGCGCCGACGATGCTGAAAATGGCCTCGATCATTGGCGAGACGCTGGCTGCGGTCCGGCTTGAGATCGACGAAAAGCTGCATGCGATGAAACAGGGGGCTTCGGCCTCGATGATCGTGGCGGCACAGCGGCGCGGCGGGCCGATGCGGTTGTTTTTGATCTATCCCGAGGGCAATTTCATCGAGGCGACCGAAGACACGCCGTTTTTGCAGATTGGCGAGCATAAATACGGCAAACCGATTCTGGACCGCGTTGTCACTCCGCAAACCTCGTTGCAAGATGCGGAAAAGGCGGTGCTGTTGTCGATGGATTCGACGCTGCGCTCAAATCTTTCGGTGGGGATGCCGCTGGATCTTGCCATCATCGAAAAAGACGCGCTTTGCATCAGCCGCGAACGCCGCATCGAGGCCGGAGACGAAAAATTCCGCGCGATGTCAGAGGCTTGGTCCAAAGCGCTGCGCGACGGCTTTACCCAGATCCTGATTTAGCGGTTGGCGTCAAACAGCGCGGCGATCTTGTCATACACCGCCTTGCGGGTGGCGGGGGCCTCCATCATCACCTCGTGTTCGGCCCCGGCAAAAAGCTGCAACTGCCCGTTTTTCCAACCGGCCATGCGGGCATGAATAGGGGCGGTGTCGACGATCTTTTCCGCCGTGCCAAGCGCGGTATAGCAGGGCATCGCAGGGGATGGCAGCCGCGCAAGGGCTGCACATTCGGCCAGCGCCGCATCGACCCAAGCAAGGCTGGGACCGCCCAAGGTCAGATCGGGATGCGATTCGGCCTGTTGGCGCATAAATTCCCACATATCGGGGTCACTGGTCAGCGTATTGCCAAGATAGCCCTGTGACAGCACATAGGTCGAGGCGCCGGTGCCGGGGGCGTATTTGCCCTCCAGTCCGAACCAGCGCGAGGCGGTGGCGATCACGCTTGCCACTGGCCGCAGCCAAGCCGCCATCGAGATGCCCCACATTGGCGCCGAAAACGCCGCCGCTTGCACACCAAGCCCACGCATCAGCGCGCGCAGGGCAATGCAGCCGCCCATCGAATGCGACAGCAGATAGTAAGGTTCGGCCAGACCCTTGGCGCGGGCAAAACCGATCATCGCCTCGATATCCAGCTGATATTCTGCAAAATCAACGACGTGGCCGGTCAGCCTGTCACCCAAAGGCCTGTCCGCAAGCCCTTGGCCGCGCAGATCAATCACCAAAGTGTCAAAGCCGCGTGCGCGCAGATCGGCTGCCGCTGGGCCATATTTCTCGATATATTCGGTGCGGCCGGGGATCAGCAGCACCGTGCCTTTCGCCGCTTTGTGCTGCCAAAGACCCAAGCGCAGCTGCACATCGTCGGCTGCGCGCAGATAAAATCCGGCTCCTGCATCGGGGCCTTGGGCAATGGCGTAAAGCGGCGCTTGGGTCATGCGATGGCCGCGCCAAGATGCATGGCAAGGCCCATGCTGCCCTCAACCCTGAGTTTGCCGGTCATAAAAGCGGTTGTCGGGTTCATCTCGCCGGCCAGCATGGCTTGGAACACGGCTGCCGAGGCAGTCAGGGTGACATCAGCGGCCTCGTCGCCGGCGCGCACGCCATCGGCGTCGACCATGATCGCACCCGCATCCGAAATCACGAATTTCGCCACCCCGTCAAAGCCGTTTGGCAGCTTGGTCGCCAGTGCTGCAACCGCGCCTGTTATCACATCGCTCATAATGCTCTCCTTCGTGATCGCTGGGCACTGGAATTTTGCACAGCTTAAGTTACCTTGGCTTTATGAAAGCGCATCTTGGGTTACACAATCGTATCGTTGCGGCACTTGTGCTGGTTTTTATGGCCAGCGCGTCTGCTTTTGGCCAGACCGCGACGCTGGATGATCTGTTTGCGCGGCTGAAAACCGCGGATAAGGCCGAATCACAGCGTATCACCCAAGACATTTGGATCGAATGGTCGAAATCGGGTTCGCCTGCGATGGATCTTTTGCTGGAACGTGGGCGCAACGCCATGGCTCATGGTGCGCCAGAGGTGGCGATCGAACATCTGACCGCACTGATCGACCATGACCCTGAATTCGCCGAAGGCTGGAATGCACGCGCCACCGCCTATTATCAAACCGGAAATCTGGGGCCAGCCATCGCTGATATCGGCCAAGTGCTGACGCTGAACCCGCGCCATTTTGGCGCGCTTGCGGGGCTTGGGGCGATTTTTGAGGAATTGGACAAGCCAAGTGAGGCTTTAGAGGTTTATCGCGCCGCTCTCGCTATAAACCCGCATGCCGATGGGGTAGACCAAGCCATTCGGCGAATCGAAACCAAGCTTCAGGGCAAAGACCTTTAACCTCAGCCAAAGGCACAAGATATGAACGCGCACCACAGGGTGACGGCGGTCCTTGGGCCGACCAATACCGGAAAAACCCATTACGCGATTGAACGGATGCTGGGCCATCGCACCGGGGTGATCGGCCTGCCGCTGCGCCTGCTTGCGCGCGAGGTTTATGACCGCATCGTGGCCTCACGCGGGCCATCGGTGGTGGCGCTGATGACGGGCGAAGAACGTATTGTGCCAGACCGCGCGCA
This sequence comes from Cypionkella sp., assembly GCA_023255415.1. Taxonomy (GTDB): domain Bacteria; phylum Pseudomonadota; class Alphaproteobacteria; order Rhodobacterales; family Rhodobacteraceae; genus Cypionkella. The sequence goes on along the minus strand of JALRIN010000046.1, from coordinate 10,459 downwards.
ATATTGGGTCTGCACCGTCGAGGCGATGCCCTTGGACATTGGCGCCGATTTTGTCGCGGTGGACGAGATCCAGCTTTGCGCCGACCCCGAGCGTGGCCATGTCTTTACCGACCGTCTGCTGCGTGCGCGCGGGCTGCACGAGACGCTGTTTATGGGCGCCGAAACCATGCGGCCTGCGATTGCGGGGCTGATCCAAGGCGTGCAGTTTCACAAACGCGAACGCTTTTCCGAACTGACTTATACCGGGCAGAAAAAGATCAGCCGGATGCCGGAACGCTCTGCTATCGTCGCTTTTTCAGTGGAAAACGTCTATGCCATCGCCGAGCTGATCCGCCGCACAAAGGGCGGTTGTGCTGTGGTAATGGGCGCACTAAGCCCGCGCACCCGCAATGCCCAGGTGGCGATGTATCAAAACGGCGAGGTCGATTATCTGGTGGCCACCGATGCCATCGGCATGGGGCTGAATTTGGATGTGAAACACATCGCATTTGCCGCCACCTCGAAATTTGACGGTCGCCGGATGCGCGCGCTTTATCCCCAAGAGCTGGCGCAGATCGCAGGCCGCGCCGGGCGCTATCAGGAAAACGGCACCTTTGGCGTGACGGGCGAGGTGCGCCCCTTGGACGAAGAAACCATCGAGGCGATCCAAGAGCACCGCTTTGACCCGATCCGCAAACTGGAATGGCGTAACCACGCGCTGGAATTTGGCAGCGTTGATCGGCTGCTGCGCAGCCTTGAAGCGCCGACACAAAACAAATGGCTGGCCCGTGCGCGCGATGCCGATGACGTGCTGGCGCTGAAATATCTGATCGAATTGCCCGAGGTGCGTGACAAGTTGAACACACCTCAGCGGATTAAATTGCTTTGGGATGTCTGCCGCGTGCCCGACTTCCGCAATGCCGCTGGAGTGGAGCATGTCACGCTTTTGGCGCGGATTTTCGACTTTTTGACCGGGCGTGGGCTTGCGCAGACCAGAATCCCTTCAGAATGGCTGGAAAAAGCCATCGCGCGCATTGATAAAGCCGGCGGCGACATTGATACCATCTCGAAACGGCTGGCCTATATTCGCACCTGGACCTATGTTGCTCAGCGCAAAGGCTGGGTAGAGAACGAAAGCCATTGGCGCGACGAGACGCGCGCTGTAGAAGACCGATTGTCAGACGCGTTACACGCGGCACTGACGCAACGATTTGTTGACCGGCGCACATCTGTGCTGATGCGGCGGTTGAAGCAGAAGGAGACCCTCGTGGCCGAGGTGAATGACAAGGGCGAAGTAACAGTAGAGGGCGAATTCGTTGGCCGTCTTGAGGGGTTCCGTTTCCAACAGGACGCGGCCGCCTCTTCGGAAGAGGCGCATACCCTGCGCCAGGCAGCGATTGCGGCGTTGAAACCAGAATTCCACCTGCGGGCGGATCGGTTCTACAATGCCCCCGATACCGAATTGGATTTCACCGAGCAGGGGGGCCTGATGTGGGGCACCACAGCGATGGGGAAACTGGTCAAGGGGGGCGATATCGTCCGCCCTGTGGTCGAGGCTTTTGTCGATGACGAAGCAGGCCCCGATGTCGCGGATAAAGTGCGCCGGCGCTTGCAGCATTTCATCGACCGCAAGATTGCCGCAGGGTTTGACCCTTTGCTAGCGATGGGGCGTGACGAGACGCTGACCGGGCTTGCACGTGGCTTTGCCTTTCGTTTGGCCGAAGGTTTGGGGGTTATCCCACGCGATCAGATCGCAACCGAGGTCAAGGATCTGGACCAAGAGGCCCGTGGCGCGCTGCGCAAACATGGCGTGCGCTTTGGTCAGTTTACCATCTTTTTGCCCGCGCTGCTGAAGCCGGCGCCAACCCGCCTGCGGCTGGTGCTGTGGTCTTTGTGGAACGGTCTGGAAGAATTCCCTGAAAGCCCGCCTCCGGGTCTGGTGACCATCCCCAATATCGCCGCTGTGCCGGCGGTGCATTACACGCTCGCAGGCTATCACCCCGCAGGCGCGCGTGCGATCCGCATCGACATGCTGGAACGTCTGGCCGATATTTTGCGCACCAAAGACAGCCGTGCGGGCTTTGAAGCCACGCCGGACATGTTGTCGATCACTGGCATGACGCTGGAACAGTTCAGCGATCTGATGGGCGGTCTGGGCTATAAGGGCGAAAAGGCTGAACGGCCAAAGGTCAAGGCCGCACCGGTTCCGGTTGCCGTTGATCCTAACGCACCGATCCAGCCGATCACCGAAGAAGAATCGGCTTTCGTGCATCCCGACCCCGAAGCAGTGCCCGAGATGGAGGCCTATTACACCTTCACTTGGGCGCCAAAGCCGCGTGCACGTCCTGAACGCAGCCCGCGCCCTGAACGCGGCCCGCGTCCAGAAGGCACGGCACGCGCTGACGCCGCACCGCGTGGTGACCGGCCTGCGCGCGAGCCGCGCAAAGACGGCGACGCCCCGCGTGGCCCGCGCCCCGAGGGCAAACGTTCTGAGGCCAAGCGCGATCATGCCAAGGGCGGCAAGCCGCAAGGCAAGGGTGGCGCGCGCGACGACCACAAGCCGAAAACCTACGAACAGCGCCCCCCGCGCGCTGAAAAGCCGATCGACCCCGACAATCCCTTCGCCGCTTTGATGGCGCTGAAGGCCAAGCTCTGATTGGCGGGGCCAAGCGCCAAGCCTGATCCTTTTGTCCAGCCGCGCGTGCGGTTGGACAAATGGCTTTGGGCGGCGCGGTTCTTTAAATCACGGGTGCTGGCGGCGGATCTGGTGGCATCGGGGCATCTGCGCCTGAACAGCCAGCCCTGCCGAAAATCGGCGCATGGCGTGCATCTGGGCGATGTGCTGACCTTTCCTCAGGGCCGCCAAATCAGGGTGGTGCGCGTGCTCGCCTTGGGTGAAATCCGCGGCCCTGCGACCCAAGCCCAACAGATGTATCAAGATCTTGCCCCTGCGACAGATCCACCGCTTGAATGATGCGGCTGGCTTTAGTAACCAGATCTTGCGGAAATAGGAGCCTGCCCCCAATGACCTATGTGGTGATCGACAACTGCATTGCCTGCAAATACACCGACTGCGTTGAAGTCTGCCCCGTGGATTGTTTTTACGAGGGCGAGAACATGCTGGTGATCCATCCAGATGAATGCATTGACTGCGGCGTCTGCGAACCCGAATGCCCCGCTGATGCCATTCGTCCCGATACCGAGCCTGATATGGACGCTTGGGTGACCTTTAACCGCAAGTATTCCGAGATGTGGCCGGTGATTGTCACCAAAAAAGACCCGCTGCCAGAAGCAGAGGCGCGGGATGGCGAAACCGGCAAGAAAGAGAAATACTTCTCCGAAGCCGCAGGTTTGGGCGGCTAAGCCGCGCCTGATTCGGGCCACTTTGCGGTGAGGGCAGGGGCTCGTTTTGAAAAAGACATTTCAGATCAAAAGCTTGCCGTGAAATGCGTCAAATTCGCGGCGGTTGGAATCAGCTGTTTTTTGTGTTACACTGATTTCACAAACAAACACGGACGCTTGTAACAGACCCAAACGCTGCCTGCTTAGGGTAATATTCCACAAAAAACCAAAAGCCTCGCTGAAAGATTTTCAGCGTCGTTGGTTTTTTGTGTGGAACAGGGGTCTAGCCGAGGAAATGACTGAATGACCAAATCGAAGAAGCCTGACTTCCGCCCGAACGAATTTGTGGTTTATCCGGCGCATGGTGTTGGCAAAATCGTCTCTATCGAAGAGCAAGAGATCGCAGGTCTTATGCTGGAACTCTTCGTGATTTCCTTTGAAAAAGACAAGATGACGCTGCGGGTTCCGACCCATAAGGCGACAGATGTCGGCATGCGGTCGCTGTCGACCCCTGATGTGGTGACCAAGGCTTTGGACACGCTGAAGGGCAAGGCCCGCGTAAAGCGTGCGATGTGGTCGCGCCGCGCGCAGGAATACGAGCAAAAGATCAACTCGGGCGATCTGATGGCGATTGCCGAGGTCGTGCGCGACCTGCACCGTTCGGACGATCAGCGCGAACAGTCCTACTCTGAACGTCAGCTTTACGAAGCCGCACTCGAGCGGTTGACCCGTGAAGTTGCAGCGGTCTCGGGCGTGGATGAGGCCGGCGCGCAGAAAAAAGTCGGCGACGTTTTGGTTGGCCGCGCGGCCTGATCGGCTGATCGTTGCGAAAAAGGCGGCCCTTTGGGGCCGTCTTTTTTATGCCTCGGGTTTCACCGGCGTCACCAGCGATGCGGGCAGTTCGTCGGGTGAGCCTTCGTCCAGATCGTCTTCGGGCGCCATCGGGCTGACCTCGTGCAGCTCCTCCATCAGGGCGTTTTCCAGATCGCGGTCCAATTGCTTGGCGCGTTCGACATAGGCCTCGTTCAGATAGACTGGCTGCCCCGGCACCCAAACCTTGGCTAGATCGCGCATGGCGGCGCGGTCTATGCGGAAATAGGCTTGGCTGACCTTTGCGGCCTCATATTCAGAAAATCCCATGTTTTCCAAGACATAACGCCCGGCGCGGATCGAGCTGTCAAAGGTTTCGCGCACGATGTCATTGGCACCGGCCTGATATAATTCATAGACATGCACGCGGTCGCCGGCGCGGGCGACGATGTGAATATCGGGCCTGCGCGAACGGGCATAGCGCACGATCCGCGTGCAGGTGTCGCGATCATCCACCGCCACCACGATGACCTGCGCCTCGCCCAGACCTGCGGCCTCTAGCAATTCGGGCCGTGCCGGGTCACCGAAAAACCCCTTCACCCCAAAGCGGCGCATGGTTTCAATGGTTTGCATATCGCTGTCCAAAACCACGGTCGGGATGCCAGAGGTGCGCACCAAGCGGTTGACCACCTGCCCAAACCGCCCGATCCCGGCGACAATGACCTGACCCTTTGCGGTGATCTCATCCGGCGCTTGGCTTGGTTTGGCGGGGGCAAAACGCTTGTTGAGATAGTCATAGCCGATGAACAGCAAAGGCGTCAGTAGCATCGACAGGCTGATCACCAAAAGCGCCATCTGCCCTGCCGCTAGCGGCAACGCGCGTTCCGAGCGCGCAAAGCTGACCAACAGAAAGCCAAACTCGCCGCCCTGCGCAAGGCTAAGCGAAAACAGCCAGCGGTCTTGCGGTTTTAGCTTGAACGCAAAGGCAATCGCTAACAAAATCAGCGACTTGATCAACATTAAGCCCAGCGTCAACCCCAGCACAGTGAAAGGCTGGCGCGCCAACATGCCAAAGTTGATCCCCACCCCCACGGTCATGAAAAACAGCCCCAGCAGCAGGCCTTTAAAGGGTTTCAGATCGGCTTCCAGCTGATGGCGAAATTCCGAGTTGGCCAGAACCACCCCTGCCACAAAGGTGCCCAAAGCCGGCGAAAGCCCGACAAGCATCATCAAAAACGCAATCCCCAGCACCATCAGCAAAGAGATAAAGGTGCTCATCTCGGGCAGTTTGGCGGCATGGACAAAGCGGAATACCGGCCGGCTTAGGTAATGGCCCGCCAAAACAATGCCCACAACGATGGCAATGGTGACCAAGGTTGCAGCCCAGCCCGGCAGCGATTGCACCAGACTCATCAGCGGTTCAGCAGCACTTTCCACCGCGGGCGCTGCGGTGTCAGGGTTAACGATGCCAAATTGCGCCGAACTTGGGCCTTGGTATTCCGGCAGCGTCAGCAGCGGGATGATTGCCAGCATCGGGATCACCGCGATGTCTTGGGTCAGCAACACCGAAAATGCCGAGCGCCCGCCTTGGGTGCGCATCAGGTTCTTTTCCGACAGCGTTTGCAACACGATAGCGGTCGAGGACAGCGCCGCCATCATCGCAAGTATCAGCGCGACCGAAGCTGTGTGTTCAAACCATATCAGCAGCCCATAGGCCGCCGCCATGGTGCCAATCACCTGCGCGCCGCCCATGCCAAGCAGCTTGTGACGCATCTCCCACAGGGTTTTCGGTTCAAGCTCGAGCCCGATCAGAAACAGCATCAAAACCACGCCGAATTCGGCAAAATGCTGCAAATCGCTGGTCTCGGTGCCTGCAAGCCCCAAGATCGGACCCATCAAAATGCCAGCCGCCAGATAGCCCAGCACTGACCCCAGCCCCAGCCGCACCGCCAAGGGCACCACCAGAACCGCCGCTCCAAGGTAAATCGAGGCTTGGAACAGGAAACTTTCCATCGGTCACTTTCGCTATGGGCTGCACGGGTGGGGGTGTCGTTTTATCGAGTGTCCCGCATGGCGTGCAGCGCCGCAAGCCCATTGCATGCAAAACCTATCGCTGCGGGGGAAAAGCTTTGTCACATTGGCGTCAGCCTGTGCGGGCTTGGCCGCCCAGGCTGGTTTAGTCCTTTGGCATCTCAAGGGCGATCAGACGGTTGCCCTTTTGATAGCGCACTTCGGTCGCCGTGATCGCGGCGATGCGCCCGCCTTCGATCGAGTCGCCGACCTTGACCTTTTTGTAGCGGCCATTGGATTGGCGCACCAAAGCATAGCGGCTGGACTGGGTGCCATAGACGCCAATCAGGTTGATCTTTGTCAGGTTGATCGCGTTCTTATAGGTCGCTTGTTTGGCCACGGTGGTGCGCAGCGGCGTCTTTTGGTTCGAGGCCACAACATCGGGTTCGCCGTCGGCTTCGGGAGCCAAGGGTTGCAGCGCGATGGCTGCGGTCGAGCTGGCCAGCGCCGCCGGGGCGGGCTGCTGCAAGGCGGCTGCGATCGCGGCCTCGACAGCACGGCTCATGTCTTTGGGGCGGGCCACAGGTTTGCGGCTGATCGCGATGGCTTGTGGGCTGGTGCTGGCAGAGCCCAGTGACGCGCTGGCCGTGGTCAAAGATGCCGCCGCCGAGGCCAGCCGCGCGCCTTCACCGGCAGCAAGCCTCTGTTGCGGGCGCGGTTGTGGCCGCAGACTTGCAACCCGGCTGCCCGCCAGCGGCGCCAGCGAGCCTTGATCGGCAGGCGCTGCGGGCACCAGATTGGCCGGGCGTGGCTTGGGCAACTTGCCGATCAACGCAGGGTCGGCAAAGGCCGCTGCTGGCAGATCTGGGACGCCAGCGGTGTCACCAGCCCCAGGGGCGGTTGGCGTCACTGCGGCTAGGGCTGCGGTAATTGCCGCTGGCCGCTCTGCGGGCACCACTTGCGGGCGACCGGCACGCAGCAGAACGCCCTCGGGAGTGATGATCCCCTCGGGCGTTGGGCGGATCGTGCCATCCGCGGCAAACTGATACACCGTGCCAAAGGGTGGCGGTGCGGCCTGTGCAATGGGCAAAGGGTCGCCACGTGCATCGGGCAGCGGCAGCGACAAGGGATCAGGTGCTGCAGGTGGGGCGTCGACTGTCGCCAGATAAATCTCGTCTTGCGTGCCATCTGCGGCGGCGGTCATCGCGGTGTCTTGCGGCAGCGTGGCAGCGCTTGCGGGGCCTTGGGCTGACAGCTCTGGCGCTGGGCTGTCTTGGCCATCTGCGCTGGCTGCGGGGTCTTGCAGATCAGCCGCCATCTCGTCTTCAATATCTGGCACCGCATCGGGCAGGCTGGCATCTGACTGCGCCATCACAGGCTGCGACGGATCCGTGGGGTCGGTATTCCACGCGCCCAGAGAATAAGACGACCAAGCCGCCACCATCGCCAACAGAAACAGCAAAACCACGGTCATGATCAGGCCAAGATAGCGCGGTTTGCCGCGCACCTGTTGGCGTGGTGAAAAGCCAGCTGCCGATTTTGGCACAGCTTTGCGCGACACATCCGCTGTCAGCGTTGCCGCCGCATTGGCCGAGGCTTTGGTCAGTTCAACCTTTTGTCGCTTTGGGGCTGTGGCGGCATTGACCAGCGCGCCAACACCGCGTTTGGCCGCCGATGCAGCCTTGGACGCGGCAGCGGGCTTGGGGGGCGCAGTCGTGCTTGCCCGCGCGGCCCCAAGCAAGGGCGCCTTGCCCACTGGGGCTGCGCTGTTCACCCGCCGGCTGCTAAAGCCTGCGATCGGCTCTGTCACCGGAGAGGGGGGCAGCGGGTCTTCAATCGTTGTCTCGGTCACCCGCGCAGATTTGCCGGCAAGAGCCGCGCGAATAATCGCAGCGCCCTGCGGCTCGTCGTCCAAACCATCCTCGGGCTGCACGTCCAAGGCCATCGGCGCTTCGTCTTCCTCAGGCAGCGCGGCGTCAAGGGGCAAAGTTTGGGGGGGCTCTGCATCGGCGGGCAGGGAAAGGTCTTCGCGCTGTGGCTGGGCAATCGGCGTCGCCAAAGCATCGCCCAGACGCGCGATCAGCTCGCGGTCACTGGACGCATCGGTTGACGGCGGAGCAGGGCGCGCGGGTTCCAAAGGCTGCGCCAAAGCAGCGCTGGGGGAAGGCCGTGGCGAAAGCTCAAGCTCTGGCTGCGCGGCGGGGGGCTCTGCGATCGCTGCGGCGGCCGCAGCCTCGGGCTCTTGTGCCACGATTTTGGACAAATCCTCGGGCGTTTCGACCGCGGCTTCGACCTCGGCTTCGACCGCCGCTTCGGCTTCGGGCAGGCGCGGGCGTTGGCTGATCACCACCGCATTGCTGTCACGCGTCACGGTTTTGCCCGCGCCGATCAGACTTGCAGCGCCTGCGGTCATGCCAAACCACGGCTCGCCTTTGATATCCTTGCGCTCTGGCACCGCAACAAAGGACACCGGATTAAAGCGATGTTCCACCGCAAAGGCCTCTGCCTCGGCCAGCGTTTCCTTGGCGATCACGGCGACCGTTACCTCGGGGCCATCGCCCAGAATGTCAAAAGCCAGATCCGCCACATCATAGGGCGTGCGGCCTTCCAGCGCCGCTGTCACCTGCGCAAGCCGTTCGGCCGCAGTTGGGCCGGGGGCGGTGACGGTGGTATAAAGGATTTGGTCGTCAGGGATGATCAGCTTGGTGGTGATGCCCTTGGGCGACAGGCCCAAAGCGGTCGAGCGCAGATAGTTCAGCGCTTCGGCCAGATCAGGGGTGTCAAGCGCAACCGAGCCCACCATCTGCCAGCCCCCGGCGGACCGATGCAACAGTCCGACAGCGTCATTGCGGAAATCAAGGGCGAAGGCTGGTTTCATGTCACGGGTCTAGCACAAGAGGAAGGCCTGCGGGAACACAGCCTAGAATACCCCCTTCGTATAGCAGGAATCTGCCGAAGAAAAGAAAAAGCCAAGGTTTTCGCGGTTTTCCGCCAAGTCTTTTGCGGCCCGAAAATGTTTGAAGGCGTGAGCTAAGCGTTTTTGGTCGGATATCTGGTTTTTGTCATAAAAAACAAAGATTTTCACCCCGCAGTTGATCTGCGGGGTGAAGTTTTTTGGCGGCTTTACGCGGTTGCAGCCGTCAGCGCCTGATCCAGATCGGCGATGATGTCGCGCACATCTTCAATGCCGATCGACAGCCGCACCACATTCGGCGCGGCCCCTGCCTTGATTTGCGCCGCCTCATCCAATTGGCGGTGGGTGGTCGAGGCGGGGTGGATGATCAGGCTGCGGGTGTCGCCCAGGTTGGCGACATGGCTGAACAGCTTGAGGCTATCGACCAGCTTGACACAAGCGTCATAGCCGCCCTTGACCGAAACCGTGAACAAAGCCCCAGCACCCTTTGGCAGCATCGACAGCGCGCGGTGGTTATAGGGGGAAGATTTCAGGCCAGCATAGGTGACAGCCTCGACCCGTGGGTCTTGCTCGAGGTATTGCGCCACGGTCATGGCGTTTTCGACATGGCGCTGCATGCGCAGCGACAGCGTTTCGATCCCCATCAGGGTGTAATGCGCGCCCTGTGGGTTCATCGTCATGCCCAGATCGCGCAGACCCACGGCGATGGAATGGAAGGTAAAGGCCATCGCCCCCAAAGCACCGTGAAAGTTCAGTCCGTGATAGGCGGGTTCGGGCTGCGACAGGCTGGGGAATTTGTCGTTCTTCGACCAGTCGAACTTGCCGCTGTCAACCACCACGCCGCCGGTGACCGTGCCGTTGCCGGTCAGGTATTTGGTGGCCGAATGCACCACCAGCGTCGCGCCATGCTCGATCGGGCGGCACAGATAGGGCGTGGCGGTGGTGTTGTCGACGATCAGCGGAATGCCTGCCTGATCCGCAATCCGCGCCAGCGCGTCCAGATCGGTGACATAGCCGCCGGGGTTGGCGATGGTTTCGCAGAACACCGCGCGGGTGTTTTCGTCAATCGCATGTTCGACCGCAAGCAGATCATCGGTATCGACGAATTTTGCCGACCAGCCGAATTTGCGGATGGTATTGGCAAATTGCTGGATGGTGCCGCCGTAAAGCCGCGACGAGGCCACCACATTGCACCCCGGCTGCATCAGCGGAAACAGCGCCATCAGCTGTGCCGCATGGCCCGACGAGCAGCACACAGCCCCCGCCCCGCCTTCAAGCGCTGCAACCCGATTGGCCAAGGCCGAGATCGTCGGGTTGGTCAGACGCGAGTAGATATAGCCAACCTCTTGCAGGTTAAACAATTTCGCCGCGTGATCGGCATCGCGAAACACATAGGCGGTGGTC
>JALRIN010000045.1 GCA_023255415.1 Cypionkella sp. | reverse complement strand
GCAGCCCGTAGGGGAGTCGAACCCCTCTTGCCTGGTTGAAAACCAGATGTCCTAACCGATAGACGAACGGGCCACTGAGCGGGGTTATTAAGGGCAGCTTGACTGACTCGCAAGAGGAAAGTTACGCCTTTGCAGCATCTTCCAGACGCAATTGCACTTTGCTGCGCCCGCCCCATGTGTTCAGCTCGAGCCGGCCTGCCAGATGAAAGCGCTGATGGCCTGCATTTTCAAGCGCTTCGCCCAGCGGGGTGTCAAAGGCGCCAAAGGCGATGCCGTCGATTTTTGCGCCCATGCCGTCGCCAAAGCTGATCTTCAGATGCGAACTGCCTACACGGCGGGTGGTGACGGCGGTGTCGGTAAAGACAAAGCGCGGCGCTGGGGCGGCGGTGCCAAAGGGGCCTGCGGATTCGAGCTGTTCGACAAAAGCAGGAGTGGCGGTGGTGGGCATCAGCAGGCAATCAATGCGCAAATCCTCGCGCCCGGCTGTGCCAGCGCCTTGTTTTCCCAGCAATTCTGACAAGCGGGCCATGGCCTGTTCCAGCTTGTCGCGATGCACCGACAAACCCGCGGCCATCTTGTGACCGCCGCCTTTGATCAGCAGGCCTTCGGCGGCGATGCGCTGGATTGCGGCGCCAAGATCGACGCCGGTGACCGAACGGGCCGAGCCTTTGCCTTCGACCCCGTCAAAGCCGATCACCACGGCGGGGCGGTGGGTGGCCTCTTTCAGCCGGGCGGCGACAATGCCGACAACACCGGGGTGCCAGCCTTCGCCCGCAGCCCAGACCAGCGGGCCTTGGGTGCCGCGCGCCTCGGCTTGGGCCAGGGCCTCTTCGCGCACCGCGGCTTCGATGGCGCGGCGCTCGGTGTTCAAAACATCCAGCCTTTCGGCCAAAGCCGCGGCCTCGGAAGCAGAATCGGTGGACAAAAGCCGCGCGCCCAGATCGGCTTGGCCGATGCGGCCGCCTGCATTGACGCGCGGCCCCAGCAAAAAGCCCAGCGCATAGGCGGTTGGGGCTTGGTCCATCCGCGCGATATCGGCCAGCGCGCGCAGACCGACCCTTTCGCGCCGCGCCATCACCTTAAGCCCCTGACGCACCAGCGCGCGGTTGACGCCGATCAGGGGGGCGACATCGGCGACCGTCGCCAGTGCCACCAGATCCAGCATCGCCATCAGATCGGGGCCGGTGACGCCTTGGCCGCGCAGCTGCCGGTTTGCCTCGACCAGCATTAAAAACACCACAGCCGCGGCGCAAAGATGCGCCAGATCGCCGTCTTCATCCTGCCGATTTGGGTTCACCACCGCATAGGCGGGGGGCAGGGTTTCGCCGCCCAAATGGTGGTCCAGCACGATGACATCGCAGTCCGCCGCCGCAATTGGGTCGTGGCTGAGCGTGCCGCAATCAACGCAAAGGATAAGATCATGTGCCGCCCCCAAAGCCGCCATCGCAGGCACATTCGGGCCATAGCCTTCGTCGATGCGGTCTGGAATATAAAGCGTTGCCGCAACCCCCATGGCGCGCAGCCAGACGATCAGCAGGGCTGCCGAAGATCCGCCATCGACATCATAATCGGCAAAGATCGCAATGCGTTGGCGGGACTTAACGGCCTGCAGAAACCTTGCCGCCGCGCGGCCGGTGTCTTTCATGCGCAAGGGATCGGGCAGCAGGTCGCGCAGCTGCGGCGCAAGGAAGGCTTCGGCATCTTGCGGCGCCACGCCGCGCGCCACAAGCGTGTTGCAAAGCGGAAGCGGCAGTTTGGTGGCCTGGGCCATCGCCACGGCAAGGCGTTCAACCTCGTTGCTGGGGCCAATCCAGCGGCGGTTGGTCAGCGAGCAGTCGACATTCAGAAAGGCGCTTTGGGTCATGACCTAGGCTTGCCCCAGCGCAAGGGCCGGAGCAAGCAGGAATCTTACGATTTCATCGGGCTGCGATAGCTCATCCGCCGCACCGACCCGGTTTTTGACCGCATCAGCAGGGTTTCGGTGGTTACCCAGCCGGGTTCGGTTTTGATGCCTTGCAGGATCGAGCCTTGGGTGACGCCGGTTGCGGCAAAGATCACATCGGCGGTTACCATATCGTCGCGGGTGTAAATGCGGTTCAGATCGGTGATGCCGGCCTTGGCGGCGCGGGCGCGTTCGTCATCGTTGCGAAACAACAGCCGGCCATAGATCTGCCCGCCCATGCACTTTAGCGCCGAAGCCGCCAGCACGCCTTCGGGCGCGCCACCCGAGCCCATATACATGTCGATGCCGGTGATTTCGCTTTCGGCGCAATGGATCACGCCTGCAACATCGCCGTCGGTGATCAGACGAATCGCGGCTCCGGTCGAGCGCACCTCGGCGATCAGGTCTTCGTGGCGGGGGCGTTCAAGGATGCAGACGGTGATCTCGTCTGCGGCAACGCCCTTGGCGCGGGCCAGCGCGCGGACGCGTTGGGCGGGCGACATCTCGAACGTCACTGTGTCGGGGGCATAGCCGGGGCCGATGGCAAGCTTGTCCATATAGACGTCAGGCGCATGCAGCAGGGTGCCGCGCGGTGCCATGGCGATGACGGTCAAGGCGTTGGGCATGTCTTTGGCGGTGAGGGTGGTACCCTCCAGCGGGTCAAGCGCGATGTCAACCGCGGGGCCGCGTCCGGTGCCGACCTCTTCGCCGATAAACAGCATCGGCGCTTCGTCGCGTTCTCCTTCACCGATGACCACGACGCCTGCGATATCGAGCAGGTTCAGCTGGTCGCGCATCGCATTGACCGCCGCCTGATCGGCAGCTTTTTCGTCGCCACGCCCGATCAGTTTGGCAGAGGCAAGGGCTGCTGCTTCGGACACACGGGCAAGGCCGAGGGAAAGCAGGCGGTCTTGAAATTCGGAGGCATCGGCCATTGTGACATCCTTTGCACGGGGCGTTTGATCCCCCTTAGCGGGCGGCGCAAAGGCGGGCAAGGATGGTGGCGCTAACGCATTTGCGAAAGTTTTGCCGCAAGCTTTGCGGCAGGTTTTGCAGGCATCAGCGCGGGGGGATTGGCGATCAGACCTCTTCGATGCGGATGGCCACGGGGGCCGCCGCCATCACGCCCGTGGCGTCAAAGCGCGACATGGCGTGGTCGATATCGGCGCGGGTGGCCTTGTGGGTGACGATCAGCACCGGGGCAAGCGTGCCCTCATGGCCATATTGCCGCATCTGGTCAATCGAAACGCCGGCCTCGCCCAGACAGGTGGCGATTTTGGCCAGTGCCCCGGGTTTGTCCAGCAGCGTCATGCGCAGGTAATAGCTGGCAGGGGTGGTCGAGACTGCAGCGATCGGGTCGGCAAGCGTCGCCGCAGGCTGGCCAAAGGTTGGCATCCGCGCGCCGCGGGCGATGTCGAGCACATCGGCCATCACGGCGGAGGCAGTGGGGCCGGTGCCTGCCCCAGGCCCGCGCAGCACGATCTGGCCGACGCTATCGCCTTCCAGCACCACCATATTGGTGCCACCTTGCAATTGGCCAAGCGGGCTGTCGGCGGGGACAAGGCAGGGGGTCATGCGCTGCTCTAGCCCGCGACCTGTCATTTGCGCCACGCCCAAAAGCTTGATGCGGTAGCCCATATCGGCGGCCAGATGGATGTCGTCGATGGAGATCTTGCCGATGCCTTCGAGTTCAACCGCGTCAAAGCTGACCTTGGTGCCAAAGGCGATCGAGGCAAGCAGCGCCAGCTTATGGCCCGCGTCGATTCCGCCGACGTCTAGGTTCGGATCGGCCTCGAGGTAGCCAAGCGCTTGGGCGGCGTCAAAAACCTGTTCGTAGGTCATGCCGTCGTTCTGCATCCGCGTCAGGATATAGTTGCAAGAGCCGTTCATCACCCCCATGACGCGCTTGATCTGATTGCCCGCAAGGCCTTCGGTCAGCGCCTTGATCACCGGAATGCCGCCTGCAACGGCGGCCTCAAAGCGGATGACGCGGCCTGCGGATTCGGCAGCCATTGCAAGGGCTTGGCCGTGGTGGGCCAAGAGCGCCTTATTGGCCGAGACCACATCTTTGCCCGCAGCGATCGCGGCTTCGGTGGCAAATTTCGCAGCGCCCTCATGGCCGCCCATCACCTCGACAAAGACATCGACATCCTCGCGCTTGGCCAAGGCCACCGGATCGGTTTCCCAAGCATAGCCCGACAGATCCGCATCGCGGGTTTTGGCGCGGTCGCGGGCCGAAACGGCGGTGATCACCACAGGCCGACCCGTGCGGCGCGCGATCAGATCGGCGTGATCCTGCACGATTTTGACAACACCAATGCCGACAGTGCCAAGGCCAGCAAGACCAATGCGCAGGGGGGCAGCCGACATGGGGAAACTCCGAGATTAGGGCTTTGGGCTCTGTTAGCCGAAGGCGCGCCTGCTTGCAACGCAGCGCGCGGTTTTTAGCGGCTGCGCAGGGTGTCGGCGCGGGCGCGCAGGGCGGCCGCGCGCGCGGCCAGCGGGTCTTCGGACAGCAGGGCGATTTGGCCTACCGCCAGATCGCGGGTTGGCAACAGGTTGGGGCGCGTCAGCGCAGGCACCGCCGCCGCGTCCACACTGGGAAACTGCGTGCAGGCGGTCAGGCAAAGCAGGGAAAGCGCGCGCAAGATGGATGTCATGGCTGGCACCATATCGCGCGCGCGGGGCGCGTCAATGCGCGGGTTTGATAAAGGTGCCATTGCGCAACTCGGTCATCGCCTGTTGCAGCTCGGCTTGGGTGTTCATTACGATGGGGCCATGCCATGCCACGGGTTCCTGGATGGGCGCGCCCGAGATTAACAAAAAGCGGATGCCATCTGGCCCAGCCTGCACGGTAATCTCGTCGCCCTTGCCAAATTCGACAAGGCTGCGGTTGCCCGACATATCGCGGATGTTCAGCTCTTGACCCATATATTCCTTTTCCATCAGCACACCGCGCGGGGGCGCTGCATCGGCAAAGCGACCAGCGCCTTCAAAGACATAGGCAAAGGCTTGGCGGCGGGTGTCGATCTTAAAGCTGCGCTTTTTCTCGGGCGGCACAAAGATATCAAGGTATTGTGGATCGGCTGCGATGCCGTCTACCGGCCCGGTCTTACCCCAAAACGAGCCCACGATCACCTTGACCACGGTGCCGTCGTCTTCCAGCAGCTCGGGAATGTCATGGCCTTTTACGTCTTGGTAGCGTGGCTTGGTCATCTTCAGCTCGCGCGGCAGATTGGCCCAAAGCTGAAAGCCGTGCATCTGCCCCTGCGCGTTGCCCTTGGGCATTTCCTGATGCAAAATCCCCGAACCTGCGGTCATCCATTGCACATCGCCGCCCTTCAGAGTGCCGCGGTTGCCAAGGCTGTCGCCATGCTCGACGGCGCCTGCCAGCACATAGGTGATGGTTTCAATGCCGCGATGCGGGTGCCAAGGAAAACCCGCCATATAGTCGCGCGGCGCGTCTCCGCGAAAATCATCAAACATCAAGAAAGGGTCCAGCCGGCTTGGGTCGCCAAAGCCAAAGGCACGGTGCAGATGCACGCCAGCGCCCTCGATATGGGGTTGAGCAAGCGATGTGCGGGTAACAGGACGCAGGGACATGGCAGCCTCTTTGGGTTTGCAGGGCGGACTCTGTCTCAGATAGGACCGCGCGGGGTCTGCGGCAATGGCAAAGGGCTCAGCAAAAACCGACATCTCTCTGTGCGCAATCGCACAAGGCTGTCGGTTTGATCATGCTTATCGGCTGGTTTGAAGGTTAACCGCAGGGGAAACCGCTCATGCAGATCTTGTTGACAAAGCGGGGGCGGGTGACGACGAATTGTTTGATCACGGTGTCGCCGATCCCGATGTTAAAGCTGGTGTAGTAAGGCACCTCGGATTCAAAGATGATCGAATGGTCGCCATCTGCCATGATTGGAATATTCGCCTCTACCGACGCAATATTTGCATTCGTCAATTCGGGCAGCACGCCGTCGGGCGAAACTGACCAATCAACCTCAATCCGTTTGCGGACAGCTGAATAGGTGACAGAGCTGACTCGCAAGCCGACAACTTGCTTGTCAGCAATCAGATATTGCATCAGATCGCGCATCCCGGTGATATAAGCCGGCGTTAACGGTTCCTTATCCGTATCGGTTTCGCGAGAGATTAAATCCGAAACAGTATAGGCCGCTTTTTGCACGGTATTGACCGTTTTAAACGCGTCCCAATAAACAAAAAGCGCCAAATAGGCCCAGAGCAAAATTGGCATCACAATCACCGCTTCTGCGGTCAATGTGCCCGATTGATCGCGGTAAAAGCGGCGTAATAACACGTGTAATAAACCCAACTTTGCCATCCCCTAGATCGGTTCGATGACAAAAGCGGAAGCAGCACTCAGGCCGTATCCCCCCTTTGAGTCTTGAGGCAGGTAAAAGCCCAGACCTGATGTCGGAAACAACAGGTCTTGGATCACACAAACGCGCACCAACATCAGATCGTTGGCAGCGCCAATTTCCAGCGTGGTGACGGGTTGGAAATCAAGCGTGCGATCCACGCAGGGCGTATTGGTTTTCGGCAAATTCCAAGTGGTTGTGCTGATCCGCGTCATCTCAATCATAATTCTGGCGTCGCAATCGGTTATAATATCGGCGCGGCGGCAAATCTCTTGTTTCAAAGATGCGGCCGTTGGATCGGTATAATGCCCAAGGCGCAAATCGCGCATGGTCAGATCAACAGATTGTTCCAGCATCAGCGAATTAAGCATCAGCAATCCGCATTCAATCGACGACATAAACACGGTCAACAACAGCGGGATCAACATCACAAATTCGACGCTGGCAGTGCCATCGTCTTTACGAAACGCCGCCGCAGGCCCAAACAGCTTTGCCCGCAAAGCTGTCATCATTGCACCAGCCGCAATTGACTGAGGTTGCTGGCAATGGCGCGAAAGGCCGTGCTGATTTCCAGGCCCTGTGCGTTAAAATAAAACGGAGGCCCACTTGCGCAATTTGAAATCTGTTCCTGACCTTTTTTGCCCGTTTCAAATGCGATGCCATAAACGATCACCTTTTGAGCCTTGGCAAGATCGCACAGGTTTTGCAGTTGACTGTTCGGCACAGATACATCGTCAAGATTGGTCAGACTTGCCAAAGAACTTGTGAAATTGTTCATCATTTCAGAATAGACGTTGAAGCCAAGGCTGCGGCCATAGAATTGCATCACCAAATAGTTCAGCCGCATCTTTGCCAGAACGTCGCGCCAATCCTGTAGCGTCGCGCTGCCATCCACAGTCACAGTTACATTTTCCCAATGCCAGCCTTGGGTGTTGGACCAAACCCATTTTTTTTCAACCTTGGTTGTTGTCGGCCCATAGGGCGTGGCGCGCCAGAGGTTCAGATGTGGCACATAATATTCATTCGCCCCCGCAGCCGCAGGCCGCCCCGAGGTGAACCGAATAGAATAATAGCCGTCGTCATCGCTGCGATAGATCGGAGATGGACCGGATCTGAATTCAGGCCTTACCTCGGGCTTTGGCACGTTATCGCCATCGGTCATCAGCACAACCACCTTCAACAGATCATCGCCGCCAAAGTCCAAAGGCCGGCCAATAAGTTCGGAAGGTATTTTGCCTTCTTGGCGCAATTTTGTGAAAATCGAGCGCTGACTTGGGTCAAGCATCGTCACGCCCCATTTCATCCCGACGTTGATCGAGGTGCCGCCGATGGCCTGAAGCCCGTCAATATAGCCCTGCAAATCCTTGATGGACTTGCTGGGCAGGCGAAGGATGTTGTTGCCGATGGTGGGGCATACCGACCCTGCAAAGTTCAGAACCGGATCATAGCCGATGGCATTGTTTACATCCGCATAATCGACATAGCTTGAGGTATATCTGGTGCCGCTAAAAATGTCTTCCAGGCCTTCAAGTTCCATCTTTGCGGTTGGATCAAGGCCTGTCGCGCTATAGGCGGCGTCGGGCAGGCGGACGCAGTTGGCATTGGCAAAGCCGCGATCATTCGTCAGGCCGGTGTATTTGGCGCGCAGATCAGGGCCGATATTAACCTGAGAGTTAAAGGGCACGATCGCGATCGAGACCCTTGAGGTTTTGTCATTCGTCAGCACAGTGTTGACGAATTCCTTCGCCGCAGACTTCAGGTTTACCAAGCGATTGTTCGAATTCATCGACTCGGAAACGTCGAGCACAAGCGCAATTTCAACATTGCTGACCCTTTGTTCGGCCGCAGAGATACCGGTCGCCGTCATGGTGATGGCGGTTGGGTCGTCACTGATGTCGCCGTTTTTGATCAGATGCATGAAATAGGCTTCAATCGTGGCAGATCCGGTTGCCTGGACCTTGCGAAAATTCACCCCCTCGCTCTTTGCCACGCTTTCAAGATAGCTCGACATGCCAGATTTCGCGAAATAGTCGTTCACAACGTCAACCGGGTCTAAGGACTGGCTAAGCGAGGCGGCGGCCAAAGTGGCACGATCAAGGGTGTTTTGCAGCGAGGTCCGGGTCTGTTCAAAGCGCATCATGTCAACAGCAACGCCGCCAACAAAAACCATGATAACAAAAAGATAGAGCGTCAAAATCAGCAAGGAGCCGCGGGTATCATTCGCGAAACGCCGCAGGGCCAAACCCAAGCGACGCCCAAGAAAACGGTGAAATACCCGTTTTGGCTTCTGGTCCATGTCTTAACCTCAATTTCACGTCGCGAACCCGGCGTGGCGGCAGCAAATGCCATGATCTCAAAATTAACTTTACAAGAAGATAAAGCATGAGAGATTCGGCATTCCCGTGGCACTTTGACTGCCAATTGTGGAGCCATTGTGGCGGCCAAGCGCGACTTGGACACAATTGGTTAAAAGATTAACATTTGTTTCGCAGCCAGAGGTGAATGGCACGTCTTTTTTCGGGCTCCGCCGCCTGTCTCGGCAGGTTTAAGGTCTTGCGCCGACCCGATCTGGTTAACGGACCAGCCTGACCTTGTAGCAGGCCACAGCCCAAGTGCCGTGATCGGCCAGCATTTCTGCGACATCGGGTGTCGCGGATACACGCGTGTTGGGGCTTTAGGTATTGAATAAGGGGCGCAAAGCGGGTTCACTTCCTGCAAATTCAAGGAGCGGTGCGATGCGCTATTCTGGCCTTAAAGTGATCACGCAGGGGCTGTTGGGAAACAAGGGCTGGCGCCCTGCTTGGCGCAGCCCAGAGCCCAAGGCCGAATATGATGCGATCATCATCGGTGGCGGTGGACATGGGCTGTCGACGGCCTATTATCTGGCGAAAAACCACGGGCTTACCAATATCGCGGTGTTGGAAAAGGGCTATCTGGGCGGCGGCAATGTCGGGCGCAATACCACGATTGTGCGGGCCAATTATTACATGCCCGGCAACTCGGAGTTTTACAGCCATTCGCTGAAGCTTTGGGAAGGGCTGGAGGCCGAGCTGAATTACAACGTCATGCATTCCCAGCGCGGTCAGCTGGTGCTTTGCCATTCCGACGGGCAGCGCGACACTTTGGCGCGGCGCGGCAATGCGATGATCAACCAAGGCGATGACGCCGAATTGTGGAGCCGCGAGCGTGTGCGCGAAGAGGTGCCCTACTTGGATTTCGAGCAGACCCGCTTTCCGATCTATGGCGGATTGATGCACCGTCGCGGCGGCACCGCACGCCATGATGCGGTGGCTTGGGGCTATGCGCGCGGCGCGGACCGGCGCGGCGTTGATCTGATCCAGAATTGCGAAGTCACCGGCATTGATATTGAAAATGGCGTCGTGCGCGGCGTGCAGACCACACGCGGCCCGATCCGCGCCAAAAAGGTTGGCATGGTGGTGGCGGGACGCTCGAGCCAGGTGGCCGCAATGGCCGGAATGCGCCTGCCGATCGAAAGCCATGTCTTGCAAGCCTTTGTAACCGAAGGCCTAAAGCCGATCATCGATCATGTGATTTCCTTTGGCATGGGGCATTTTTATATCAGCCAATCCGACAAGGGCGGTTTGGTCTTTGGTGGCGATATCGACTTTTATTCCAGCTATGCGTCGCGCGGCAATTTGCCGATGGTCGAACATGTGATGGAGGCCGGCATGACTCTGATGCCGATGATCGGCCGCGCCAAGGTGCTGCGGTCTTGGGGCGGCATCATGGATATGACGCCCGACGGCTCGCCCATCATCGACAAGACCCATATCGAGGGGCTGTTTGTCGATGCCGGTTGGAACTATGGTGGCTTCAAGGCTGTGCCCGCCTCGGGCTGGTGCATGGCGCATCTGATGGCCACCGGCGAAAGCCACGAGGTCGCCAAGCGCTTCCGTCTGGACCGGTTCCGAACCGGCGAGGTGATGGACGAAGAAGGCACCGGCAGCCAACATAATTTGCACTAGGGAGACAGCGCATGAAACTACCTTGCCCCCTGTGTGGCAGCCGTGATCGGCGTGAGTTTTACTATATGGGCACCGAGGATTATCTGACCCGTGCGGGGGAGGGGGACTCGCTGGATGATCTGGATAATCAGCTGTTCTTGCGGGACAATCCGGCAGGGCTGACGCGGGATTTGTGGTATCACGAACAGGGCTGCGGCGCTTGGATGGTGGTGACGCGCAACACGGTCAGCCATGCGGTTCTTGCCGCCGAATTGGTTGCGGGCCGCAACAAGGGGGCCAAAGATGCGCATTGAAGGCAAAGGCCAGATTGATCGCGCCAAACCCGTCAGCTTCAGCTTTGACGGGCGCAGCTATCAGGGGTTCAAGGGCGATACCGTCGCCTCGGCGCTTTTGGCAAATGGCGTGCGGCTGATGGGGCGCAGTTTCAAATATCACCGCCCGCGTGGGGTTTTGACGGCGGGGTCGGAAGAACCCAATGCGCTGATCGAAGTGGTGGGGCCCGCCAATCAGACGCCAAATGTGCGCGCCACGGTGCAAGAGATATTTGAAGGTCTGGTGGTGCGCAGCCAAAACCGCTGGCCCAGTCTGCGCTTTGATCTGCTGAGCATCAACGATCTGGCCGCGCCGTTTTTATCCGCGGGGTTTTACTATAAAACCTTCATGTGGCCGCGCGCCTTTTGGGAGCGGATTTACGAGCCGATTATTCGCCGCGCCGCAGGGCTTGGCAGCCTGTCTGGCAAGCATGACGAGGGCCATTATGAAAAGGCCTTTGCCTTTTGCGATGTCTTGGTGGTGGGGGCGGGCCCGGCTGGGCTGATGGCTGCATTGACGGCGGGGCGCGCCGGGGCAGATGTGATCTTATGCGAAGAAGACCGTCTTTTGGGCGGGCGCTTGCCCTATGCCGAGGGTCAGGTTGACGGCAAGCCTGCCGCAGACTGGGTCGCCGGTGCCGAGGCCGAATTGCGCGCTTTGCCGAATGTGCGGATCATGACCCGCACCACGGTGACAGGAGCCTATGATGGCGGGGTCTATTCGGCGCTGGAACGCGTGGGCCTGCACCGCAGCCCGCGCCCAGATCTGCCGCGCGAATGTTTCTGGCGCATCACCGCAGCCCAGGTGGTGCTGGCCGCGGGCGCGCTGGAACGCCCCATCGCTTTCCCGATGAACGACCGGCCCGGCATCATGCTGGCTTCGGCGGCGCAAACCTATCTGCACAAATACGGCGTGGTTGCAGGCAAACGCGTGGTGCTTTTTGCCAATAACGACGGAGCGCGCGCGGTGGCACGCCAGTTGATTGCGGCAGGGGTGACGGTGGCGGCCATCTTGGACAGCCGCAGCGATGCCTCGGCAATTGAAGATTGCCCGGTCTATCTTGGCGCCGAGGTCACCGATACCAAAGGCCGGCTGGGGCTGAGCGCGATCTCGGGCCGCCATATGGCGGGCGCCTTCGAGATGGATTGCGATCTTTTGCTGGTCTCGGGCGGTTGGAACCCGATGGTGCATCTGACCTGCCATATGAACGGGCGGCCAAGGTGGGAGACCAGCATCGCAGCCTTTGTGCCAATGGCTGACGCGGTGCCGAATTTGCGCGCCGCTGGCGCTTGCAACGGCGCGTTTTCCACCCTCGATTGCCTGACAGAAGGGGCGCAAAGCGCGCAGTCAGCGCTGCAAGCGCTGGGGCGCGCGCCGATGGATATTGCCGTGCCGCGGGCCGAGGGCCTGCCCTATACCATCACGCCACTGTGGCAGGTCGAGGGCAAGGGCCGCGCTTGGCTCGATTTCGCCAATGATGTCACCACCAAAGACGTCAAACTTTCTGCGCAAGAGGGCTTCCGCTCGGTCGAGCATATGAAGCGCTACACCACCCAAGGCATGGCGCCGGATCAGGGCAAAAACTCTAACGTTGGCGCTTTGGCGGTTTTGGCCGATGCCACCGGGCGCGGCATTGCCGAGACCGGCATCACCACCTATCGCCCGCCCTATGTGCCGACCTCGATCGCGGCGATGGGGGCAGGCGGGCGCGGCGCAGGCTTTGCGCCGCAGCGCTTTATGACATCGGATCAAGCCAGCCGCGACCGCGGCGCGCCAATGATCGAGGCGGGGCTGTGGTATCGCCCCAGCTATTTCCCTAAACCGGGCGAGACGACATGGCGGCAGTCTTGTGACCGTGAGATTGCTTATGTGCGCGGCGCGGTGGGGGTTTGCGATGTCTCGACCCTTGGCAAGATCGACATTCAGGGCCGTGACGCTGGCCGCTTCCTTGATCTGGTTTATACCAATACCTTCAGCACGTTGCCAGTCGGTCGGGTGCGCTATGGCTTGATGCTGCGCGAAGATGGCTATGTTTTGGATGATGGCACCTCGGCGCGCTTGGCCGAAGACCACTATCTGATGACCACCACCACCGCCGCCGCAGGTCTGGTGATGCGGCATCTGGATTTCGTGCATCAGGCGCATTGTGCCGATTGGGATCTGCGGTTCATTTCCGTCACCGAGGCTTGGGCGCAATTTGCGGTGGCAGGGCCCAAAGCGCGGGCGCTGATCAACTCGCTGCTGGACGCCCCGCTAGAGGGATTCCCCTTTATGGCGGCGGGCACGCTGCGTCTGGGCGCCATAAACGCGCGCCTGTTCCGCATCAGCTTTTCGGGCGAAGAAGGCTACGAGATCGCCGTGCCCAGCCGCTTTGGCGAGGCGCTGTTCCGCGATCTGGTGGCGCGGGCCGAAACCATGGGCGGCGGGCCTTATGGCATGGAAGCGCTGAACGTGCTGCGGATCGAAAAAGGCCTGATCACCCATGCCGAGATCCACGGCCGCGTCACTGCCTATGACATTGGCGCAGAAAAGATGATCTCGGCCAATAAAGACTGCATCGGCAAACGCGGCGCCCAACGCGCCGGCCTGCATGGCCCTGCGCGCGAGCAGATGGTGGGGCTTAAGCCCCTAACAACTGCCGAGATCACCTCGGGCGCGCATCTCTTTGAAACCGCAGCAGATCTGACGCGGGTCAACAGTCTGGGCTATACCACCTCGGTGGGCTATTCGCCGATGTTTGATCGCCATATTGCTCTGGGCTTTTTGGTGAACGGGCGCGCGCGCATTGGCGATACAATGCGACTGGTGGACCGTCTGCGCGGTATCGATGTTCTGTGCGAGGTTTGTGATCCGGTGTTCTTTGACAAAGCAGGGGAGAGACTTCGTGCCTGAATATATCGCAAAGACCGCTTTGGAAGGCCAAGCTCCGCTCAGCATTGCAGGCACTGTGCTGATGGAGCTGGACCACGGCGCTGTGACCTCGATCCAACCTTTCCCTGGTCAAGCAAAAGCGCTGGCCAAGGCGCTGAAACCGCTGGGGCTGGCCTTTCCGGGCGTCAACAGCTTTGCCAGCAAAGACGCGGCGCTGATGGTCTGGAGCGGGCGCGATCAGGCGTTTTTGATCGGCGCAGACTGCCCCGATCTGGCGGGGGTGGCGGCGGTCACCGATCAATCGGGCGCTTGGGTTACCCTGTCGCTTTCGGGGCCCTTGGCGGTGGATGCCTTGGCGCGCTATGTGCCGATTGATCTGCGTCTTGCGGCTTTTCCCGTAGGCCACGCCGCGCGCACACCGCTTTATCATATGTCGGCCGTTGTGATGCGGCTGTCCGAACAGGGCTTTCGGATCATGCTGTTCCGCTCGATGGCGCGCACGGGTTGGCACGAGCTGGAAGTGGCACTGAAAACACTTGCCGCACGCGCGGCATGAGGCTGAGCAATGCCGATCTAGTGGCGCTGATCGCGCAGCGCCACGCGCTGCACCAAACCCCCGATGTCTCGGGCGACGAGGCAGGCACAGCGGCGCAGATCGTGACGGCGCTGCAGGCGCTGGGCGCCGATGAGATTGTCACCGGCCTTGGTGGTCATGGCGTCGCCGCGCTGTTCCAAGGCGCACAAAGCGGCCCCACAGTGATGTTTCGCGCCGAGCTGGACGGGCTGCCGATCGCCGAGCGGTCAGATCTGCCTTACCGCTCGATCCATGCGGGCAAGGCGCATCTATGTGGCCATGATGGCCATATGGTGCTGCTCTTGGGGCTGGCGCGGCAGCTGGCACGGCGCCGGCCTGCGCGCGGGCGGGTAGTGCTGATGTTCCAACCCGCTGAAGAAGACGGCTCGGGCGCGCGCGCCGTGGTGCAAGATCCGCGCTACGCTGCTCTGCGCCCCGATTGGGCCTTTGCGATCCATAATTGGCCAGGTGCCGCGCTTGGCCAGGCACGCCTGGCTGCAGGCGTGGTCAATTGCGCCAGCCTAGGCCTGCGCATCATGCTGGAAGGCAAAACCGCCCATGCCGCCGAACCCGAAAACGGCCTCTCGCCGGCGCAGGCCATGGCGCAGCTGATGCCCGCGCTGATGGCGCTTGATCGCCCCGGCCCGCTGGGGCAAGCCTATCAACGCCTGACCCTGACCCATGCCACTCTGGGCGCGCAAAGCTTTGGCATTGCGCCGGGGGCTGCGGAAATCTGGGTGACGCTGCGCACGACCGAAGATGCGCAAATGGCGGCGCTGCAATGCCGTGTCGTCGATCTAGCCCAGCGCCATGCAGCGGCGTTTGGCCTGAAGATCAGCTTTGCGCAACAAGACAGCTTTGCTGCCTCGGTGAATGACCCAGAAGCCGTGGCGCATCTGGAACGCAGCCTTACCGCGCTGCAGATACCCTTTGACGCCAGCGGCTTGCCCGAACGCGCCTCGGAGGACTTTGGTGTGTTCGGCTGGGGAGTCACCAAATCCGCCATGCTGTTTCTGGGCGCAGGTGAAACCGCGGCCGCGCTGCACAACCCCGACTATGATTTTCCCGACGCCCTTATCGAAACCGGAGTGGCGATTTTTCACCACCTTGCCCGCAACATCCTTGGATAAGCAGACCCGTGCTTTCATCTTGGTCTAAATATCCCCCGCCGGAGGCTCCTTTGGCGAATGCAGGACGCTCCGCGGGGGATATTTAGACCAAGATGAAAGCCCGCGGCGAAGGCTTTACAGCGGGGGGGGAAGGACTGATATAACGAGGCATGAGCCTGCCGCCCGGATTCCTTGATGAACTGCGCAATCGCGTCTCGCTGTCCTCGGTTGTGGGCAGGAAAGTCACATGGGATGCGCGCAAGTCCAATCAGGGCAAGGGTGATATGTGGGCGCCTTGTCCGTTTCACCAGGAAAAATCAGCTTCCTTTCACGTCGACGATCGCAAAGGTTTTTATTATTGCTTTGGCTGCCATGCCAAGGGCGATGCGGTGACCTTTATCAAGGAAAGCGAGAACCTTGGCTTTATGGAAGCCGTCGAGGTTTTGGCGCGTGAGGCGGGGATGGCGATGCCTGCGCGCGACGCCAGGGCGGTGCAGGTGGCCGATCGGCGCGCCCAGCTTTCCGAGGTGATGGAAGAGGCGGTGAAGTGGTTTCGCTTGCAGCTGCGCACCGGGGCTGCCGCCGAGGCGCGGGCCTATTTGACCAAGCGCGGGTTATCAGAGGCGGCACAGGAGCGCTGGCAGATCGGCTTTGCGCCGGATGCGCGGCAGGGGCTTTATCAGGCGCTGCGGCAAAAGGGGGTGGCAGATGATCTGATCGTAGGCGCGGGGGTTTGCGCCAAGCCCGAGGATGGCGGCGCGCCCTATGATCGGTTTCGCGGCCGCATCATCTTTCCGATCCGCGATGGGCGCGGGCGGGCGATCAGTTTGGGGGGCCGTGCGATGGACCCCAATGCGCGGGCGAAGTATCTGAACGGGCCCGAGACCGAGTTGTTTGATAAGGGGCGCAATCTGTTCAACCACGCACCCGCCCGCGAGGCGGCAGGCAAAGGCGCGCCTTTGGTGGTGGCCGAGGGCTATATGGATGTGATTGCGCTGTCGGAGGCGGGGTTTGGTGCTGCAGTTGCGCCTTTGGGCACGGCGGTGACGGAAGAGCAGTTGCGCTTGATGTGGCGGATTTCGGATGAACCGATCATCGCATTGGATGGCGACACCGCAGGCATTCGCGCGGCCTTGCGGGTGATTGATCTGGCGCTGCCTTTGCTGGAGGCGGGCAAGGGCTTGCGTTTTGCGGTCATGCCTGCCGGGCTTGATCCTGATGATCTGATCAAGTCCAAAGGTGCGGCCGCCATGAAGACCGTGCTGGAGGAGGCGCAGCCGATGGTGCGCTTGCTGTGGCAGCGCGAGACCGAGGGGCGGGTGTTTGACAGCCCCGAGCGCAAGGCTGCTTTGGACAAGGTCTTGCGCGGGCATCTGAAGCGTATCGTTGATCCGTCGATCCGCAGCCATTATGGCGAAGAGATCAAGCAATTGCGCTGGGCGCTGTTTGGTCAGCGGCCGGTCCGCGCGCCCAAGGCGGGGGTGCGGCCAGCTTTCGTAAAGGGCCAGCGCGGCTTTGACGGGCCGTTGTTGCCGCCGATTGCCTCGACCAAGGGCACGCTTTTGGCCAACGGCGCGGCGCATATCGAAGAGGCCAAGCGCATCGACATCGTGCTGGCCACTTTGATCAGCCATCCAAAGCTGGTGGCGAAGTTTGAAAGCCCGCTTGAGCGGTTGGATCTGCCGACACCGGCGCAAGAGACGCTGCGGCGGCTGATCTTGCAGCATGGCGCGGCTGCAGATTTCTTGGATCTTATCCAAAAGGCAGCGCGCGCTGACCTTGAGGAATTGTTCGCGCGTTCCCATGTTGTGTTTGCGCCCTGCGTAAGCAACCGCGACGATGAGGAGTTGGCGACATTATGTCTTGCGGAAGAATTTGCCAAATTGACCGCGCATCGTTCGGCGCGGCGAGAGACCGAGGATGCCGCCGAAGACATTTGGGGGCTGGCCGACGAAGGCTTGGATTGGCGCTTGTCGCAGGCGGCCGCAGCACGCCACCGCGCTGACAATCCAACCCGAGAGGATGCAGCAGATCTGGGCGAAGACCGCTCTGCGATGATGTCTCATCTGCAAAACCTGATTGATGGGCAGGTTTGGGTGAAGAAAAAGCACTGATTCGGCTTTAACCTGCCGTGATTCGCGCTATTGATTCGAACAGTTATATTTTGATTCGGCTCAGTCCATTGCTGAGAAGCCCCAATACGACCAGACAGGAGCACTCATGGCCTCGAAAGACACCGACGACGGCAAGCCCGAAGCTGAAGAGGCAGACGTCTCCTTGGATATGAGCCAAGCTGCGGTCAAGAAGATGATCGCGGATGCCCGTGAGCGTGGCTATATTACCTATGAGCAGCTTAATCAGGTGATGCCGCCCGAACAGGTGTCTTCCGAGCAGATCGAAGATGTCATGTCGATGCTGTCTGAAATGGGCATCAACGTGGTCGAAGACGAAGACGTTGACGAGGGTGGCGAAGCGCCAAGCGTTGGCGAATTGGTCGATGTTTCGGGGCGTGGCGGCGAAGTAGCGGTGGTGCATACCACCGCCGAGACGCTGGACCGCACCGATGACCCTGTGCGGATGTATCTGCGCGAAATGGGCTCGGTTGAGTTGTTGTCGCGCGAAGGCGAGATCGCGATTGCCAAGCGCATCGAGGCCGGCCGCAACACCATGATCGCCGGGCTTTGTGAAAGCCCGCTGACCTTTCAGGCCATTATCATCTGGCGTGACGAACTTTTGTCCGAAGACATTCTGCTGCGCGATG
>JALRIN010000044.1 GCA_023255415.1 Cypionkella sp. | reverse complement strand
CCAGAAAAGGTTGCTCATTGATCGGTCTCCTTGCGGAGCCTGAATCACGCCGCAAGCGCAAGTTCAATGGGTCCTGACCCTAAGCTATACAGGCGATGTCGATTTGAACGCAAAACTGGCGGAGTGGGAAAAGTCCTATAACCTTGCCAGACTTCATGGAGCCCACAATGGAAAAACACCATACGAAGCGCTCAGGGAGAAGCTATAATCAAGCAATAATGTGTCTCGCCGGATTGCCGATATTACACCAAAACTTTTGCACTGCCGCTAAATATGATATGTTATATTATAACATTTATTGGAGCTGCAAACATGACCCGAAACAGCGGACGCAATGCGGACGGTACCTTCGCCAAGGGTAACCCCGGCAAGCCTAAGGGGGCGCGTCACAGGGCTACACAGGCCTGCCTGGCACTGCTGGAAGGTGAGGCCGAAGTCTTGACGAGAAAAGCCGTAGAGACGGCTCTGGCTGGGGATACGACTGCCTTACGACTGTGCCTTGAGCGTATAGCACCCGCACGAAAGGACGCTCCTGTTCAATTTAAACTGCCCCCTATGCGGAAGGCAGCAGATGCAGCCAGGGCCGCAGGCGCGGTTCTCGATGCTGTGGGGCTTGGCGACCTAACGCTAACTGAAGGCGCTCACGTCATGGCATTGATCGAAACCTATAGACGCACTTTGGAAACAACCGAACTCGAAGCGCGCATGTGCGAACTGGAAAAGGCTGTCCAATGAGCCTCAAGGTGCGTCTGAGTAAGCTTGAAAAAGTCGTCCCGACTGCATCCACCCAAGTTGAGATAATCTTCAGAGAGATTGTCTGGGCAGACGGAACGGTCATCGGCGCCATGGCAAAGGTAAGAACGCACACAGGTTGGCAGACACTAACGCGCGCTGATGGCGAGACTGACGTCACGTTTCGGGCGAGAGCATCTGCGCTGTGATAGGTCGTCAGGTTTGGAGACGCTCTCGATATCGAAGCGACATACGACGACATTTCGAGATTTGTCGTCTGACGAAAGACAGCGCCAGGCGCTTCAACAGCCACACCTCTTTACATGTTTAGCCTCATCATCGCTTCAAGCCACACAAAGAATGCAAATTATGATGATCTATGATGTCGCAAAGTCGCGGATGTCGCAGGAGGTGAGATGCAGATTCCAAGTTTCAGGCAGCATCGAACACCTAAAACTACAGTATCTTCCACGTGAAGCGTTGCGCACCAAAGTAAATGAGCAAAAAAGGGGGTAAATTGGGAGATATAAAAATAATTTTCCACTAAATATAAGATAATTATAAATATTTTTTGATTTATTGGCGGAAGCGGTGGGATTCGAACCCACGGTAGAGTTCCCCCTACGCTAGTTTTCAAGACTAGAGCCTTAAACCACTCGGCCACACTTCCTGCGCGGATGTCCATATCACTCTGGCAGCCAAGTTCAAGCGGGGAAGCGTGTTTCTGTGGCCTGTCGGGCGGTCAAACGGCGCGCTTTGGCTTTGGTGCATTGGGGGGGCATGCAGCTGATAACTTTGCCGCGGGAACCGATTTTGGCTCAATGTCGCGGATTTTCTGTGCTAAAAGGGATGCACCTGAACATCGAGGCGGCTTAAGTGTCTGTTACTAAAGACAAAAATTATCTGTTTGCGGGGCGTCTGTCTGTCGCCCCTATGATGGATTGGACCGACAGGCATTGTCGGTATTTTCACCGCCTGATGACGCGGCGGGCGATGCTTTATACTGAAATGGTGACCGCGCCTGCGGTGCTGCATGGGCCGAAAGATCGTCTGTTGGACTATTCTGCCGCCGAACATCCCGTCGCGCTGCAACTGGGTGGGTCTGATCCGCGTGAGTTGGGTCAAGCGGTGGCGATTGCGCAAGACTGGGGCTATGACGAGATCAACCTGAACGTCGGCTGCCCGTCAGATCGGGTGCAATCGGGTTGCTTTGGTGCGGTGCTGATGGAGCGGCCTGCGCTGGTGGCCGACTGCGTCGCGGCGATGCGTGCCAATTCTGACGTTCCGATCACGGTGAAATGCCGCATTGGCGTCGATGATCAAGACCCCGAGCAGGTCTTGCCGCAGTTTCTGCAGACCGTGGCTGCCGCAGGGGTGACGCATTTTATCATCCACGCCCGCAAGGCTTGGCTGCAGGGCCTAAGCCCCAAGGAAAACCGCGAGGTGCCGCCGCTCGACTATGATCTGGTCTTGCGGATGAAGGCGGCTTTCCCCGAGCTGACCATTTGCATCAACGGCGGTGTCTCGACGCTGGCGCAGGCGAAAGGTCTGCTGGATCAGGGGCTTGACGGGGTGATGGTGGGCCGCGCCGCCTATCACGACCCCGCGGCCGTTCTGGTGGGGGCGGATGCGCTTTGGGGCGAGGACAGCGGTTTCGATGTCTTTGGCGCGGTCGAGGCGATGCGGCCCTATATTCTTGATCACATCGCGCAGGGCGGCAAGCTGCACCAGATCACCCGTCATATGCTGGGGGTTTTTGCGGGCCGTGCGGGCGCGCGGGGGTGGCGGCGGGTGCTGTCAGAGCGTGCCAACAAACCCGGCGCGGGGCTAGAGGTGCTGGACGCGGCGCTGGCCGAGTTAGAGCGCGCCACCGCAGGGGGGCTGGCGCTGCGCGAAGTCGCGGTCTAGGCTTTGCCAACCCATTAGGAGAGACCCGATGCCCGATCTTGCAACGCTTTTGCCCATGGTGGCGCTTTTGCTGGCAATCGGTGCGATTGCGGGGGTGATCGCGGGGCTTTTGGGGGTAGGGGGCGGCATCGTGCTGGTGCCTGCGTTTTTCTACACCTTTGCGCATCTGGGCTTTCAGGGGCCAAAACTGATGCAGATTTGTGTGGCAACCTCGCTTGCCACCATCGTGGTGACTTCGGTGCGATCGGTGCTGGCGCATTCCAAAAAGGGCGCTGTGGATTGGGCGCTGTTGCGGGCCTGGCTGCCGTTTATCGTGCTGGGGGCCTTGGCGGGCACGCTTTTGGCCTCGCAGGTTAAATCGCTGACCTTGCAGGTGATTTTCGCGGTGCTGGCGCTGATTGCCGGGCTTTATCTGTCGTTCGGGCGCGCGCAGTGGCGGCTGGGGGATGGCATGCCGGCGCAGCCTTTGCGCGGGGTTTATGCGACGCTGTTGGGGTTCTTTTCGGCGATGATGGGGATTGGCGGTGGCACCTTTGGCGTGCCCTTGATGAGCCTTTACGGCTTGGTGATCCACCGCGCTGTGGCCACGGCGGCGGGCTTTGGCATCTTGATCGCGGTGCCCTCGGTGGTGGGCTTTTTGTTGCTGCCGGTGGCGGGCGCACCGCCGTTTACGCTGGGGGCGGTGAATATTCCGGCGTTTTTGTTGGTGATTGCGATGACGCTGATCACCACGCCTTGGGGGGTCAAGCTTGCGCATGCGATGGACCCCAAGCCTTTGAAGCGGGCCTTTGCGGTGTTCATCATGCTGGTGGCGCTGAACATGCTGCGCAAGGTGTTTTTCGGCTAAGGCCTTGGCTTGGGCCAAGCTTGCGCCATATCACCAGTCGAAACAGACGCGGGGGATGCAATGGCAAAGATGCGAAAGAAGGCGGATTTGCCGATGAAAACATGCGCCTGTTGCGGCTTGCCGTTTAGCTGGCGCAAGAAATGGGCCCGCGATTGGGACAGTGTTAAATTTTGTTCCGACCGCTGCCGCGCGGCCAAACCGGCAGGCAAGCCATGAAGCTGCGGCTGGTTTTGGGCGATCAGTTGACCCGCGAGCTTTCGGCGCTGCGTGATCTGGGCGCGGGCGATTTGGTGTTGATGGTCGAGGTCGCCGAAGAGGCGGGCTATGTGCCGCATCACAAACAAAAGCTGGCGCTGATCTTCTCGGCGATGCGGCATTTTGCGCAAAGCCTGCGCCAAGAGGGTGTTACGGTTGATTATGTGACGTTGGATCACCCGGACAATTCGGGCAGCTTTGGCGGCGAGCTGGCCCGCGCTGTGGCGCGCCACAGGGCAACCGAAGTGGTCGTGACCGAGGCCGCAGAATGGCGGGTGTTGCAGATGATGCAGGGCTGGCAGGACAGTTTGGGCCTGCCCGTGCAGATCCGCGACGACGACCGCTTTTTTTGCAGCCGCGCCGATTTCGTCCAGTTGAAGGCCGCGAAAAAGACCGGCCGGATGGAGTATTTCTACCGCGAGATGCGCAGACGCAGCGGCCTTTTGATGCAAGACGGCGCGCCTACTGGCGGGCAATGGAACTTTGACCCTGAAAACCGCAAATCCCTGCCCAAGGGCCTGCGCCCGCCCGCGCGGCTGCGCTTTGCCCCCGATGCCACCACCCGCGAGGTTTTGGCAATGGTCGCGCAGCGCTTTTCAGGCAACTTTGGCGATCTGGCCGGTTTCGGCTGGGCGGTGACCCGAGCCGAGGCGCTGCAAGCCTTGCAGGATTTTATCGACAACGCGCTGCCGCAGTTTGGCGATTATCAAGACGCAATGAAGGCGGGCGAGGATTTTCTGTTTCACGGCTTGATCTCGCCCTATCTCAACTGCGGCCTTTTGCAACCGCGCGAGGTTTGCGCCGCCGCCGAAGCCGCCTTTGCCGCAGGCAAGGCTCCGATCAACGCGGTCGAGGGCTTTGTGCGCCAAGTCTTGGGCTGGCGCGAATATGTGCGCGGGATCTATTGGACCGAGATGCCAGCCTATGCCGCCAGCAATCATCTGGGCGCTACCCGCGATCTGCCGGCGTTTTATTGGACGGGAGCGACGCAAATGCGCTGTATGTCGCAGTGCATTGGCGTGACACAGGGCACGGGCTATGCGCATCACATCCAGCGGCTGATGGTGACGGGCAATTTCGCGCTGCTTGCAGGCATAGCGCCCGCGCAGATCGAGGCCTGGTATCTGGCGGTCTATGTTGATGCCTATGATTGGGTCGAATTGCCCAATGTGCACGGCATGGTATGCCATGCCGATGGCGGGCGGTTGGGTTCGAAACCCTATGCGGCCTCGGGGGCCTATATCGACCGGATGTCGGATTATTGCGGCGGTTGTGCCTATGATGTGAAGCAAAAGCTGGGGGCGGGGGCTTGTCCGTTCAATTACCTGTATTGGAACTTTCTGATCGCCAATGAGCCGGTGCTGGCACGCAATCCGCGCATGGCGCTGGCCTATAAGAACCTAGCCCGGTTGGACCGCGCGCCGATTGTCGCACAAGCGCAGGCGTTTTTGGCGGGCGATCCGATGCTGGCGCAGGGCGGTTTGGGGATTTAGTCGGCTTGGCCCAGCCGCGCCATGCGCCCGCCGCGCCGCTGGGTGATTTGGCCCGCGCGCGCGGGCAGCTCTGCCATGATGGCTTTGCGGGTGTCAGGTGTCATCCGCGACCAAGCTGAAATCTCGTCAATGCTGCGAAAACAGCCGACGCAAAGACGCGATTGCGGCTGCACCACGCAAAGCTTGACGCAGGGGCTGTCGATTTCGTCGCGTTTCCAGATCTCATCCATCGGCTTTGTCCATATAGCTCAGGCGGTCGAGGGCACCTTGCAGAATATAGCCTGCTGCGACCTGATCTATCACCTCGCGGCGACGCATTCGAGACATATCCGCCTCGATCAGCGCGCGCTCGGCGGCAACGGTGGAAAGCCTTTCGTCCCAAAAGGTGATCGGCAGCGGTGTCAGCTTTTCCAGATTGCGCGCAAAGGCTTGGGTCGACTGCACCCTTGGCCCCGGGCTGCCGTCCATATTCAAGGGCAGGCCAAGGATGATGCCGCAGACGTTGCGCTCGGACAGCACCGCCAGCAATTCGGCGGCGTCTTGGGTGAATTTCACCCGCCGCACCGTATGAATAGCCGTGGCCACGCTGCGCCGCAGGTCCGAGACCGCGATGCCGATGGTCTTATCGCCCAGATCCAGCCCGCAGATCGCGCGGTTGGGTTTTAGCAGGGCGGCAAATTCGGCGACATCGGTCAGGATCATTGCGCAAGCCCTGCGGCCACGGCAGCAGATTTGAGCTGCTCAAGCGCTGCTGGGTCGTCTTTGAACACGGTTTGCGCACGACCATATGCCTCGCGCCCCTGATCGGCCTCGCCCAGCACCGAAAGCGCATTGATCAGCTTAAGCCATTCGGGCAGCGCGCCGCCTTCGCTGTAAAGCCGGCTTTGCAATTGGCCGACCATGCCTTTGATCATGGCTTGGCGGTCTTCTGGCGCCATATCGGCAGCGGCGGCAACGTCAGCGGCATTGGGGCCCTTGGCTGCGGGCGCGCCCATCGGTGGGTTCTGAGCGGTCTTCAGTGCGGCGGCAAGCGCTGCGTCCAAAGTGGCCGCTTCGGCGGGCAGGGCGGCTTTGGCCTGATCGGTGGCGGTTTTGGCGCGATCTGCTTCGCCCAAGACGCCGAGCGCGTTGATCAGCTTGACCCATTCTTCCACCGGCCCGCCTTCCGTCGACAGACGGTCCTCCAGCTGCGCCACCATGCCTTGGATCATCGCTTGGCGGTCGGCACCTGACATTTGCCCCGCGGCGGCGACATCACCTGCAGTCGGACCACGCCCCGTATCGGGCAGCTGGTATTTGATGCCTGCGCGGTCGGCGACCTCTTGCAAGCCTGCGCGAATAGGGCCGATCCAGACCGCATCTGCGGGGCCTTCGGCCAAAAGCGGCTGCCATAGCGCAAAGGCGCGGTCAAAGCGGCCAATCTGGGCAAACATCAGCCCCGAGAAATAGCGCGCCAGCCCGTTTTTAGGGTCGGCTTGCAGCACCACAATCAGATGCTTTTCCGCCTCTGGCGAGACAAAACCGCCTGCCGCCACGATCATGGTTTGGGCAAGGCCAAGGTGGTCGTCCAGATTGGCACTGTCGCCCTTTACCTCGACCAGATGCTGATAGGCTTTGCGTGCGGCAATGAAATCGCCCAGCTGCGCCTCGTTCTTTGCCAGCAGTGCCAGACCTTGCACATCATCTGGGCGGGTTTTGACCACGGCGCGCAGCTGCGCCATCAATGCGGTGAACTGCGGATCGGCTTGCGCCAGCTTGGGGGCAGGGGCTGCCGCTTCGGCGGCCTCTTGCGAGGGGCGGTTGCGGTAATTCTCGT
The DNA here is from genome assembly GCA_023255415.1 of Cypionkella sp. Taxonomy (GTDB): domain Bacteria; phylum Pseudomonadota; class Alphaproteobacteria; order Rhodobacterales; family Rhodobacteraceae; genus Cypionkella. Next base: position 14,117 of record JALRIN010000044.1, on the reverse strand, counting down.
CGCTGATCGCAAGCCGCGCTTGCAGCGGCAAATCGGCATAGCCCGGCGCGCCAAGGCGGTTATAGGCGAAAATTGCGGCAGCCAGCACCGCTATGATCAGCAAAACCGCTGGCAGCGCCGAGCCCTTGCCGCCCTTCGAGGCCGCGTTTTGCAAGGCGCGATCGGCGTCCAACAAACGGCGCGACACCTCGACCCGCAGCCGCTCGGCTTCGGGCGCCGAGATCACATTGCGGCCAAGGTCGCGGTCAACTTCGGCCAGCTGGTCGGTATAGACCTTTAGCGCTGCGCCATCATCGGCCTGCGCATCGCCCCGCCGCAAGGCTTGCAACAGCGTCGCCGCAATGCCCGCCGTGATCGCAGCCGCTGCCGCCCAGAATTGCCAATTGTCCATGCCACGCTCCTTCAGTCTTGCCCTGATGTAGGCGGTTTGGCGTCCTGGCAAAAGGGGAGATTCCGCCGCAGGCGTCATTCTGCGACGGATGTCGTAATTTTCCCGATTGTGCCGCTGGCATGTCGAGCTAAAAGCAGCAATCAAGAGATAAGCGCGCAAGCAAACCATAGGGGGCCGCCCATGAAACGTTACTCTGTTTTCGCTATCGCCAAAGAAGCCATGACGCATCATATGGGCTGGGAGCGGGCATGGGCCTCGCCGCTGCCGAAAAAGTCTTATGATGTCATCATCATAGGCGCTGGTGGCCATGGGCTTGCGACGGCCTATTACCTGGGCAAGAATTACGGCATCACCAATGTGGCGGTGATCGAAAAGGGCTGGCTTGGTGGCGGCAATACTGGGCGCAACACCACGATCATCCGCTCGAACTACCTGCAAGACAGCTCTGCTGCGATCTACGAGAAAGCGCGCTCGCTTTACGAGACGATGTCGCAGGATCTGAACTATAACGTGATGTTCAGCCCACGCGGTCTTTTGATGCTGGCACAGACCCATCACGAAATTCGCGGCTATCAACGCACAGCCCATGCCAATGCCCTGCAAGGTGTCGCCACCGAATGGATCGGGCCGCAGCGGGTCAAGGAATTGGTGCCGATCATCAATATCGACGGGCCGCGCTATCCGGTGCTGGGCGCGCTTTACCAAGCCCGCGGCGGCACCGCGCGCCACGATGCCGTGGCTTGGGGCTATGCGCGGGCCTGCTCGGCAATGGGGATGGACATCATCCAGCAATGCGAGGTTACGGGTGTTACTTCGCAAGGTGGCAATGTCACCGGCATCAACACCACCAAGGGCTTTATCGGCTGCAAAAAACTCGGCGTTGTGGTGGCGGGTCATTCGGGCCAAGTCGCGGATATGGCGGGCTTCCGCCTGCCAGTTGAAGCGGTGGCGCTGCAGGCGCTGGTCTCCGAGCCAATCAAACCTTGTATGGATGTGGTGGTGATGGCCAATACCGTGCACGGCTACATGAGCCAGTCTGACAAGGGCGAGATGGTGATCGGTGGCGGCACCGACGGCTTCAATAACTTCACCCAGCGCGGCTCGTTCCATCATATCGAAGAAACCCTGCGCGCGCTGATCGAAACCTTCCCGATGATCTCGCGGCTGAAAATGCTGCGGCAATGGGGCGGCATCGTCGATATGACTGGCGATCGCTCGCCGATCATCTCGAAAACGCCTTTGGGAAATTGCTTTATCAACTGCGGCTGGGGCACTGGCGGCTTCAAGGCGATCCCGGGGTCTGGCTGGGCAATGGCCGAGCTGGTCGCCAAAGGCGAACCGGGGCCCCTGGCCGAGGCCTTCAACATGTGGCGCTTCAAAGAAGGCCAGTTCATCGACGAATCCGTCGCCGCAGGGGTGGCGCATTGATGGGCTTTCATCTTGGCTTAAATATCCCGGGGGAGGCTGCTTTAGCAGCCTGGGGGCGGCGCCCCCTTGCTCTTAACACTTGCGAGGCAACGACATGCTGATCCTTGAATGCCCCTATTGCGGCGTCAAAGCCGAAGAAACCGAACTCTCGCCCGGCTACGAGGCGCATTTGAAACGCTTTGGTCCGGGCTCTTCGGATGAAGAATTCGAAGCCTATATGTTCGCGCGCAAAAACCCCAAGGGCGTGCATTTTGAACGCTGGCGTCACAGCTATGGCTGCGGCAAGTGGTTTTTAGCGGCACGTGACACTGCCACATTGGAAGTGTTCGGCACCTATGCTGCACAATCCTCGGCCCCACCGGCCGAGCTGCAAGACAAGATCAAGGCCAAGCGGCCGGAGTGGAAGGGCTACAAATGAGCACTCGGCTTCACAAGGGCGGGCGGTTGATTGACCGCTCAGCGACAACCGAATTTTCCTTTAACGGCAAGCGTATGCGCGGCTATGCGGGCGATAGCCTTGCCTCGGCTCTGCTGGCCAATAACCAGATGTTGGTGGGTCGGTCGTTCAAATACCACCGCCCGCGTGGCGTTGTGGCCGCAGGGCCGGAAGAGCCAAACGGCCTGGTCGGTCTGGGGCGTGATGGGCGGTTTGAACCCAATCAGCGCGTCACCACCACCGAGCTTTTCGACGGCCTAGAGGCTGCCAGCCAAAACCATTGGCCAAGCCTCGACTATGACGTGGGTGTGGTGAACAACGCGCTGGCGCGGTTCTTGCCGGGCGGATTTTACTATAAAACCTTCATGTATCCGCGTGCGGCCTGGAAGCATCTATTCGAGCCGATCATTCGTGCCTCGGCAGGGCTTGGCCGCGCGCCAACTCAGCGCGATGCGGACCGCTACGAGCAGGCCTATGCCTTTTGCGATCTGCTGGTTGTGGGCGGCGGTATCGCCGGTTTGCAAGCAGCATTGATTGCTGGGCAAGCGGGTGCGCGGGTGATCGTGCTGGAACAAACCCCGCATTGGGGCGGGCGCGCGCCTGTTGATGGCGACCAGATCGAAGGCGCCGCAGCAGATCTATGGATCAACGCCACCGTGGCAAAGCTTGAAGCGATGGAGAATGTCACCCTGCGGCTGCGCTGCGCGGGTGTCGGGGTTTATGACCATGGCTATGTCTTGGCCGATGAGAAGGTTGCAGACCATACCCCCGGCGACGGGCGGCCAAAGCACCGCTTGTGGCGCATTCGCGCGGCGCAAATCGTCACCGCGACGGGGGCAATCGAACGGCCGCTGTCCTTTGCGGGCAATGATATCCCCGGCGTGATGCTGGCGGGGTCTTTGCGCGAATATTTGGTGAATTTTGCCGTTTCGGCAGGCGACCGCACCGTAGTTGTGACCAATAACGACGACGCTTATCGCACTGCGATTGCCTTGGTGGAAGCAGGTCTTGTGGTGCCTTGCATCGTCGATGCGCGCAGCACGGTCTCGGGCGTTTTGGCGGAAAAGGCCCGGGCTTTGGGCATTCGGGTGGCCACAGGCACTGCGATTGCCAAGGTCAAGGGCGGCAAGCGGGTCACCGGCGTGCAGCTTTGCGCGCAGGCCGGCGAAGGCGCGGTTCTGGAAGAGATTCTTTGTGACGCCGTGGCGATGTCGGGCGGTTGGTCTCCGGTTGTGCATTTGTGGAGCCATTGCGGCGGCAAGCTGGTCTGGGACAAGCTCAATCAGCACTTCCGCCCTGATGTGATGCGTCCGCCAACTGGGGCAGACGGTCTGGCCATGGTCGTGGCCGTGGGCGCTGCCAATGGCGCGATGACGACGGGTGAAGCCTTGGCCGATGCTGCACGCGGCGCGGTGGCGGCCTGTGCAGCCGTTGGCGTGAAGGCCGAGGCCAAGGCGGCCAGCGCTGATGCGGTGATCGAACAGGCGATGGAGCCGGTCTGGATCATGCCGCAGGGCGCGGGCCCTGCGCTTAAGGCCAAAATGTGGCTGGATTATCAGAACGATGTCAAAGTCTCGGACGTGCAACTGGCGGTGCGCGAAGGCTATGAAAGCGTTGAACATACCAAGCGCTATACCACTTTGGGTATGGCGACGGATCAGGGTAAACTTAGCAATATCAACGGATTGGCCGTGCTTGCTGAGGCTTTGAATGAAGAGATTCCGCGCGTTGGAACCACCACTTTCCGCCCGCCCTATGTGCCGGTGACTTTGGGCGCTTTGGCGGGGGAATCGCGCGGCGAGATCTTTCAGCCTTTGCGCAAAACCCCGATGCATGCCTGGCACGAGGCCCATCACGCCTATATGGAGCCGGTCGGTCTGTGGCGCAGGCCCTATTGCTTCCCGCGTGCAGGTGAAAACCACGAGCAGGCTGTGCACCGCGAGGTCAACAACACCCGCACAGCGCTTGGGCTTTTGGACGCCTCGACGCTTGGCAAGATCATCGTCAAAGGCCCCGATGCGGGCCGCTTTATGGATATGCTTTACACCGGCGTGATGAGTACGCTGCCGGTGGGCAAATGCCGCTATGGTCTGATGTGCAACGAGCAGGGCTTTTTGTCTGACGACGGCGTTGTGGCGCGGCTTGATGAAGAAACCTGGCTTTGCCACACCACCTCGGGCGGGGCAGATCGCATCCATGCTTGGATGGAAGATTGGCTGCAATGCGAATGGTGGGATTGGAAGGTTTACACCGCCAATATCACCGAGCAATTGGCGCAAGTGGCGGTTGTTGGCCCTAATGCCCGCAAGTTGCTGGAAAAACTGGGCGGGATGGATGTCTCGAAAGAGTCGTTGCCGTTTATGACATGGGCGGACGGCAGCTTGGGCGGCTTTCCTGTCCGGGTTTACCGGATCAGCTTTTCGGGCGAGCTGTCTTATGAAATCGCTGTGCCGGCCAGCATGGGCGCTGCGTTTTGGGACAAACTGCATGAGGCGGGCGCCGAGTTTGGCGCGATGCCTTATGGCACCGAGGCTTTGCACATCATGCGGGCCGAAAAGGGCTTTATCATGATCGGCGACGAAACCGACGGCACGGTAATTCCGCAAGATTTGAACCTTGGCTGGGCGATTTCGAAAAAGAAGGCCGATTTCTTGGGCAAGCGCGGGCAGGAACGGGTGTTCTTGGCCAGTGCGGATCGCTGGAAACTGGCGGGCTTTGAGACGCTGGACGGCTCGGTTATTCCAGACGGTAGCTATATTGTGGCGGCGGGCAGCAATGCCAATGGCCAGGGCAATACCCAAGGCCGCGTCACCTCGACCTATCACAGCCCAACCTTGAACCGGGGCATCGCCATGGGCTTGATCCACGGCGGCTTGGACCGGATAGGCGATATCGTCGAGTTCAACACGGTGACAGGCGGGCGGGTGAAAGCGCGCGTCGTGGATCCGGTGTTCTATGACAAAGAGGGAGAAAAGCCGAATGTCTAATCCGGTCAGTGCTTTGGGCCATGCGTCATTTGACGGCTTTGCCAAAATTTCGGAAATCGGCCCCTTGGGGATGATCACCCTGCGCGCCAAGCCCGATGTCAAGGGCCTGGCCAAGGCGGTCAAGGCGGCGGTGGGGCTTGGTCTGCCCGCGCAGCGCCAGATCGAGGTTGCAGGTGATAACGCAGTGGCTTGGATGAGCCCGGATGAATATCTGCTGGTGCTGCCCTATGATCAAACCGGCGCGGCGATGGCTGCGATTGATAAGGCGCTGAAAGGCGAGCATTATCTGGCGGTTGTGGTCTCGGACGCGCGGGCGGTGTTTCGCGTGCAGGGTGGCAAGGCCGATCAGGTGATCGCCAAACTTGCCCCCGTCGATTTCGCCAAACTGGGGCCAAAAGAGATCCGCCGCACCCGCACCGCCCAAGTGGCAGCTGCCTTTTGGGCGCAGGACGATGGCTATACGCTGGTCTGCTTTCGCTCGGTTGCCTCTTATGTCATGGGGCTGTTGTCGCATTCGGCGATGGCGGGCAGCGAGCTGGACTAAGCCGCCCCTTGTAACCGCGCAAATGCGGCATAGGTTTATATATGACGGGCAGATATCGCTTTCTGCCCTTGACCAATGGCGTCCATGCGCAGTTATTGGCGCCAAATCACATCTGAACAGGAGATACTCCGATGGCTTTTACGCTTCCCGATCTGCCCTATGCTCATGACGCTTTGGCTGGCCTTGGCATGTCCGCCGAAACGCTGGAATTTCACCACGACCTGCACCACAAGGCCTATGTCGACAACGGCAATAAGCTGATCGCGGGCACCGAGTGGGAAGCAAAATCGCTGGAAGAGATCGTAACCGGCACCTATGCTGCGGGCTCTGTGGCGCAGAACGGTATTTTCAACAATGCGTCGCAGCATTGGAATCACAACCTGTTTTGGGAAGTGATGGGCCCTGCTGGCAAGGCGATGCCAGGCGTGCTTGAGACCGCTTTGGTCGAAGCTTTCGGTTCGGTCGCAAAGTTCAAGGAAGATTTCGCCGCAGCGGGTGCTGGCCAGTTTGGTTCGGGCTGGGCTTGGCTGGTGGTTGACAAAGACGGCAGCCTGAAGGTCACCAAGACCGAAAACGGCGTCAATCCTTTGTGCTTTGGTCAAAAAGCCTTGCTGGGCTGCGATGTTTGGGAGCATTCCTACTACATCGATTTCCGCAACAAGCGTCCGGCTTACCTGTCGAACTTTTTGGACAAGCTGGTCAATTGGGAAGCCGTCGCAGCCCGCATGTAAGCGCCTGATTTGCGCAGAATTTCAGGCCTGTCAGCGCAAGCTGGCAGGCCTTTTTCTTACGACAGCGCGGTGTTAAGCGCAGGCGTCAGCGCCGCGACGCTGCCCACGACGCGAAACAGATCGCGCATGCTGGCCGAAGCAAAGCCTTGGGCAATGATGTGGTCCAGCAAGGCGATCAGCGGCTGCCAATAGTCGTTGGTGTTCAGCAAAAAGATTGGCTTGTTGTGCAGCCCGATCTGCGCCCAGGTCAGCACCTCGAAAAACTCGTCCAGACTGCCCGCGCCGCCCGGCAGCACCACGATGGCGTCGCAATTCATGAACATCACCTTTTTGCGTTCGTGCATGTTTTCGGTGATGATGAACTGCGTCAGATCGCGTTTGCCGACCTCGAGCGCCATCAGATGGGTCGGAATAACGCCAAGGCAGGTCGCGCCTGCCGTCATCGCGGCGCGGGCGACTTCGCCCATAAGACCCACATCGCCCGCGCCATAAACCAGCCGCCAGCCGTGGTCGGCAATGGCCTGTCCCATGGCGCGTGCGGCCTCGCTATAGGCGGGATTGGTGCCGGGGCGCGCGCCGCAGAACACACAGATTGATTTTTGGGCGGGCTGCATCGGCATATCCTTCTGAATAAGGTTGCTTTGGATTGTGATATCGGGGTTCTTAGGGGAAGGGAAGCAGGGGTCGGAACAGGCCCCGCGAAAACAGGGGAATGTGATGGCGGCTTGGTCAGAGATGGGTGCGCAAGCGCGGGTTGGTGTTGGGGTGGCGGCAGCGGCCGTTGTGGCGATTGCAGTCTATTTCGGATTTGGCGCGGGCGCAAAGCAGCCTGAACCAGCGCCAGAGCCAGAGCTAGCGGCGGCTGCTGTGCCCGCTGCGGCACCCGAAGTTGCTGCACCCGAAGTTGCTGCACCCGAAGTTGCGGCTCCGGTGGCGCCAGCCGTACCGGCAGAGGTGGAACCCGCAGCCCTGAAGATTGATCTGGTGCGGGTCGAGGCAGATGGTGCGGCGACGATTGCAGGCATGGCCGGGGCAGGGGATGCCATTGGTTTTGCGATGCAGGGGGCGGAACTTTTCGCCACCACAGCAGACACCAGCGGGAATTTTGTGGGTCTTTTCACCATTCCCCCCGCAGCCGAAGCCCGGGTCTTGGTGGTCAGCGCCAAAACCGCCGACGGAATGGAGCGCAGGGTTGAGCTTGCGATTGCCCCGATTGCAGCACCGCAGATCGTGGCAGCAGCCGAGGCGCCTGTCGCGCCGCCAGAAGCAACACCCCCTGCCGCTTTGTTGATCGCGCCCGAAGGGGTCAGCGTGGTGCAAACCGATGCGGCGGCTGAAACGCCGCCCATGGGCGCGGTGACACTTGACACCATCACCTATGCGCCAGACGGGGCGGTGCAACTGGGCGGCATAGGTGCGGCGGGCAGCGGCTTGCGGATCTATCTGGATCAGGCGGCTGTGGCCGAGGGCGCGGTTGGCGCAGATGGCAACTGGCAGGCGGTTTTGCAGGATGTTGCGGCGGGGCTTTACACCCTGCGGATTGATCAATTGGCCGCAGATGGCAAAGTTACCGCCCGCTTTGAAACGCCGTTCAAGCGCGAAACCTTGCAGGCCTTGGCAGCTGTTGCGGCAGCCCAAGCGCCTGTGGTGACAAAACCAGCCCCGGCTGTAACCACCGAAATGCCTGCCGTTGCAGCACCAGAGCCCGCACCTACGCCAGACCCCGTGGCAGAGCCAAGCGCGGTTGTGGTTGCACCGCAAACCCCTGCCGCCGTGCCCGAGGTTGCAGCCGAAGCGCCACCCGCGCCTGAACCGGCCGCTGTGGCCACAGCTGCGCCAAAACCTGCCGTGACCATCACGGTGCAACCCGGCTTTACGCTTTGGGGCATCGCCAAGCAGGAATTGGGCGAAGGCGTGATGTATGTGCAAGTGTTTAACGCCAACAAAGACCAGATCAAGAACCCCGATCTGATCTATCCGGGCCAAGTCTTTACGCTGCCCTCGGCGCCCTGACGCCTGCGGCAGATGCGGGCCAAGGCTTGCACCCAGATGCGAAAAAGAGGCCGCCTTTTTGGGGCGGCCTTTTGCATGCGCCGCGCCAGTTTTGCGGCTGCGGTGTTCAAGCTGGATTGAACTGTCGGGTTTAAGCGCTTAGATCGGCTGTAAGCACAGGGGCTGGCCCCAAGCGGTGAAGGATAAACGATGCGCAAAGTGACAACAGGGGCGCTTTCAAGCGACAAGGGCGAAGAGCATGGCTCGGGGTTTCAGACCATGCGGCGCGTGGCACCCTATCTTTGGCCCGAGGGCGAGGCTTGGGTAAAGCGCCGCGTCGTCGCGGCCTTGGTATTTTTGCTTTTGGCCAAGCTGGTGGCGATCACCATGCCGTTTATCTATAAGCAGGCGGTCGATGTCTTGGTCGGCAAAACCCCCTCCGAGGCGACGATTCTGGGCATGGGGGCGGTTGGGTTGACCCTGGCTTACGGGCTTGCGCGCTTTGGCTCGGTGGCGATGGGCGAATTGCGCGACGTGGTCTTTGTGCGGGTGGGGCAACGCGCGCTGCGCAAGCTGGCGCTGGAAACCTTTACCCATATTCACCGCCTGTCGATGCGCTATCACATCACCCGCAAGACCGGCGGTCTAAGCCGTGTGATCGAGCGCGGGGTCAAGGGCGTTGATTTTCTGCTGCGCTTTATGCTGCTGTCGATCGGGCCGTTGATTCTGGAACTATCGCTGGTCTCGATCATCTTTGCGCTGTATTTTGGCTGGCAATATATGGTGGTTGTGGTCACCACGATCACGATTTACGTCACCTATACCTTCAAGGTCACCGAATGGCGGGTGCAGATCCGTCGGCAGATGAACGATCAAGATACCGATGCCAACCAAAAGGCCATCGACAGTCTTTTGAACTTTGAAACCGTCAAATATTTCAACGCCGAGGCTCGCGAGGCTGCGCGCTATGACAAAGCCATGGCCGCCTATGAGGTTTTGGCGGTGCGCACCGGGCAAAGCCTGTCGGTGCTGAACGCAGGCCAATCTTTCCTGATCACCTGCGGTTTGATTGCTGTGATGGTGATGTCGGCGATTGGCGTTCGCGGCGGCAGCTTGACCGTGGGCGATTTCGTTATGGTCAATGCCTATATGATCCAAATCACCATGCCACTGAACTTTCTGGGCACGGTTTACCGCGAAATCCGGCAGGCTTTGGTGGATATGGCGGCGATGTTTCATCTGCTTGAGCAACCTGCCGAGGTAACAGACAAGCCTGATGCGCCGGCTTTGGTGGTGACGGGGGGCTTGGTTGAATTTGACAATGTGCGCTTTGATTACGATCCCTCGCGCCCGATCCTGAAGGGCGTCAGCTTTCGGGTCGAACCGGGGCAGCGCATTGCTTTGGTCGGGCCTTCTGGCTCGGGCAAATCGACGATTGGGCGGCTGTTGTTCCGGTTTTATGATGTCACTGGTGGTGCGATCAAAATCGACGGCCAAGATCTGCGCGATGTCACCCAAACCAGCCTGCACGGGCTGATCGGGGTGGTGCCGCAGGACACGGTTTTGTTCAACGACACCATTCATTACAACATCGCCTATGGCCGTGCTGGGGCATCCGAGGCCGATATCATTGCCGCAGCCAAGGCCGCCAAGATCCATGATTTTGTGATGTCTTTGCCCGAGGGCTATCAAACCTCGGTTGGCGAGCGCGGGCTGAAGCTGTCGGGCGGCGAAAAGCAGCGCGTGGGCATTGCGCGCACCTTGCTGAAGAACCCGCCGATCTTGGTGTTGGACGAGGCGACAAGCGCGCTGGACACCCAGACCGAGCAGAGCATTCAGGAAAGCTTGCTTGCCATGGGCGAGGGCCGCTCGGTCATCACCATCGCGCATAGGCTGTCGACGATTGCCGATGCCGATATGATCTTGGTGCTAGAGGCAGGCGAAGTCAGCGAACGCGGCACGCATGAAGAGCTTTTGGCGCGCGAAGGCAAATATGCCGCGATGTGGGCGCGTCAAACCGCCGAGGAAGAAGAGCAGGCCGCAGCCTAAAGCCAAGCGGTTTCTTGGCGCGGGGCTTGGCAAGTTGCAGGCTTCGCGTGTAAGACTGAGGCCAAAGGATAGAGGCGCGGTTTTGGCCGTGCTGCAAAGGAGACGCAGGCGTGAGCAATCCCGATAGTTTTATCGACGAAGTCACCGAAGAAGTCCGTCGCGACCAGCTGTTTGCGATGTTTCGCAAATATGGCTGGATCGGCGCTGTGGCGGTGGTCGCGATTGTGGGCGGCACCGCCTATAACGAATGGAGCAAGGCGCAGGCCACAGCCCGCGCGCAAGGCTTTGGCGACGCGCTGGAAGCTGCCCTTGTCCTGCCCACACCGGCAGAGCGGGCCACAGCACTTGCCACCGTTGCAGGCGATGGCGCGCAAGTGGCGCCCAAGGCCCTGCTGACGGCGGCGCAAAGCGATAAGGCAACTGCACTTGCCGATTTGCGCGCGCTTGCAGCCGATGCCAGCCAGCCGCAGCTTTACCGCGATTTGGCAAGCCTGCGGGCGGTGATGCTGGCAGGCGCCGATCAGCCGCTTGCCGATCGCCGTGCGGCCTTGCAAGATCTGGCCGTGCCCGGCCGCGCCTTTCGCACCCTTGCCAGTGAACAGCTGGCCTATCTTCTGGTGGAAGAGGGCAAGACCGAGGCTGCCATCAAAGCCTTGGGCGATTTGATGCAAGATCAGGATGCGCCCAGCAGTCTGCGCACGCGGGCGGCCCAGATGATCACGGCTTTGGGCGGCACTCCGCCCGAGGCCAAAGCAGCCGCCGCAGGCTGAACCACGGGTTATGACAGATATTTCTGGGGGCTGACGGCATGAAAAGCGCAAAAATCGGACTTTCGGCAGCTGTGCTTTGCTTTGGCCTAAGCGCCTGCGAACGCGATGTGATCTTGCAGGGCGAACGCTTTGATGTGCGCACGCCGTTGCAAGCCTCGGTTGCCATTGACGGGCAGGCGGCACCGCTTGCACCTGGCGCGGTGGAAAACCGCGTCGTGCCGATTGCTTTGCCTGCGGCGCGCAGTTTTGCCGATTGGACCCATCGCGGCGGATCGACCCAGCACAGCGCGGACAACGGCCAGCTGTCTGCGGTGCCGCAAAAGATCTGGAGCGTTGGCATCGGTGCGGGCAATACGCAGCGCGCGCGCATCGCAGCCTCGCCCGTCGTCTCGGGCGGTCAGGTGTTTGCCATGGATGCAGCCGGCAAGGTTTCGGCGGTATCAACGGCGGGAGGCTTGGTCTGGCAGGCTGATCTGGCGGTAAAACCCGTCACCGGCGGCGGGCTTGCGGTCGAGGGCAGCCGGGTGTTTGCCACCACCGGCGCCGGCGAATTGGTGGCGCTGAACGCAAGTTCTGGTGCGATCTTGTGGCGGCAAAGCTTTGCAGCCCCCACCAGCGGCGCGCCAACGGTTTCGGGCAACACTGTCTACGCCATGGGCGAAGATGGCGGCGCTTTGGCGGTTTCGGTCGACACCGGCCGGATATTATGGAGCGTTGAAGGCACAGGCACCACCGCCGGCATGGTCGGCTCTGCCTCGCCAGCAATTTCGGGCAGCGATGTGATCTTGCCCTTCGCCAGTGGCGAGATCGAGGCGGTTGACGCCAAAACCGGCACGGTGAAATGGATTGCTGCCGTTGCAGGCCAAAGGCTAGGCCGCGCCTATGCAGCGCTTGGCGATGTCACGGGTGACCCGGTGGTCAGCGGCGGCGTGATCTATGCTGGCACCGCCGCAGGCCGCACCATCGCCGCAGATGCCGCCACCGGCAACCGCAAATGGGTGGCCACCGAAGGTGCCTTGAACCCGCCCTTGGTGGTGGCAGGCTCGGTCTTTGTGGTCAGCGATGACGCGCGTCTGGTTCGGCTTGATGCGACGACTGGCGATCTGATCTGGGCCAGCGAGATGCCCTATTTCGTCAAAGACAAACCCAAAAAGCTCAAGCGCATCTATGCCCATTATGGGCCGGTTCTGGCAGGGGGGCATATCGTTGTCGCCTCCTCGGACGGGCAGTTGCGGCTGTTTGATCCGACCTCTGGTGCAGTGGTCAGCAGTGTTGACATCCCAGGCGGTGCAGCCTCGGCCCCCGCACTCGCCGGCGGGATGCTGTTCGTTGTTGGTGGCAACGGGCAACTTCACGCTTTCCGTTAGCGCTTGGGCCGTGTAAGGAGAGCGCTTCTTATGTCTGGACCCATGCAATGAGCTTTACCCTTGCCATCGTCGGCCGCCCCAATGTGGGCAAATCGACGCTCTTTAACCGCCTTGTCGGGCGCAAACTGGCGTTGGTCGATGACCAGCCCGGCGTGACGCGCGATCTGCGCGAGGGCGATGCCAAGCTGTTCGACATGCGCTTTACCGTGATCGACACCGCCGGTCTGGAAGAAATCACCGATGACAGCTTGCAAGGCCGGATGCGGCGCTTGACCGAACGCGCCGTCGATATGGCCGATGTCAGCCTGTTTGTGATCGACGGCCGTGTTGGCGTCACCCCTTCGGACGAGACCTTTGCCGATATCCTGCGCAAAAAAGGCGCGCGGGTTATTCTGGCGGTGAACAAGGCCGAAGGCAAAGCCGGCGATGCGGGCGCGCTTGAAGGCTGGTCTTTGGGTCTGGGCGAGCCGCTGCGGATCTCTGCCGAACATGGCGAGGGCATGGATGATCTTTACCGCCTGCTTAAACCGCTCGAGGGCGAATTCGCCGAGCGCGAGGCCGAAAACTCCCCCGAGATCGACGTTGATCTAACCGAGGAAGAGGCCGAGCTTGAACAAGACGAAGAAAGCTTCCGCCCCACCGCGAAAAAGCCGCTGCAAATCGCGGTGATCGGCCGCCCCAATGCCGGCAAATCCACGCTGATCAATAAGATCCTCGGCTTTGACCGCCTGCTGACCGGCCCCGAGGCTGGCATCACCCGCGATGCGATTTCGGTGCGCGCCGATTGGCTGGGAACGCCGATCAAGATTTTTGATACCGCAGGCATGCGCAAACGCGCCCGCATCAACGAAAAGCTGGAAAAGCTCTCGGTCTCTGACGGCATCCGCGCGGTGCGCTTTGCCGAGGTGGTGGTGGTGCTGCTCGATGTCGATATCCCCTTCGAGGTGCAAGATCTGCGCATCGCCGATTTCGCAGAGACCGAAGGCCGCGCCGTGGTGGTGGCGGTTAACAAATGGGATCTGGAAGACGAAAAGCAGGAAAAGCTGGCCGAGCTGAAAGAGATGTTCACCCGCCTGCTGCCGCAGCTGCGCGGCGCGCCGATGATCACGGTCTCGGGCAAAACCGGACGTGGCCTTGACCGTCTGCACGAAGCGATCCTGAAGGCCCATGCGGTCTGGAACCGCCGCATTCCCACCGCGCGCCTGAACACCTGGTTGGGTGCCATGGTCGAATCGCACCCGCCACCCGCACCGGGCGGCAAGCGCATCAAGCTGCGCTATATGACCCAGGTGAAACAGCGGCCACCGGGCTATATCGTGATGTGCAGCCACCCCGACGAGATGGCCGAAAGCTACAAACGCTATCTGGTCAACGGCCTGCGCGAGCATTTCGATATGCCGGGCACGCCCATTCGGCTGACCT
>JALRIN010000043.1 GCA_023255415.1 Cypionkella sp. | reverse complement strand
GTCATCGGCTGGGGCTGGTTTTATCTGTCCACGATCCTAGACGACTACTCGCGCTACGTCGTCGGCTGGAAGCTCTGCGGCAACATGCGAGCCGAAGATGTGACCGATACGTTGGATATCGCCTTGGCAGCGTCAAGCTGCGACAGCGCCAAGGTTCTGCATAAACCTAGGCTGCTCAGCGATAATGGTTCGTCCTACATCGCGGCGGATCTGGCCGAATATCTCGAAGACAAGGGTATGAAACACGTTCGTGGTGCCCCGATGCATCCGCAGACCCAAGGCAAGATCGAGCGCTGGCACCAGACCCTGAAAAACCGCATCCTCTTGGAAAACTACTTCTTCGAAGGGGAACTCGAGGCTGCCGTCGCCGCCTTCATCGATCACTACAATCATCGTCGCTACCACGAGAGCATCGGCAATCTGACACCGGCCGACGTCTACTTTGGTCGCGGCGAAACCATCCTTGCCGAAAGGAGGCGCATCAAACACCAAACCATCCAAAGCCGCCGCTTGAAACATCAGCGTCAAGCGGCATAACATAAACCAGATGAGCCCAAGTCATCCGCTACTAAATCAGCGCGGATGTTCCAAATCATTCGACGACGGACAGACAGCGTGTCGCAAATGACAACGGGGCTAACGCGGCTTGTGCAAACCCATCTTACCGGGTTTTTCAACACAGCTGGCGAGGCCGCTGGTGTGGAAAAACTCGATGAAGACCGCAACCAGCTGACGCAAGCCATCGCCATTTTGCACCCAATGCAAGAGCAGACGCGGGTCTTGGCACGCGCAATTGCAGAGGAATTTGCAACTTTCCGCGGATTGATCACCTGGGGTGAGGACGTGCAAGACGGCATGAGCTTGCTTGGCATCAACGCCGTTTTGTCTTGCGCGCGTCTGGGGCAGGATGGTGCGGCGCTCAAATTGATTGCTGAACAGCTGCAATCTGTGTCGCAAGGCGTGGGGACGCGCTTTGCCTCAATCCGAAGTGCGCTTGATACGATCAGCACATTGGGCTCAGAAATTATTGCCAATACCGATCGTTTGATGCGGCATATGATTGATATGCCAGAAAGATTGATTGCGCAGATCGACCCGATGCTTCGCGAAATCATCGACAACCTCGATCCGCTCCAAGACGCCGTGGCGCTGCTGCAAACGCGGGTTAGCCGCCTGACCTTTGATTTCGCACCGGCTCAGCGCCACAGTCGCGCGCTTGCCGAACTTGCCAGCCAAACCCAGTCGAGCCTCGGGCCCGTTGGGTCGGACGCGCTTTCCGACGCCAGTTTGGCACAGATCTACGCGATTTTCACAATCGAAACCGAGCGAGACCTGTTTCGTGCAGTCATGCCTGATCGCGCCGAAGCAGTCGCGGCGGCCGTTTTCACAGAGACAAAAGCAGAGATAGACGATCTATTTTTTCTATAAATACATTAAAATCAATTTTTTAATAATATGGGCGCAGTGGCGTTGTAGCGCTTTGCTGACTGATTGGATCTATCAGCAGGATATCGGCTCAGAACCTTGTGCCGCTGATCCTTGTCAAAACCCTAGGCTCCAGACTCATTGATTTTCAGAGCCAGAAGATGACGATTGCAGCAAGAGCTACGGCGGAGAGGAAGATTTTTGGACACCTGTCGTAACGGGTTGCCACACGTCGCCAGTCCTTCAGCCTGCCAAACATGATCTCGATACGGTTGCGGCGCCTGTATCGACGCTTGTCCTGTTTGATGGGTTGGCCGCGGGACTTCCTGCCCCGGATGCAGGGCCTGATCCCCTTATCTTTAAGGGCTTCGCGAAACCAATCGGCATCGTAGCCCCTGTCGGCCAACAGCCAGTCGGCCTCGGGCAGGCTGCACAGCAGCGCTGCGGCGCCGGTATAGTCGCTGACCTGGCCCGCAGTCATGAAGAGCTTGAGTGGGCGGCCCCTGGCATCCGTGACGGCGTGCAGCTTGGTATTCATGCCACCTATGGTTCGCCCGATCAGTCGGCCACGCCCCCATTTTTCAACCGCAGACTCGACGCCGTGCGATGTGCCTTCAGATAGGTGGCGTCGATCATCACCGTCTTCCGGTCGGCAGCCTCAGACGCGAGCCCCTCCATCGTCCAAGCAAAGACCCCCATGTCGCTCCAGCGCTTCCAACGGTTGTAGAGGGTCTTTGAGGGGCCATACTCCTTCGGTGCGTCGGACCATCGCAACCCATTGCGATTGATGAAGATTATTCCGCTCAACAGCCGCCGGTCATCAACCCTCGGCTTGCCATGGCTCTTGGGAAAGAACGGGCGCAACCGCGCCATCTGCTCATCGGTCAGCCAGAAAAGGTTACTCATCATGCCCCCATCAGTTCGGGAGCGTGAATCATGCCGCCATGCAGACCGCAAGCTGATTAATGGGTCCTGACCCTAGGCAAAATCGCGAGAAAGTCGTTGTTCATAAGCCAAAACATCAAAACAGTGATCGGATTTTGTGGGCAGAGGCTAAAGTCGTCACCTGCGATGGCAGAGCCTTTGTCTGTGACGAAACCTCACCCCTTCGCGCCTTGGCCACGGGCATAGACATCTTCATAGCGGATGATGTCGTCCTCGCCCAGATAGCTGCCGGTTTGCACCTCGATCAGGGTCAGCGGCAGCTTTCCAGGGTTTTCCATGCGGTGGACAGCGCCAAGGGGGATGTAGACGGATTGGTTTTCCGAGATTAGCTTGACGGTCTCATCAACCGTGACTTTGGCGGTGCCTTCGACCACGATCCAATGTTCGGCGCGGTGGTGGTGGCTTTGCAAGCTGAGGGCGGCACCCGGATGCACCACGATGCGCTTGACTTGAAACCGCGGGCCAAGCGCCAGGCTTTCGTACCAGCCCCAGGGGCGGTAGTCGCGCGGCAGCGTTTCGGCTTGCGGCGCGCCTTTGGCCTTGAGGGCTGCCACGGCCTGTTTGACGTCTTGCGCGCGGGATTTATGCGCCACCAGCACCGCATCGGGCATAGCGACGACGATGATATCGTTCAAACCAATGCCGACCACTTGTTGTGCAGGATCCGTGGCTTGCAGCAGAGTGTCTTGGCAGTCTAGTGCTGTGGCGGCCCCGCTTAGGGCAACGCCCGCGTGGTCTGGGGTACTTTCGCGCCAAACCGCCTGCCAATCGCCGAGGTCAGACCAAGCGCCATTATAGGGCACCACGGTCAGGTTCTGCGCCCGCTCCATCACCGCAAAATCGATCGAGATATCGTCCAAGGTTTGCCAAGGCTTGGCCGCAAGGCGGGTGAAGGACAGATCCTGTTCTGCCGCCTCAAAGGCCGCACGGCTTGCTGCCAGCACATCGGGCGCATGTTCGGCAAAGGCTGCAAGGATGGTCTGGGTGGTGAATAGGAAAATCCCTGCGTTCCACAGATGCAAGCCGCCTTCCAACAGCGCTTGCGCGCGGGCAAGGTCGGGTTTTTCGACAAAAGAGCGCAGGGCCTGTGGTACTGGCGCAAAATCCGGCGTCGGTTTTTCTGACAGCTCTAGCCAGCCATAGCCGGTCTCGGCCCGGTCGGGGCGGATGCCGAAGGTGACAAGCTGGCCCGCCAGGGCGGCCGGGGTGGCTGCCTGCACGGCGGCGCGGAAAGCTGCCGCATCAGGGATCACGTGATCCGAGGGGGCGACCAGCATCAAGGCGCCAGCGGCGCGCGCCTCAAGTGCAAGTGCTGCCGCACAGATCGCAGCGGCGGTGTTGCGCGCCAAGGGTTCGATCAAGATATCGGCTGGGGCTATTTCCAAAGCCGCCAGCTGTTCGATCACCACAAAGCGAAAGTCGCCCGCAGTTACAATCGACGGCGGCGCAAAGCCCGCACCCGACAATCGCAGCGCCGAGGATTGGAACAGGCTTCCCTCGCCCACCAGTTTGACGAATTGCTTTGGATAGGACTTGCGCGACAGCGGCCAAAGCCGGGTGCCAGAGCCGCCGCACAAAAGAACCGGATGAATGTCTTGGGTCATGTTTACCGCCTAAGACTTTCAGAATGGGTCAGGAACCAGCGATAGGTCTCGGCCAAGCCGTCTTGCAGTGCGATGCTGGCGCGCCAGCCCATCTGGGCCAGACGCGAGACATCCATCAGCTTGCGCGGCGTGCCGTCGGGTTTGCTGGGGTCGGTCGCGATGCGGCCCTGAAAGCCTGTCACTTGCGCCACCATTTGTGCCAGTTCTAAAATTGAGATGTCACTGCCGCAGCCGACGTTGATATGGCTAAGCATGGCTTGGGTATTGGCGCTGTAATCCGCCTTTGGCAGGCCCAGCACGAACAACGATGCCGCCGCCATGTCATCCACATGCAGAAACTCACGCCGTGGCGCCCCACTGCCCCAGATCACCACCTCGTCTTGGCCCGCGCGCGCTGCCTCGTGAAAGCGGCGGATCAGGGCGGGCAGCACATGGCTGTTTTCCGGATGAAAATTGTCGCCCGGCCCATAAAGATTGGTTGGCATCACCGAGCGATAATCAACACCATGCTGGCGGTTGTAGCTTTCGCAAAGCTTGATGCCGGCGATCTTGGCAATGGCATAGGGCTCGTTGGTGGGCTCTAGCACGCTGGTCAAAAGCGCTGTTTCCGCCATCGGCTGCGGCACATCGCGGGGATAGATGCAGGACGAGCCCAGCTGCAACAGCTGCGTCACACCCGCAGCAAAGGCCTGATGGATGACGTTGGCCTCGATCATCAAATTCTCATAGATGAAATCGGCAGGATAGGCGTTGTTGGCATGAATGCCGCCAACCTTCGCCGCCGCCAAAATCACCACATCGGGGCGCTCGGCCTGCATAAATCCGCGCACGGCGGATTGATCAGTCAGGTCCAGCTCGGCATGGCTGCGGGTGACGATATTGGCCTCGCCTTGCGCCTGCAACTGGCGCAGGATCGCACCGCCAACCATGCCGCGATGGCCCGCAAGGTAAATCTTGCGCATGGCTCAGCCCTCAAGGGCGACGGGCAAATCCAGCCCGTGCAGTTTAAGCAGGGCATGGCGTTTTGCCGCCCGCAGATCATGCGCCACCATCTCGGCGCACATCTCTTGCGCGGTGATCTGCGGCTCCCAACCCAGTTTGGTCTTGGCTTTGCTGGGATCCCCCAGCAGCGTTTCAACCTCGGCAGGCCGGAAATAGCGCGGGTCAATCCGCATCACCACATCGCCAATCGCCAAGGCAGGGGCCTTATCGCCGCTGATTGCGATGACGGTGGCAATTTCGTCGACGCCACTGCCGCTGAAATCCAGCGTCAGGCCCAATTCCGCCGCAGACCAAGTGATAAAGTCGCGCACTGAATATTGCTTGCCGGTGGCGATGACGAAATCTTCGGCGGCGTCTTGTTGCAGCATCATCCACTGCATGCGGACATAATCCTTGGCATGGCCCCAATCGCGCAGCGAGTCGATGTTGCCCATGAACAGACATGGTTCCAGCCCTTGGGCGATATTGGCAAGCCCGCGGGTGATCTTGCGGGTCACAAAAGTCTCGCCGCGGCGTGGGCTTTCGTGGTTAAAGAGAATGCCGTTGCAGGCATAAAGCCCATAAGCCTCGCGGTAGTTCACCGTGATCCAATAGGAATAAAGCTTGGCCACCGCATAGGGCGAGCGTGGATAAAACGGCGTCGTCTCGCGCTGCGGGGTTTCCTGCACCAGACCGTAAAGCTCGGCGGTCGAGGCTTGGTAAAAGCGGGTCTTCTTTTCCAACCCCAAAAAGCGGATCGCCTCCAGCAAGCGCAGAGTGCCTATGCCGTCGACATCGGCCGTATATTCAGGCGCCTCGAAGCTGACCGCAACATGAGACTGCGCGCCAAGGTTGTAAACCTCGTCAGGCTGCACTTCGGACAGAATGCGCGTCAAGTTCGAGGTGTCCGTCAGGTCACCGTAATGCAGCTTGAAGCGGGCATTATCGACATGCGGATCCTCATAAATATGATCCACGCGCTGCGTGTTCAAAGAAGAGGCACGCCGCTTGATGCCATGCACCTCGTAGCCCTTCTCAAGCAAAAATTCGGTAAGGTAAGAGCCGTCTTGGCCGGTCACACCGGTGATGAGGGCGCGTTTTTTCATCGAAATTTCCAGTACAAATTTTTTCGTAGATTTAAAATATTGTATAAAATAGAGAGTTTAACACAGCATTAACATTACCAAAAACACAAATTTCCCGAATGACGCCAAACGGTCGTGCGCGTGACAAAGCTGCGCCACCAAGAATGCCAGTGCAAATGGTCAAGGCGCAGCTGGTCGTGTGGCAACTGGTCCGATCTTATCCCAATATTGCAAGGCAAAGCTTGGCTTTTGAACGCTGTGCCTCATTAAAAACTATGAAAAGCTAGTCACGCCTGTGGATTTGTTGCTGCGTATCGATCAGCTAGGATGCCCGTTGCATTCATGTTTGATGGTTGAAAATTCAAAACGCTCGGTTTCAGAGCGGCGATCCAAACATTTCATTTTTGGGCGCAATTAAGTTAATTTTTTGCTTTGTGTTGGTGCATAGGCATGTTTTAAAATTTTAAATCAAACTTTAAGAGTGTCATCTAGATATTAATCTCTATAGTATAAATTTTAGACCAAAGACATAGGGTTGATAGAAGTGGGTTGGATTTGGCGGCATCAGTTGCTATGACGAAGGCCTAGTTAGACAAAATTTACCCTAGGAGCTTAGGCTCAAAAAACTTCTGACAGAAGAGCACCTCAATTTGCAACACAGCTTCAGCTTCTTTTTCGATCTGCGCGAGCCAGGGCTGGTTTTGCTCTCAATGGCAATATGTGCGGTTTTGACCTATCTTTCGAGGTATTTCCCAAGGCTAAGTGGTCATCCTGGGCATCTTTCAGCTGTGCAGGCAATGCACACTTGCCCCACACCGCGGGTTGGCGGGGTGGCGATTTTCTTGGCGTTCGGCACCAGCTTTTGGGTTGCACCGGCCTCTGTCACAGGGGCCTATGGCAACTTTATTCTTGCGACCGGCATTTTGTTCAGCGTCGGTTTGCTGGAAGATCTGGGGTTTCAGATTTCACCGCGCAGGCGGCTTGCGGCAGCAGCAATTGCCAGCCTTGCGGTGATTGGTTTGCTTGGTGTGTGGCTGCCGCGCGTTGATATTCCGGGTTTCGACGTGTTTATGGGGCAGTGGTGGCTGGGCGTGCCTATGACACTTTTGGTCACGGTCGGGCTGGCGAATGGCTTTAATTTGATCGATGGCGTTAATGGTTTGGCATCTATGACAGCGGGAGTGGCTGCCGTTGCGCTGAGCTTGATCGCGTATCAGGGCGGCTATCTGGTGATGGTCGAACTTGCCTTGATGCTGGCGGCTGTCGTTTTTGGCTTCTTTTTAATGAACTACCCGTTTGGTTTGATTTTTCTGGGCGATGCCGGGGCTTATACGCTTGGGTTCGTGCTGTCTTGGTTTGGCATTGCGGTATTGCTGCATGTGCCAGATGCCTCGCCTTGGGCAATTTTGTTGACGATGTTTTGGCCAGTGGCCGATACGCTTTTGGCAATCTGGCGGCGGGCACGGCGCAAGTCGGATGCGATGGCGCCGGACCGTTTGCATGTGCACCAAATGGTGATGCGCGGTGTCGAGATTTGCCTTCTTGGCCGCAAAAGGCGCCGGATTTCAAACCCGCTAAGCACGCTTATCCTTGCGCCTTTCGTGATGGCGCCGCCTTTGGTAGGGGTGCTGTTGTGGAACCAAACGGTTTTGGCCTTTGCGGCTGTGGTCATCTTTGCGGTTCTGTTTTTTGTTGCCTATTGGATCGCGCCAAAAGTCATTGCGCGTTGTCGGATAAAATCTGATTTCGCCAAGTATGATAGCCTGACCTTTGAACCTTCTACATCGGCAGGCAAAATGACGCCTTGATCCGGTCCATTACCACAGTGGTTTTAAAGCCCTTGATATCGGCATTGTTGTAAAAGAAATCACGGGTAAAAGCTTCGTAATCGGACATATCTTTGGCACTGACAATCAACATGAAATCGGTCTCGCCGGTGACGTAATAGGCGCTCATCACCTCGGCGCGCTCGCGCACCGCGCGCTTGAACCTATCAATGATATCAGAGCGTTCGCGCGCCAATTCCACCGCCACCAGCATTGTCAGCGGCCGGTCCACAGCGGCGGGGGAGACTACGGCGATGTCGGCTTCGATCACCCGATCAGCGCGCAGCTTATTCAGACGCCGTTGCACCGAAGTGGGCGAGAGCCCGACCAGATCTGAAAGCTGTGCGCTGGTCAGCAGGTTGTTGCGCTGCACATGCTGCAGTATTTTTCTGTCAAAACCATCGATCACGCCGTATTTCCCCATATAGACCAATAATTCGCTGAATATCTGCGAAATTTAGCGATAATTGCATAAAATCCCATGGCCGAAAAGCTAAGATTGCGCAACCCTTTTGCAGGATCGACAGTATGCCAGAGCTTCCATTCACCGCCGCCGAATATGCCGCCCGCCTGAGCAAAACCCGTCTGGCCATGGCCGCGCGGGGCTTGGATGCGATTTTCGTCACCGATCCGTCGAATATGGCTTGGCTGACGGGCTATGACGGCTGGTCTTTTTATGTGCATCAGGGGGTTTTGCTGGGTCTTGAGGGCGAGCCGGTCTGGTGGGGGCGCGCGATGGATGCGGTCGGGGCGCAGCGCACCACTTATCTTAGCCATGACAATATCTTGGGCTATGACGACAGCTTTGTGCAAAATCCCGCCAAACACCCGATGTCAGAGCTTGCCAAGTTGATCGCAGCACGTGGGCTGGCCACTGCGCGCATTGGCTTTGAGATGGACAATTACTATTTCACCGCCTCGGCGTTTTTGGCGCTGCAACAGGGGCTGACATCGGCGCAGCTTTTTGATGCCACTGGCTTGGTGAACTGGCAGCGTGCGGTGAAATCCGCGACCGAGATTGACTATATGCGCCGCGCCGCGCGGATCGTCGAGCGGATGCACGCGGTGATCCGCGACAAGGCCGAAGTGGGCATGCCCAAAAACCAGCTGATCGCTGATATCTATCACGCTTCAGTTTTTGGCGCAGAGGGCGATTGGGGCGATTATCCGGCGATTGTGCCGATGGCGCCTTCGGGGATGGATGCAACAGCGCCGCATCTAACTTGGGATGACGCGCCGCTGCGCGCTGGCGAAAGCACGTTTTTCGAGATTGCAGGCGCTTACCGGCGCTATCAATGCCCGCAATCGCGCACGCTGTTTTTGGGCAAGCCGCCGCAGAAATATCTGGATGCCGAACAAGCGGTGCTCGAGGCGGTCGAGGCGGGGCTGGCGCAGGCAAAGCCGGGGCAGCTTTGCGAAGATATTGCCAATGCGTTTAACCACACGCTTAATCAGCACGGCTTTCAAAAAGACAGCCGCTGCGGTTATGCGATTGGTCTGTCATATCCCCCCGATTGGGGCGAGCGTACGATGTCTTTCCGCAGCGGCGATAAGACCGTGCTTGAGGTGGGCATGACCTTTCACTTTATGCCGGCGCTTTGGCTTGATGATGGCGGGCTTGAGATCACCGAGCCGATTGTGATCACCGAGACCGGGGCCGAATGCCTGTGCCGCACGCCGCGCGCGCTTGTGGTCAAGGATTAGGCTATGCGGGACAATCCAATTTCGGCCACCATCGACTTTGCCGCCAGCGGCGTGCAGCATGGCTATTTGCGCCTTCCCTACAGCCGCAACGACAGCGCTTGGGGGTCGATCCAGATCCCGATCACCCAAGTGAAAAACGGCAGCGGCCCCTGTGCGCTGCTGACGGGGGCAAACCATGGCGATGAATACGAGGGTCCGCTGGCGTTGATAGAGCTTGCCGCAACCCTGCACGCCGAGGCGGTCAGCGGCACGGTTATCATCCTGCCCTTTATGAATTATCCGGCGTTTTTGGCGGGCACGCGGGTCTCGCCGTTGGATCATCTGAACATGAACCGGGTGTTTCCGGGCAAGCCTGACGGCTCGCCCACAGAAAAGATCGCTGATTATTTTCAGCGCACCCTGCTGCCAATGGCCGATCTGGTGCTGGATTTTCACTCGGGTGGCAAGACGCTGGATTTCATCCCCTTTGCTGCCAGCCATGCACTTGAGGATGCTGATCACCAAGCGCGTTGCCGTGCCGCGCGCGATGCCTTTAACGCGCCCTTCAGCATCGAGATGCGCGAGATTGACGCTTTGGGCATGTATGACGACGCGGTCGAACGGCTGGGCAAAACCTTTGTGACCACCGAATTGGGCGGCGGCGGCACCGCAACGCCCTATACTACCGAAATTGCGCGCAAGGGCCTGCGCAATCTGCTGATCCATGCAGGTATCTTGCAAGGCGATCTGATCCGCACGCCCTCGCGGCTGTTGTCGCAAGACGATGACGGCTGCTTTCACTTCACCAACCACAGCGGCCTTGTCGATTTCGCCGTCAGCCTTGGCCAAAGCGTGGCCAAAGGCGATCTGATCGCGCGGATTTGGGATACCGGTCACACCGGCATCGCCCCGCGCAGTTTCTACGCTTTGATGGACGGTATCGTCACCGCCCGTCATCACCCCGGTCTGATGCAAGCAGGCGATTGCCTTGCGGTTCTTGCCACCGAGATCACCGCCCAACCTTCTGAACAGAAAGCCTGATATATGCTTCGCAATGATGACCAGCTTGCCCAATGGGATCGGGACAATTTCTTTCACCCCTCCACCCACCTTGGCCAACACGAACGTGGCGAGACGCCAACGCGGATCATCGCAACCGCCTCTGGCGTGCATATCGAAGACCGCGATGGCGCAAAGTTTCTGGATGCTTTTGCCGGGCTTTATTGTGTGAACGCAGGCTATGGCCGCACAGAAATCGCCGAGGCGATTGCCGATCAGGCGCATAAGCTGGCCTATTACCATTCCTATGTCGGCCATGGCACCGAGGCTTCGGTGACGCTTGCCAAGATGATCATGGACCGCGCGCCTGCGCATATGTCCAAGGTCTATTTCGGCCTGTCAGGGTCGGATGCCAATGAGACCAACATCAAATTAATATGGTATTACAACAACATCCTTGGTCGTCCGCAAAAGAAAAAGATCATCTCGCGGTGGCGCGGCTATCATGGCTCGGGGGTGATGACGGGGTCGATGACCGGGCTTTCGGTGTTTCACAACAAATTCGATCTGCCATTGAACAACATCCTTCACACCGACGCGCCCTATTACTTTCGCCGCGAAAACCGCGATCAGACCGAGCTTGAATTTTCAGCCCAATGCGCGGCTCGTCTCGAGGCGCTGATCCTGGCCGAAGGTGCTGATACCATCGCGGCCTTTATCGGCGAGCCGGTCTTGGGCACGGGCGGCATTGTGCCGCCACCACAGGGCTATTGGGCCGCAATCCAAGCGGTGTTGCAGCGCCATGATATCTTGCTGGTGGCCGATGAGGTGGTGACAGGCTTTGGCCGCTTGGGGTCGATGTTTGGCGCCGATCACTACGATCTGAAACCCGATTTCATGACCATTGCCAAGGGGCTGACCTCGGCCTATGCGCCGCTGTCGGGGTCGATCATCTCGGATCGGGTCTGGCAGGTGCTGGCGCGGGGCACGGATGAAAACGGCCCGATCGGCCATGGCTGGACCTATTCGGCGCATCCGATATGTGCTGCGGCAGGGGTGGCGAACCTAAAGCTGATCGAGGATCTGAACCTGATCGAGAATGCAAAAACCGTAGGGGCTTATCTGAATGCCTCGATGAAACAAGCGCTTGGCGATCACGCCCATGTTGGCGAGGTGCGCGGCGAGGGGCTGCTTTGCGCGGTGGAATTGGTCGAGGATAAGGCCAATACCGCCTTTTATGACCCAAGCCGCAAGATTGGGCCGGCCATTGCAGCGGCGATGTTTGAACGCGGTGTGATTGCCCGCGCGATGCCGCAGGGCGATATCCTTGGCTTTGCACCGCCGTTTTGCCTGACCAAGGCCGAGGTCGATACCGTGGTTGGTGTTACCCAAGCTGCGGTTAAGGCGGTGCTGGGCTAGTGCGGTCAACCGCGCTATCCTGCGGTAAGGCAGATAGGAGGGACTGGTGAGCGCATTGATAAATCCATATCGTGGCAAGGGCTTGCCAGAACTGCCGCCCAAATCGGGGGCCGATGCACAGGCGGTGGCGGCTTTGCTGGCGATGTGCCCTGCGCATCAGCCAACGCCTTTGTTGGACTGCCCCGAGCTGGCAGCGCTTGCAGGGGTGGCGCGGCTGACGATCAAGGATGAACGCGGCCGCATGGGGCTGGGCAGCTTTAAGGCGCTGGGCGCGGCCTATGCGATTGCGCGCGAGGCTGCGGCCGTTGGGGGCGATTTGTCTGTGGCGCTGGCGGGGCGCTGCTATGTCACCGCCAGTGCGGGCAATCATGGGCTGTCAGTTGCCGCAGGCGCGCGGGTGTTTGGCGCGCAGGCGGTGGTTTATCTGGCGCAGACCGTGCCCGAAAGCTTTGCCAAACGGCTGCAAACCATGGGCGCGCAGGTGGTGCGGGCAGGGGCAGATTACGAGGCCAGCATGCAGGCAGCCTCTGCAGCGGCCAAGGCGGAAGGCTGGACGCTGCTGTCGGATGGCTCTTGGCCGGGCTATGTTGATCTGCCGTTTCGGGTGATGGAAGGCTATCGCCAGATCGCCACCGAGCTCGTGGCGCAATGCGCTGAGATGCCTGATTTTGTGCTATTGCAGGCAGGTGTGGGCGGGTTTGCCGCCGCTTTGGCGGCAGAATTGCGCCTGGCTTGGGGGGATACGCCGCAAATGATCGTGGTCGAACCCGACGCAGCCCCCGCGCTGATCGAGAGCATAGGCGCAGGCCGTGTGGTGGTCACAACCGGCCCCGTCTCGGCAATGGGGCGGCTGGATTGCAAGACGCCGTCGATGCTGGCGCTGGCCGATCTAGCGCGCGATGCCGACCGCTTTGTTACAGTGACCGAGGCGCAAGCCGTTGCAGGTGTCGCAGCACTTGCAGCCGCTGGTCTGGCCACCACACCCTCGGGCGGGGCAGGGGTTGCGGCCTTGCTGGCAGGCCAAGACGGGATTGGGCCCCGCGCGCATGTGCTGTGCATTCTAAGCGAGGGGCCAGAGGATGTCTGACACCTCGATGATCTTTCCCGCGGCGGAATATCAACGCCGTATCAGGGCTTTGCAGGTTGAAATGGGCTTAGCGGGGCTGGATGCGCTGCTTTTGACCACGCCTGCGGATGTGTTCTACACCACTGGATTTCTGACGCGGTTCTGGGAAAGCCCGGCGCGGCCTTGGTTTGTGGTGGTGCCTGCGCTGGGCGATCCGGTGGCGGTTATTCCCAGCATCGGTGCAGATCTGATGCGGCGCTGCTGGATTAGCGACATCCGCACGTGGAATGCGCCTGATCCGCAGGATGATGGCGTCAGTCTTTTGGCCGATTGCCTTTGCGGTTTGGTCGCGGCTTCGGGGCGGATTGGCATTCCGATGGGGCTGGAAAGCCATCTTCGGATGCCGATTGCCGATTTCTTGCGCCTGCAAGACAGCATCGCGCCGCGCAAGATTGTTGATGGCACCGCCGCAGTCTACCGCGTGCGTGAGATCAAATCCGAGGCCGAAATTGCCAAGATCCGCGCCACCTGTGCCGTGGCCGATGCCGCCTTTGACCGTGTGCCCGAATTTGCCCGCCAAGGCGTGCCGCTGTCCGAGGTGTTTCGCAGCTTTCAGATCGCCTTGCTGCAAGAGGGCGCGGATTGGGTCAGCTATACCGCAGGCGGCGCGGGGCAGGGCGGTTACGGCGATGTGATCTCTCCTGCCGATGCGCGGCCTTTGCAGACGGGCGATGTCTTGATGCTGGACACGGGCGCTGTGCGCGACGGTTATTTCTGCGATTTTGACCGCAATTTTGCCGTTGGCCGTGCCTCTGATCCTGTGCGCCGCGCACAAGAGGCACTGTATCTGGCGACAGAGGTGGCGCTTGAAACCCTGCGTCCGGGTATGCTCGCCTGCGATCTGCACCGCATTCTAACCGAGTCGATCACGCGGCAGGGCGCGGTTGCAGGTGGTGGGCGGCTGGGGCATGGCTTGGGGCTGACGCTAACCGAATGGCCTTCGCTTACCCCGCTTGACCGCACCGAGCTGCGCGAAGGCATGGTGCTGACGCTGGAACCGGGGGTCGAAATCGCGCCGGGGCGGATCTTGGTGCATGAAGAGAATATCGTTCTGCGCGCCAAGGGCCCAGAGCTGTTGTCGCGCCGCGCCCCTGCACAGATGCCCGAGATCCTGACATGAAGCAGATCGGCTACGAGCTGACCGGCCCGATTGGCAGTGCGGCGACGCTGGGGCTGGTGGTCTTGCAGGCGGATGAGACGCTTGAGCAAGACTTTCGCCAGATTTTCCCAGACCGCGATATTGCGATCTATATCAGCCGCATTCCTTCGGGCGATGCGCTGAATGCCGAGACGATTGCCGCGATGGAGGCAGAGCTGACCCGCGGCGCCCAGCTTTTGCCGCGCGCTGCGCGTTTTGATGCGGTGGGTTATGGCTGCACCTCGGGCACCACGCTGATCGGGGCCAAGGCGGTGGCGCGGATGCTGCGCCAAGGCGTTGACACCCCTGTGGTCACCGATCCGCTAACCGCGGCGCTGGCAGCTTTGCGGGCTTTGGGCACGCGCAGACTTGGGCTTGTCACCCCCTATATCGACAGCATCGCAAGCCCCGTGCGCGATGCCTTTGGCGCTGCCGGGATCGAAGTCTGTCAAACCCTAAGCTTTGGCGAAGAGGTCGAGGCCCGCGTCGCCCGCATCTCGCCGCAATCGATCATCGAGGCGGCGCGCGCGGCTGCAAAGGGTGCAGAGGCAGTGTTTTTGTCCTGCACCAATCTGCGCACACTGGGCTGTATCGCGGGCCTAGAGGCAGAACTGGATCTGCCCGTTCTCAGCAGCAATCAGGTGCTGGCTTGGCATATGATGCAGACCACCACGATCACAGCGCGCAAAAACGCGCCGGGGCGGCTGTTTCAAACCAAAGCCCGCAGCGGCTGATGCGGCCTAGGCCAGCTTGATCTGCGTTGAAATCTGATAGCCAAAGTTGCGCACGGCCTTGATCGGCTGCGTGGCGATACCTGCGGTCACCAGCTTTTTGCGCAATCGCACGATGCGCACTTCCAGTGTGGCTTTGGTGATTTCGGCCTCGCCACAGGCGATATTGGCAATGGTATTGCTGTCCAGCCGGTTGTTCGGGGCTTTGGAGAAAGCGGTCAAAAGCTCGACCTCGGCCGCCGAAAGCGCGACGGTGGTATCAGGTCCTGTCAGCGTCATCGCAATCGGGTCAAGCACCGCGTCCGGCACTGCAGCGTTGCTATGCGCGATGCGCCGCGCCAAGGCATTGATCGCGCCAGATAATTCTGCGCCTGAACTTGGCTTGGTCAGATAGATATCGGCGCCGCTGTCATAGCCGTTTATGCAATGTCCGTTTTCGTTGAGGACATCGATCAGGTCTTCGCGCAGGGCGGTATGATCTTCAACGATGGTGATGTTCAGCATGTGAAGGATCTCTGCCTGATCGCAGTTTGATCTGGTGACGCTTTGGCTTTGGCCGTCCAAATGGATCGCGCCATAGCAGCGGTTAATCACATCCGTCAGACCGCTGATCGCAACTGAAACACGCTGACGCTGCGCTACGGTGATTTTTTGGCCCCGAGATCGATATATTGACTACCGCAAGCGTGTTGCGCGCCTCATGGCCAAGCATATCAATGAACTGCGCCATGGTTTGGTTTTGCACCAGCTGCACATGACATTGATTTTCCATCGCGACGATCTTGGTTTCAGTAGTTCTTGCAAGGGCAAGGTTATTGCTGTCGCGCAGTCCTCAGCGCGCTTCGGCTATCCCCCACTCTTTGCAAGTTTAAGCGCGCCAGGCGCCAATCCGCAATTTGGTACGAATACCTATCTTTTAGTGAGTATACCCGCAGGCCTGCGCAAACGCGTGCTTGTAGGCCAAAGCCAAGAAGCGCTGTTTTCCTTTGGGCACGACTGGGGCATAAGCGATACAGGAGGACCGGATGTTTAACGCATGGAAGCAAGAAAAGGCCACGGCGGTGCTGGTCGAGGCGGCGCAGGAGCTGGCGGATAAACTCAGTACGGCCAAGCCGCATTTTGTCGAAAACTATACCGCCCAGGCACGGCTTTGGGCGGGAATCTTTCTGTCGCAGGGACAAGATCTGCACGAGCTGATGGCATGGAAACCTGCTGCAGTGGCAAAATTTGTCACCTTCGCCCAGACCAAGATCGCAGCTTTGCGCAAAGCCCGGGAATATGACAGCAGTGACGGGTTGGCGGTTTGGCTGCACAGCGCGCGCGCGGTGATCGAGCCGCGCATAGCCCCTGCGGTCTGTGAGATCTGGCAGCATCTGTCGCAGGCAGGTCAAAATGCCGATGCGATGGCGCTTGAACTGCTGCAAGAGGCGGATCTGCCGCCCGATCTTGGCAGGCGCATCCCAAGGGGTTTTGACGTCCAGACGCAAGTTTAGGGTCGATCAACTGGGGCGCGGCGGCTGGCTGGGCTTTGTTTGGCTTTGGATAGCTTAACTTCAGGCATTCTGGGCGATCGGTCTAGGAGCCCGCTTTCGTCAGATTTGCAAGGTTTGGTTTGGCGGTAATCGTGCGCATCAGCTCGTACAATGTATTGAAATCAAGCGGTTTTGACATCACCCGATCCGCGCCCGCCGCGTGAAAGCGTTCAACGTCATCGCCCACAACAGCCGCTGTCGCGCCAACAACTGGCAGGGCCATCCCCAGCTCGCGGATTTGGCGCACCAGATCATCGCCATTCATTTCGGGCATGAACAGATCGGTGATCAGCAGATCAGGCGGGTCTGCCAGCACCTTTTCCAGCGCCGCGCGGCCAGTGCTTGCAATCTCGATCCGGCCCACAACCTTTGCCAACAGTGCGGCCGTGACCTCTGCTACCAGCTGATTGTCTTCGGCCAGCAATATGTAAAGCTGGGAGAAACCTGTCGTGTCAGGCTGTTTTGGCGGATCTGGTTGCGGGTGCAGGGGCGGCACTACGATGGCTTCGGGCAGCTGCACCCGATACCCCGCGCCGCCGCCTTTGGGGGCAAAGAAGCTCAGGCTGCCGCCCAAAGCCTCGATGGAGGATTTTGCGATAAACAGGCCCAGCCCACTGCCATCGGCCTGGCTGCGCGGGTCTTGCTGGCCGCGCTCAAACGGTTCGAACAGCCGCGCCACATCTTGCGGTGCGATGCCAATGCCATCGTCTTGCACCTGCCACAGGCTGGTTTGTTCAGGTTCTGACAGCATTTCAAAACTTAAGGTGATCACCTTGCCTTTGGAATGCAGGATCGCATTGCGCAGAAGATTGCTCAGCGCTTGGCGGATGCGCATCTGATCATTGCTGCGCAAAAGCTGGGCGCTGTCATCCAGCCTAAGCCGGATCTGTATGCCATAGGCGCGCGCCTGCGGTTCAAACATGCTGCGAAGCGTTTCTGCCAGTTCGGCTGGGGTGAAATTGACCTTTTTGATCGGCAGGTTTTGCGTCGGAGTCACTGTCTGGCGCATGTCGGCCAAGATCGACATCAGCTGACCGGTCGCATCCAAAAGCTGCCGCCGGGTGGCGTCTTTCACCGGCCCTTGATCCAGGTTCTGCACCAGCATCGCGATCACAGAAGCTGGCGTGCGCAATTCGTGCGAAATAATCGAAAACAATTGTCGCTGACGGTCTTGGCGCGAGGAGAGCTCGCCCAGCGTTTGTTGCAAGGCGCGCTCTTGCTCGTGATCGGCGGTGACATCCATGGCAAGCCCGTAGCAGATCCTTTCACCACTGGCCGCAGTCTCATACCAAAGCGAGATCCGCAGCACCTGTTCAGTGCCCGTTACAGCCTCGATGCGGCGTGTCAGCAGCAAGGTCACCCGGTCCTGGTTGTGGGCTTGCAATGCCTGCACGACTTTTGCCCTGTCACCCGCCTCGAAAAGTGCCGTAAAGCGGGCGGCGTCGCCTTCGGCGGGTAGGGCAAACAGGCGCTGGGCGCTGGCATCGGCGCGAAACCTGTGATGATCCAGATTAAACGACAACAGACCGGTATTGGCAAAATCCCGCACCATCGAAAGCCTGCGCAAAGACGCCATGCGGTGGCGCAAATCGTGTCGGCCAAGCGCGCGCAGCGTCAGCACCAAAACCGCCAGCAGCATGATCAAGATCGAATAATGCTCGAACATATCGGCATTGACATCGTGGATATAGGCGCTGTTGACAAAGTTGCCCGTCAAGGCCGAATACATTGGCACGCCGATGATACAGCTGCCAATCGCCAGCGGCACCGGCAAAACCATCATCAAAACCAAGGCTAAAATCGCGGCATCCAAGGCTGCATAAAGTTCAAACCCATAGCTTTGCAGCAGGGCAAGCAGCGGAAAGACCGGTGCCAGCAGAATGCCACGCTGCAGATCGCTGCGATTTGAAATCTCTAGAATGGCAAGCAGAAAGGCCGCTATCACCGCCCCGCCGCGCAGAATGCGTTCAAACCCCAGATGCAGAAAATTTGTATCAAACCCAAGCGAGATTTGTGCCTCTGGTGGTAAAGTTTGCGCGTAAATCCAAATCAACGCCATTTGCAACAGCGACAGCATGATAAAGGCTACAAATACCGCAATCACCGTGACCATATCGGCGCGGTAGGGCGACACTCGGTCTTTTGCCCGCGCGCAAAACCTGCGCACCAACAGCCCGGCTAAAACGCCCGACACCAGCAATGAGGCAAACTCCCAAAAGATCAGCGCAGGCGTCATCGCAGGGATTTGCATCCAGCTTAGGTTTGTGTCGCTGGCAGGCAGTGAAAAAGGCAACAAATAAACCAGCGCAAACACCAGAATCGGCAGCCACAACAGCCGCTTGGGATAAAGCAAAGCCCCAAGGATCAACAGGAAGTGCCCGATATGGGGCGTAAGGTTCAGCGCAGGCGAGGGGTCGCCCAGATTGGCCGCGCTATAGCTCATCAGCGCGGTCCAAAAGATCACCACGCCAAGATAGGCCATTGTAAACAGCCCCGCACGCGTTTCAAGCTGACCTCTGATCCGCAGAATGCGCGATCTTTCAAAGTCACGAAACACGAAGTCGTGGATCGAATTCAGGCGGTGCTGATCTGTATGGAGAAGGCCTGCGGGCAAAAAGAACTCCAGTATCGCTGCAAAATAGAATATGTCTCTGAGGGGTATTCTAAATCAGAAAGAACTTTCGAGCTTACCTCGAAGGTATAGTAATTTTGATCTTAGGGTTATTTTTGCGTCAAAAGGTGGTGTCAGATCAAATCTGGCACATGAGCGCTTGACGCAGAGGCGGAACGGTATTGCGCGGGGCTGGTCACTTTCCCTTGGGAATGAGCCGGTGTATAGTCATTTCGACGGCGAAGCGGCATCGCAGGCAAGCTGCGTCAGAATTAAAACGGAGGCTAGGGTGGTCCAGAACTTTATCAAAGGGATCGTCGTTGGCGGCGCTGTGGCTGGGCTTGGGCTGGGCGTGGTTTCGCAACTGGCGCCTCTGCCCTCGACGCAACCTGCGGTGCAGATCAGTGCAGTTGCACCTGAACCCGTTGAAAAAGCTGATCTCCCTGCGCCTGACGTCAATCCGCCCGCAGCCCAAGAGCCGAGTGCCGCACCCGTCGTCACTGCCGAAGCACCCGTTGTCCCCCAGCCCCCGGTGAACGCGCCCGCGCCCGAGGTTGTTGGCATGACGCCCCCCCTGGCCACAGTACTTCCAAGTGAACCCGCGACTTTGCCAGAGGTTAGTGCTGCTGACCCAGCCCCTGATCCAGCCGCAAAGTCTGCAGCTGAACCGCCCGCGCCCGCCGCCGATGACGCACTTTTGGCTGCCGTGCCGCTCAGCCCGCAACCAGCGCCTGCGCCGCCTGTGATCGATACGCCCGACCCCGCGCCTGCCGTGCTCAGCCCAGAGCCGCTTGTGCCCGAAGTCATTTTGCCCGAAGTCGTTGCGCCTGCAAGCGAACTGCCAAAAACTGTTGAAGGTGTCACCATTGGCCGACTTCCAAGCATCGGTGCGGCGCCTGCGTCACAGGAAATGGTTACGCCAGAGCCTTCGAATCCAGATCTTCTGGATCCAGAACTGGCCGATGCGCCACCTTTGTTGAAATTCGCCCGTGCTTTCACCAATGAGGCCGCCAAGCCGCTGTTTGCTGTGGTGTTGCAAGACAGCGGCGTCGCTGATTTGGACCGCCAAGC
This sequence comes from Cypionkella sp., assembly GCA_023255415.1. Taxonomy (GTDB): domain Bacteria; phylum Pseudomonadota; class Alphaproteobacteria; order Rhodobacterales; family Rhodobacteraceae; genus Cypionkella. The sequence continues at coordinate 1,279 of JALRIN010000043.1, read as the reverse complement.
GCTGGCAGCCTTGCCCTTTCCGATCAGCTTTGTGCTTGATCCCACCAATCCCACCGCCTCGGAGGCCGAAAAAGTCTACCGCGCCGCGAACCAAGAGGTGGTGATGCTGGCCAATGGCCTGCCCGCTGGTGCGACCCCCGCGGATCTGGAACAAAGTTTTCAGGTCAATGACGCGGTCTTGCCCGAGGCGGTTGCGGTGATGGATCTGGCCAAAGGCGGCTTTCAGGACAATCGCGGCCTTGCGACAGAGGTGGTCAGTGTGGTCAAAACCATGGGACGCGGTTTGCTGACATTTGATCGCGGGCTGAACCCTGCCGATCAGATTGCCCGCCGCCAAGGTCTGGCCTCGGCGCTGATCTTCCGCACCTTGGATGCACAGGGCGAGACGGCTCCGGTGATCCGGCGCTACCTGGATCGCGCCGCCTTCAAGGCCGCCCAAGAGGGACGGGTCGTCGTGCTTGGCACCACCAGCCCCGAGATGATCTCGGCGCTGATGGAATGGGCGGTCGAGGGGCGCGGGGCTTCGGTGGCGCTTGCGCCGATCTCGGCGGTTTTGACACCGTAAGGCCGCAGGGCGATGTCGCTGCATCTGGTCTTGGCTTTGGTGTCGGCCTTGGCGGTTTTTGCGGCTTGGACCGCCCAGTCGCCCGAGTTGTTGCTGATGGCGGGCCCTGGTCTTATTCTTAGCATCGGGGCTTGGGTCAAAAGCCTGTTGCGCAGGGTCTTGCCGCCGCGCAATCTGATTGTGGTCGATGGCTCCAACGTGTTGTTTTGGCGCGATAATGCACCGCAACTTGCCACCCTTATCGCAGTTCTGCGCAAGCTGGAGGCGCGGGGTTTTCTGCCTGGCGTGGTGTTTGATGCCAACGCAGGCTATCTGATCGAGGGGCGTTTCATTGACGAAGCCGGTTTTGCCGCGCTGCTAAATTTGCCGCAAAACCGTGTGCGCGTGGTCGATAAATCGACGCCCGCCGATCCTGTGGTGCTGGAAACCGCGCGCAAATACGGCGTGCAAGTGGTCAGCAATGATCGCTATCGCGACTGGGCTGACCGCTTTCCCGAGGTCAACGACCCCAAACATATGCGGCGCGGCGGTTATGACGAAGACGGGCTTTGGCTCGATTAAGCCCTAACGGTTGGTGCGGGTGGAAAACAGCCCCGCATCCTCGGCAGCACGGCGCAGGGCAAAGGATTTGTTGACGGTCTCTTGATACTCGGCCTCGGGATCGCTGTCATAGACCACGCCGCCGCCGGCTTGAATGTAAAGCTGGGCATCTTT
>JALRIN010000042.1 GCA_023255415.1 Cypionkella sp. | reverse complement strand
AGATATGCTACGTGTTAGACGCCGATGCGCCCAAACCGCCCACATATCCCTTCAATTCCATCAATGTCAAAGAGCTAGGACACAAAACTGACAACACACCCGATATTCGGGCGTATCTTCCATCTCATCTCCAGTTATTCTGCGCGAGCATTTCAGCATCGCTTCCGTTTCCGTTCGTCTGCATTGCTGCGTCTGTTCGTCTTCGGTGAGCCGTTATCTAGGGTGAGTTGCCAGAGCCCGCAAGTGGAAAAATCAGTTTGGGTGTCTTTTTTCTGTTACGCTCAATGTTTACAGGGGTTTTTCGCAGCGACTGCCTAAAGTTTCAACCGCCAGAAAACCGCATCTTTTTCAGATTTCCGCAAAACGCTCGGAATCTGGGGGGCGATTCCCTGATTTTAGCCGACTCGGCCGCCGTCATAGGTGATCTTTCCGCCTGCAATCGTCAGAGCGATTCCCATATTGCCCAGATCTTGCGGTGCAGTGGTCTCGATATCGCCATCAAGCAGCACCAGATCGGCGGCAAGGCCAACCATCAGCCGCCCGGTCAGATTTTCCATATGCGCAGCCCAAGCCCCCCCGGCGGTATAGGCATAAAGCGTCTCGTAAAGCCCCATCTGTTGGTTGGCTGACCCCTGGTAGGTTGGCCGCGTCAAAGCCGCCTGCACCCCGCGCAGCACCGAGACATCGGTCACCGGCCAATCACTGGCAAAAGCCACCTTTGCCCCCGCCTCGACCAAGCTGCGGCACAGATAGGCATCTTGCCAGCGATCGCGCGCGATTACAGAACCCATCGTCGACATCGGGAAATCCATCGCCCCCGGGGCATGCGGCGGCTGCAGGCTTGCCACGATGCCCAAAGCCGGGATGCGGGCAATATCGGCAGGATCGATCAGTTCGATATGTTCGATGCGGTGGCGCAGATCGCGGTTGCCGGTGCTTTGGGCGGCCTCGTAGCCGTCGATCGTGGTGCGCACCGCGCCATCGCCAATGGCATGCACGGCAATCTGCAGGCCGCGCCGGTCGATCTCGGTGCAGATATCGCGAAAGCGGGCGGGATCGAACAGCGGCGCGCCGGTGATATCGCTGTCAGGATAGGGGTGCAGCATAAAGGCGGTGCGGCTGTCGACCACGCCATCCATGAACATCTTTACAAAGCCACTGCTGACCCATTCCCCACAATAGTCGGCCGCCATCGCCGAGGCACGGTCCAGCTCGGCAAGATCCATATGCGGTTTGAAATGGAACGGCACCTTGACCCGCGCCGTCAGCCGGCCTTCAGCCTCTAGTTCGCGCAGCAACTCGCAGGTGTAGCGGTTGCCATCCATATTCACCATCGAGGTGATGCCATGGGCTGCACAATGCGCAAGCCCAGCCGCCACCTTGTCGCGATCGGCAGCGCGCATCGCCTCTGAAGGCCAGGGCGCGGGTTCCGCCCCTGTGGCGATCCCAAGTTGCAGATGCGCTTCGCCGCCCAGGGCCAGAATGGGGCCAAAGGCTTCGAACTCGCGCAGCTCGCCGCTGGCAAGCCCGTCTGCCCCCATCACCACCTCGTGGCCATGCGGCATCTTGGCGCCCTGCAGCAGGCCTGCGGCGGTCAGCGCAGCGGTATTGGCCCAAACCGTGTGATGATCGGGCGACATCATGGCGATGGGGCGATCAGGCAGCACGCGGTCCAGATCGGCGCGGGTGACAGGCGCGCCCAAGATTTCATAGCTTGCCCCCTGCGCCAGCAAGATCGGGCGCTCTGGGAAGGCGGCGGCATAATCGGCAAAGGCCTTATGCAGCGCGTCAAAGCCGTAAAGGCCGCCCAGTTGCAGCTGGCTTAACTCGGCACCGCCCAGGACCAGATGCAGATGGCTTTCGACAAAGCCCGGCAACAGGCTGCGCCCGCCTGCATCTATCACCCGCGCATCGGGCAGCGCGGCGGTCACCTCGGCATGACTGCCCACCGCCACGATGCGGCCTGCGGCAAAGCCCACCGCCTCGGCCCGGGGCCGCGCTGTGTCCATTGTCAGCACAACCGCATTGGTCAGAATTGTCGGCTCTGTCATCGCAAGCTCCTTTTGCTGCACCTAGGCGCGATCGGCGGCCAAACGTTCTGCCATCACACAGAGCATTTCAAACATGATCGAAATGCCCAGCCAAGCCGTGCCGCCGCTGGCGTCAAAAGGCGGCGAGACTTCGACCAGATCGGCTCCGACAATCTTGATACCTTTCAACTCGCGCGCCACCTGCAGGGCCTGCCAAGAGTTCGGCCCGCCAACTTCGGGCGTGCCGGTGCCAGGCGCAAAGGTTGGGTCCACGAAATCAATGTCATAGGTGATATAGGTGTCGCCCGTGCCCACGATCTCGCGCGCTTCGGCCATCACATCGGACACGCCACGGGCATGAAACTCGGCAATCGGAATGATGCGAATGCCATTGGCGGCGGCAAAGTCCCAATCTTCGCGCCCATAGGCCGTGCCGCGAATGCCAATCAGGCAATAGCGTTTGGGGTCGATCAGCCCCTCTTCCACCGCGCGGCGAAACGGGGTGCCGTGGTTATAGCGGCTGGTGCCAAAGTAGATGTCGTTCAAATCGGTATGGCTGTCGAATTGGATCATGCCCACGGGGCGCTTTTTCGCCACGGCACGCAGGATAGGCAGCGAGCACAGATGGTCGCCGCCGCCCGTCAGCGGCAAAATGCCTGCAGCGACAACGCGGTCGTAAAACGCCTCCATCCGCGCCATCGAATCCATCAGATCGGCGGGGTTTGGTGCCACATCGCCCAGATCGGCGCAGTTGCACAGATCAAAGGGGGCTACCCAAGTCGCCCCATTCATCGCACGGATCATCGTCGACAGGTCGCGCAATTGCCGCGGGCCATGGCGCGGGCCGGGGCGATTGGTGGTGCCGCCATCCCAAGGCGCGCCGATCAGCCCGATTTCAACCTCGCCAAAGCGGTCATGCGCAAAGGGCACATGCGGCAGGCGCATAAAGGTGGGGATGCCCGCGAATCGTGGCAGATCGAACCCCGACACCGGTGCGAAAAATCCGTCGTTTGCTCTGCCTGCCATGATTTCCGCCTTTTGCTGTCGATTCCTTCCGGCATCAGATCAAATCCTTGGGCGATTGTCAGCCAAGCTGCGACCACATTCGCCCATAAGCGACCCCGCATGCATGCCAAGGCTTGACCCGCCCGCCGCCTTCGGTCCTTATCAGAGCGTCAGTCACTGCCTCTAAGGATAATCGCATGTTCTCGAAAACCGCCGACCCAACGGCCGCACCACAACGTCCCGTAAGCGGCTCGGCGGCCAGCAACAACCGTTCGGTGTTTTCGCCCGACCTGAAGATCGTGGGCGACGTGACCTCTGCAGGCACCATCGAAGTGCACGGCGAGATCGAGGGCACCATCGCCGCCCATAGCCTGACCATCGGCACCGAGGGTCGCGTGCAAGGACAAGTTGCAGCAGACAGCATCGAAGTGAAGGGCAAGCTTGACGGCCGCGTTGATGCCAACGGCTTTACCCTGCGCGCCTCGGCGCAAGTTGCCGCCGATGTCAGCTATTCGACGCTGGTGATCGAAAGCGGTGCGCAAATCGAAGGCCGGTTTTCAAAGCCGAACGCGTAAATTTTCGGGTGCAGACGCGCCTTAGCCGACAGGCGGGATTGAATAGGTCAAGCCCGCCCGCGCGACGGCTTCGCCTTGGCCTTCGCAATAAAGCAGCACATCCCCCACCGCCAAGCGGCGCCCCAGCTTTAAAATCCGCGCCTCGGCCAACAGGTCACAGCCTGCACGCGGTTTGCGCATGAAATCCATGCTGCAATTGGTGGTCACCGCCAAGGCCACTGGGCCGATCCGCGCCAAGATCGCCAGATACATCGCCACATCGGCCAGCCCAAACATCGCAGGCCCCGAAACCGTGGCCCCCGGCCGCAGGTGCCGCGCGCTCACCCGCAGCCGCAGACAAAGACCGGCTTGATCTGACCGCTCGACCCGGAAATCCTCGGCCATATGGGGCATGTCGCTACGCAAAAACGCCTGCAATTCGGCCAATGTCATCTTTAATAGGCTCATGCCCCTGCCCCCCTTGCCGATCCCCGCATCAAACCAAAGCCCAGACCCAGCGCCAAGACCGCCAGCCCAAGACAACTTGCCAGCACCACCGCAGGCCCGCCCAGCTGCAACAGCGCCGCCCCGACCGAAGGCGCTGCCGCCGAAGCAAGGATAGGCGCCACCGATGTTGCCCCTGAAACCGCACCAAAGCCACGCCGTCCCAGAATATCGGCCACCAAAACCGGCCGCAAAATTGACAAAAGCCCTGCCCCCGCCCCCTGCATCGCCGCGAAAACAAAGATCAATAGCGGCAAGACGCCTGCGCTGACCAGCGCCAGACTGGCTGCAAAAATCGCCAGCAAAGACAGCAATGTTGCGCGCGCATTGCTTAGCCTTGCGCCTTGCACCAGCAGCGTCAATCGCCCCAGCACCTGCGAAGGCCCAATGCTCGCCGCCGCCAAGGTCGCAAGCCCGCCCGAGGCCCCCCGATCCTCAAACAGCATCAAAACATAGGTCAGCAAGATGCCATGGTTCAGCCAAACCAGCCCAAACAGCCCCGCAAGCGCCCAAAACGCAGGCCGGCGCATCGCCAGACGCAAAGCGCCCGTGCCGGGTTCGGTGCGCAGATCTTCGGCGCGTTCAAGCCTGCGCAGATCACGCACCGCCCAAGCATTGACGACTCCGCCCATCAGCACCAGCACGGCAAAAGCCATCAAGGCCCCCTGCCCGCCCAAGACACCCCCCAGCCAATGGCCCAGCGGAAAGGCCAAAGTTCCAGAAAACCCGGCAACCAAAGTCACTTTGGTGATCGCGGCGCGCGCGCCCAAACCCAAGCGCCGCGTCAAAAAGGCAAAGCAGCTTTCATAAAGGCAACAGGCCTGCGCCACCCCGATCACGACCCAGATCAGCGCCCAGACCAGCGGACTGGGGGCAAAGCCCAAAGCCAGCAGGCCCAAAGCCGCGATAACAGGCGCAAAGCCCAGCATCTCGCCGCCCCAACCCCGATCAACCCAAGCGCCAGCCAAGGGCGTCAGCAATGCCATCACCAAAAAGCCAACCGTCGGGCCCAGCGCTAATTCGGCAACGCTCCAGCCTGTGCCTGCGGTCAAATCCGGCAAAAGCGCCGGAAAGGCATAGTAAACGCCTGCATAGATCAGGGTTTGGCCCAGCGCCAGCAGCCAAACCGCCCGCGCGATCCGGCTTTCGCTCAAAGCCGATACAGCGCTTTGAACTTGGCCTCCAGATAATCCAGCAGCGGCGCTTCAGTGGGGGCAAAGCCGCAGGCCATCTCGATGGTATCACGCGGCTTGCGCAACCCGCCGTGCTGTTGCACCCGCTCTTTCAGCCAGCCCACCGCACCGCTGGTATCACCGCGCGCAAAGGCTGCGTCCAAACCTGCAACCTGCGCCCGCATCGCCTGATGCAGACAGCCCGCATAGACATTGCCCAGCGTATAGGTCGGGAAATAGCCAAACAGCCCCACCGACCAATGCACATCCTGCAACACCCCATGCGAAGGCCGATCCACCGCCACACCGAAATCGGCCAAAAAGCGGTCGTTCCAGGCGGCTTCCAGATCGGCGACGCCCAGATCGCCCGCAATCAGCGCCCGTTCCAGATCAAAGCGCATCATGATGTGCAGGTTGTAATGCACCTCATCGGCTTCGGTGCGGATATAGCCTGCGCGCACCTGGTTCACGGCGGCGTAAAACGCCTCGGGCCCATCGACGTTCAGCGGGCCAAACTGCGTCACCATGCGGTGGTAAAGCCAATCGGTAAAGCCAGCCGAGCGCCCGATCTGATTCTCGTAGATCCGGCTTTGGCTTTCGTGCACGCCCATCGACACCCCGTGCCCCAGCGGCGTCATGCCGTAAGCGGGGTCGATGTTCAGCTCGTAACTGGAATGGCCGACCTCGTGGATGGTCGAGTAAAGACAGTTGAACGGGTCGGCCTCGACCACCCGCGTGGTGATCCGGCTGTCATTGCCGCCGCCCGAGCTGAAAGGATGCACCGCCAGATCAAGCCGCCCGCGGCTCCAGTCATAGCCAAAGGCCGTTGCGGCCTCGCGGGCAAGCGCAAGCTGACCGTCCTTGGCAAAGCTGCCCTGCAGCGCCTTGGGCGTATCTGCACCCAAAACCGCCTCGCGCAGCGCCACCAGCCTTGGCCGCATGCGGTCAAACATCGCGCCGATGCTTTGCGCGGTGGCTTCGGGTTCGTAATCATCCAGCAATGCGTCATAAAGATCGCCGCCCTGCGCCAAACAGGCCGCTTCTTGCCGGCGCAGTTCAATCACCCGCGCCAAGGTCGGCGCAAAATCGCCCACCCGATCCGCCGCCCGCGCCTTGGCCCAAACGCCTTGCGCCACCGAGGTGACCCGCGCCAGCTCTTGCGCCAAATCGGCAGGAATTTTCACCGAACGCGCATAGCTGCGCGCCAGCTCGCGCAAGATCGCAGCCCCCGCCGCATCGGGCGCTTGGGCGGCGTCAAGCCAATCTGCCAGCCGTGGGTCGGTGCGCCGCGCATGCAGCACGCCTTCGATCGCGGCCAGCTCTTCGCCACGCTGTTCGGCTGCGGCTTCGGGCATCATGGTTTCCTGATCCCAGCCCAAACGCTCGGCAATCTTGCCCAAAGCTTCGGTCTGACGCTGATGCGCCATCAGTTCGGCATAGGCGGTGTTGTTGGTCATGCGGTGCCCTTTCTGATCGATCCAGCCAGCGGATAGGCCGCCAAATGCCTTGCGCGCAGGATCAAAACCCACAGCAGAACCGCGCCAATCTGATGCGTGATCGCCAGATGCACCTGTGCCGCCGACAGCGCTGTATAGATGCCAAGGGTCATCTGGGCCGCCAACATCAGCACAACCAGATGATAGGCCATCCGCGTCGAAGGCTGGCTGGCCTTGCGTGCCCGCAGCCAGACCACCAGCCCGTAAATCACCAGCAGATAGCCCGCCATCCGGTGCATAAACTGCACCAGCCCGGCGTTTTCAAAAAACGCCTGCCACACCGCGCCGCCATTGGGCAAATAAAACGCATCAGCCGGAAAGAACTGCCCGTTCATATCGGGCCAGGTTGGGAAATAGCGCCCTGCGTCAATCCCGGCCACCAAGGCCCCCAGCACGATCTGCAAAAACGCAAAATGCATCAGCCCCGTGGTCATGCCAAACAGCTTGCGCGCGCCTGCACGCCGCGCCTGCAACAGCTCGGCCTCGCTGCGCCCCAGCAACAGCGCATACCAGGCCACCAGCCCCAGAATAACAAAGGCCATGCCCAGATGCGTCGCCAAACGATAAGAGGCAACCGAGATCATCGACCCCACCAGCCCCGAAGACACCATCCACCAGCCCAGCGCGCCCTGCACGCCAATCAGCGCACCGATGCCGAACAACCGACCGGTCCAGCCGACAGGGATTTTGCCCGCCGCCCCAAAGCCCACAAAGCCCATCGCCCAGACCAAGCCGATCAGGCGGCCCAACTGCCGATGGCCCCATTCCCACCAGAAAATGCCCTTGAAGGCTTCAAGTGTCATATGGCTGTTCATCAAAAGATATTGCGGGCTGGCCTGATATTTGGCGAATTCCACCGCCCAATCGGCCTCGTTCAAAGGCGGGATGGCGCCGGTGACCGGCTTCCATTCAGTGATCGAAAGCCCCGAATCCGTCAGCCGCGTCAGACCGCCAACGGCGATCATCACCACGATCAGCAGGAAAATTCCCAGCAGCCAAGCCCGAATGCCGCGCCGCGCGCCCTTACCGCGCCCGTCAATGCCACCGCCCTTTGGCGGCTCTGGGGCTTTCGCCTCAACCTCTTCAAAAATCGCGCGCGTCTTGGCCATCGCCATCCCCATCTAGCTTGCGCCAGACTCTAGGCCGCGCCCCTGCCGGCTTCAAGGCCCTGCGACAGCGCGCCTAGCCCCGCGCCAGAATATCCCGCGCCACCCGCAGCGCAATTGCGGCCACAGTCAGCGAAGGGTTCGCAGCCCCCGAGGTTGGCAGAACCGAGGCATCGACAATGCGCAGATTGTCCAGATCATGCGCGCGGCACCAAGGGTCAACCACGCTGGTGCGCGGATCCTCCCCCATGCGGGCCGTGCCGCATTGATGGCTGGGCGTGCGTTTTTCAAAGGTTTTTTGCAGCACCATGGGCCAGCCTGCCCGCTTTAGCACCGCCGCAAGCTTGGCGTTCAGCGCCAAATGCGCCTGCCAATTCGAGCGTTGCCACTGCAGCACAATCTTGCCATCGCGCAAAAACACCCGGCTGTCAGGGTTTGGCAAATCTTCTGACATCGTCATCAGATGCACCGAATGATCCGCCAACCAGCGCGCGACCAACAGCGGCAGGCCCGATTCTGCGGCCATGATCTCGCCGGTGATCCGCCCCAGCATCTGCACATTGCCCAAAGGCTCGCCATTTGGCCCGCCGGTCAGATACCAATCGTTCAGCTGAATGGTTTTCTCATAGATCGAGCGATTGCGTCGAAACGGGCTAACCCCCAAAACCGCGGTGATATTGTGGTTCATAAAGTTGCGCCCAACCTGATCCGAACTATTGGCCAAACCCGCAGGATGCAGCGCTCCGCCTGATGCCAGCAGCAGCGCCGCCGATTTCACCGCCCCCGCACAAAGACAGACCAAAGGCGCCGAGATCACCTGCGCCACGCCGTCTTTCTCGAAGGCCACGCCGGTCACCTGCCGGCCTTCGGTCAGCAACCGCGTCACCTTGGCCCCGGTCAGCAGCGTCACATTCGGATGCCGCAAGGCTTGGGCCAGCCCAATGCTTTCAGCATCCATCTTGCCGCCACGGGTGTTGGGAAAGCCGTCAAAGGTCTGCGCGCCGCCCTTAAGCCACAGGTCAATATCCACCCCCAGGGGCAGCGCCGAAGGGTGCAATCCCTGCGCCTGCAAGCGGCGGCACAGATCCAGCATGTCAGGCTCGTGCGGCACCGGGCCAAAGGCGTAGTCGCCCGAATGCGCAGGCTCGGTCGGGTCTTGGCCCAAGGCGCCGCGCACTTGATACATCTCTTCGGCGGCCTGATAGTCCAGCTCGAATGCCTCGTAGCTGATTGGCCAGCCGGGGGCTGTGCCGCCCATATGGCGCATCGGGCTGAAATCTTGCGCGCGATAGCGCATCAGCACAGCGCCATAGAATTTCGAATTGCCGCCCGGGTGATAATAATTGTTGGGCTGAAAGCTGCCGCCAGCGGCGTCTTGCCAGCTTTCCTGGGGGTTGAAAAATCCGGTGAACACCGCCTTGGGATCACGCGCTTCGGGGCAATCTTGTAAGGTCTCGCCACGTTCCAGAATGGTGATCTTGCGCCCCGAAGGCGCAAGAGCTGCCGCCAGCGTCGCACCACCCATGCCAGAACCAATGATAAGGATGTCTGGACTGCTCATCGCCTGCTCCGCTGATGTTTACGCTAACACACTGGCAGAAGGCTGACGTAACGTCATGCGAAATCGCGCGGGTTTGCCAAGATCGGGGCCCTAGTCTTTGTCTTGCTCGCGCAGACGAAAGGCTATCTGGCGCAGCATGCCGTGAAAGGTCTGCACCTCGGCGCGGGTCAGCCCCAGCCGCGACCACATATTGCGCAACGAGGCTTTCATCCCCGCCACTTTGGCCGCTGGAAAGAAAAAGCCCGCAGCTTCCAGGCGTTCTTCAAAATGATCGCCCAGCTTTTCCACTTCGACCGCAGAGGCAAATTCGGTGCGCGCCATTTCCTGCACGATGGCGGGCACAACTTCGGTCTGGCGGCGCCATTCATAGCCCATCAGCAACACACATTGCGCAAGGTTCAACGAGGCGAAATCCGGGTTCACTGGCACCGTCACAATCGCATTGGCCTGCACCACATCGTCGTTTTCCAGGCCAGCCCGTTCAGGGCCAAACAGCACGCCCACCTTTTTGCCCGCCGCCGTCAAGGCCCGGGCATGCGCCATCGCCGCTTCGGGGGAATAGATCGGCTTGGTCAGTTCGCGCCCGCGCGCGGTGGTGGCAAAGACAAAATCGCAATCGGCAATCGCAGTTTGCACCGAGCCGTAAACCCCTGCAGCATCCAGAACCCGCCCAGCGCCACTGGCCAGGGCCACGGCGGCCGGATTGGGCCAGCCATCGCGCGGATCGACAATACGCATCCGCTCGAGCCCAAAGTTCAGCATCGCCCGCGCCGCTGCACCGATATTCTCGCCCATCTGCGGGCGCACAAGGATAAATGCTGGCGGGATCATGGCAAACCTCTGGTCACTTCTTGCCGCCTGATACGCGAGCCCCCGTCTTAGCACAAGTTTTGCGGCCATAGCCAAAGCAGCAAGGCTGCGCTAGAAGGGCTGAACCAAACGCAGGACAGACCGATGGCAGACCAAGACCGCCCGCAAATCACCCTGATCACCCCTCCGGTGTTCGATCTGGAAATCTTTCCCGACCAACTGGCTGCTGTGCTGGATGGTGTGGATGTGGCCTGCGTGCGTCTGGCGCTTGCGGGCAAGGATGAAGACCTGATCAGCCGCGCCGCCGATGCCTGCCGCATGGTCGCCCATGCCCGCGATGTGGCGATTGTGATCGAAAACCATCTGCTGATGGTGCAGCGGCTTGGGCTTGACGGTGTGCATCTGACCGATGGCGCGCGCCAGGTCCGCTATGTGCGCAAAGAACTAGGCAATGATGCGATCATCGGCAGCTATTGCGGCGTGACGCGGCACGAGGGCATGAACGCAGGCGAAGCCGGTGCCGATTACGTCGCCTTTGGTCCGATTGGCGCGACGCCCTTGGGCAATGGCGCGCAGGTCGATTTCGATCTGCTGGAATGGTGGAGCCAAGTCATCGAGGTGCCCTCGATCGCCGAAGGCGCGCTGAACCTGGCCTTGGTTGAAAAATTCGCCCTCGTCACCGACTTTTTCGGCATTGGCGAAGAGATCTGGTCGACCCCAGACCCGCTGGCAGCGCTGAAAGCCCTGCTGGCGCCCTTGGGCTAGGCATTACGCGCGGCGCCCCAGATAAAGCGCCGCGCGAAATCCGCCTTGTTGCCCCAGGATGGGCGAGCTGAGCTGCAAGGGCGTGCCAATGCGCTCGGCGATGGTCTCGACAATCGCAAGCCCCAACCCGCTGCCCTCGCCGCTGCCAATGCCGCGCACAAATCGGCCCGAAAGCTCGGCCAGCTCCTGCGGTGACACCGTTGCACAGTCATTTTCCACGCTCAACTCGCCCTGGCTCGACAAGGCCACGCGCACCCTGCCACCATCGCCGTGGCGCAGCGCGTTTTCGATCAGATTGCGCGCCACAATCGCCACCGCATCAGGATCAACCTGCGACAAAACCGGCGCAGGCGGCAAAGTCAGCTGGGCGCGCCCTGCATCGGGGCCACGGTCGAAATCCTGCAACACCAGCCGCAAGACCACCGACAGATCCTGCGGCGTATCGGTCAGCAATCGCGCCCCCTCGGCGCGTGACAGCTGCACCAACCGCTCTGACAACCGCGTCAGGCGTTTCAGCGTCAGCTCGATCTCATCAGCCCGCCGCGCGGTCTCGGGCTCGCGCGTTTGCTGGCGCAAGCGTTGCAACTGCACCACCGCCCCGGCCAAAGGCGTGCGCAATTCATGCGCGGCATTGGCGGCAAAACTGCGTTCGGCGTCAAAAGCCTTGCCCAGCCGCAAAAACAACTGGTTCACCGCCCCGGCAATCGGGCGCAACTCGCCGGGCAGGGCTTCGGTGCCCAAGGGTGCCAGATCGTTGGCATCGCGCCGCGCCAACTGTTGGCGCAATTGCCCCAAAGGGTGCAAGCCGTAGCCCAAGGCGTAGAAAATCCCCAAAACACTTAGCGGAATAACTGCAATCAGCGGCAGCGCCAGCCCCAATGCCAACTCACGCGCGACCTCTTGGCGATGCGCCATCGGTTCGGAAATGGTCAAGATCACCGTGCCCTGCACCGCCATTTCCTGATAAAATCGGAAATCGGCGGTTTGATAAAATCCAGGCGCCGCAAAGCTTGGGAAAAGCTCTGGCGCTGCACTATGCGAGGCCAGCAAAACCCTGCCTTGGGTGTCACGCACAAGATAAGTGAAATATTCGCCATGCGTATCAAGCGGGTTCACGTGTTGGGTGATGCCCTCTTCTTCACGCGACAGCACGTCGATCACCGCCAACTGCAAAATCCGCTGGCCGGTCTCTTGCAGCGCCGAATCAAACACCTGCCCCATTTCGCGGGTCAACAACCGCGAAGTCACAGCCGCCGCCGCAAGCCACAACAGCGTGACCACCATCGACAGGGCAACCGCAGTGCGAAACCGGATCGAGGCCGGCCCGCTCATGGCTGGCCCAAACGGTAGCCCATACCGCGTTCGGTCAACAGCACGCTTGCCCCCAGCTTTTTGCGCAGACGGCTGATATGCACCTCGATGGTATTACTCTCAATTTCGGTGTCAAAGGAATAGAGCCGCTCTTCCAACTGCGCCTTGGACAAAAGCTGCGTTGGTTTTTGCAAAAACGCCTCGAACAACACCCATTCGCGTGCGGTCAGCGCAATTGGCTTGCCACCGCGCTGCACGGTGCGCGCGGCCAGATCAATCGCCAAACCTTGCAGCAGCAAAACCGGATTAGGGTTGCCCGAATAGCGCCGCGCAACCGATCCGATGCGAGCAGAAAGCTCTGCTAGATCAAAGGGTTTAACCAGATAATCATCGGCGCCCGCGTTCAGCCCCTCGATCCGGTCCGAGATTTGATCCAGCGCGGTCAGGATAATCACCGGAACTGTGCTGCCGCGCGCGCGCAGGCTTTTCAAAAAGCCAATGCCGCGGCCATCGGGCAGCATCAGATCCAGCAACAAAAGGTCAAACTTCGCGCCGCCCAGCGCATCGCCTGCCGCATCCAACCGCTGCGCCCAATCCACCGAATGGCCATCCGCCTCGATCTGCTCGCGCACAGCCGTGCCAATCACCTTATCGTCTTCGATCAGCAGAATGCGCATGGCTTTCCTTTTCTTGCTTTGGCTTGGACCTGCCCTAGCGGGTCAAGCTGACGCGATCCTGAAGCAGTCTTTTCGATCGCTTCAGCAAGCTGTCAGCTTCATGCCGCATAAGCCAGCCTGTAGATACCCTGCGCCGGAGTGCCGCTGATGAAAAGATACATCTCATTTTTGACCCTGACAGCCCTGCTCAGCGCCAGCATGGCGCAAGCCGAAGAACGCTGTGCGGTGGCGATGACTGATTGGCAACCCCGCGAAGCCGTTGTGCGTCTTGCCGCTGACAATGGCTGGACGGTGCGGCGGATCAAGATCGACGATGGCTGCTATGAGGTCACCGGCACCGATGCCGCTGGCAAAAAGCTGGATGTCAAACTGCATCCCGCCACCTTGGAAATCCTGGTGCGCAGCTACAAGGAAAACGAACACGGCGAGCACGACGAGCACAAAGACAAGTGATCTGACGCCGCAACCTGCCTTTTCACGCGCTTTGGCGCAACCAGACGAAAATAAGGACATACCATGCAGATGAAATCCATTCTCTCCGCCCTTGCCATCACCACCGCGCTGATCATGCCCGCCATTGCGCAGGCCAAGACGGTGACGTTGAACGTCAATATGGCGCGCTACGGCGGCAATGGCGCTTATCTTGCCTTTTACCTGACCGATGCCAACGGCGCCTATGCGGGCAGTCTATGGATGGCGGGCGGCAGGGCGAAATATTACCGCCACCTCAGCGACTGGGTACGCCTGACAGGCGGCAACCCTGCCGAGGTGGCAGGCATCACCGGCGCCAGCATTGGCTCGGGTCAGGGCGGCTATCTGTCGCTGACGATCGCGGATGCCTTGTTTGACGCAGGCTATACCCTGCACATTGACGCCGCCGCCGAAGACATGCGCGAAAGCCCAAATGAAATCGCCGTGCCACTGACCAGCGCGGGCGCTGGCAAACCCGTGCAGGGCAGCCGCTATATCGCCGATTTCACCTATAGCTTTTAAGCCTAAAGGTTCCCCATGATCCGCTCTTTGCACCGCTGGCCCGGCCTGATCGCCGCCGCCTTCCTGATCCTTCTTGCCGTAACGGGCACTGCGCTGTCGGTCTTTCCCGCCTTGGAAACCGTCACCAGCAGCCAAGCCTCGGCCCAGCAAAACGTCGCCGAACTTGCAGCCTTGGTTCAGGCGCAGCACCCAACCGTCGAGCAGATCAAGCGCGCACCGACCGGAAAGATCACCGTCTGGTGGTTTGACGGCAACACGCCCGCCTCGGCGGTGGTGGATCCGGCCAGCGGCAAGGATCTAGGCACCACTGACCCCAATAGGTTCGAGCAATGGCTGATCAACCTGCACCGGTCGTTGTTCTTGAACGACAATGGCCGGATGGTGACGGCTGCGGCGGCGCTTGCGATGCTGGTGCTTTCGGTGTCGGGGGGCTTGCTGGTGATGCGGCGGGTGGGCGGCTGGCGGCGCTGGTTTGCGCGGCTGCGCGGCCCATGGGAAGGGCGCATTCACAGCGAGATGGCGCGGGTTGCCATGCCATTCCTGCTGGTGTCTGCGGTGACGGCCCTTTGGATGACGGCCTCGACCTTCAGCCTTTTGCCCGATGACAGCGCCTATGCGTCTTTTCCGTCGCAAACCAGCGGCCAGACCGGCTTTGATGTGGCGCAGATGGCAGGCTTGCAAAGCCTTCCCGTCTCGCAGCTGCGCGATCTGACCTTTCCGGCGGCGGGCGATGCGACAGATGTCTTCACCCTGACCACCGACCGCGGCATGGGCTATCTGGACCAAGGCACCGGCGCGATGCTGGCTTGGTCAGACAATGGCCCTTGGGCACAGCTGGGCGAGTGGATTTATCTGTTGCACACGGGCCAAGGTGCCGCCGTCTGGGGGCTTTTGCTGGGGCTGATGGCGCTGTCCATTCCGGGTCTGGCGATCACGGGAGCGCTGTCTTGGGCCAAGGCCCGTCGGGGCCGCCCAGCCCTGCGCGGCATGGCTGCGGCCTCCAAGGCGCAAACACTGATCCTTGTCGGCAGTGAAGGCGGCAGCACCTGGGGCTTTGCCACCACGCTTGCGAAAAACCTGCAGGCGGCAGGGCAATCGGTGCATATGGCGGCGCTGAACAGCTTTGCCCCCGACCGCTATCGCCATGCCGAACGGATCGTGGTGATGACCGCCACCTGGGGCGAAGGCACAGCGCCATCCTCGGCCAAGCGCGCGCTTGAGCGGCTGGCCGAAGCCACCCCTACCGTGCCGATGACCGTGCTGGGCTTTGGCGACAGCAGCTTTCCAGATTTCTGCGGTTTTGCCACCAGCTTCGAGGCCGCAGCCCGCGCCAAGGGCTGGGATCTGATCCTGCCCGAACAGCGCATCGACCGCGGCTCGCCACAAGAATTCGCGCGTTGGGGCCAGGCCTTTGGCGAAAAGATCGGGCTGGCGCTGGAATTGCACCACCAGCCCAGCGCCCCGAAAGCCCAAGCGCTGACCCTGCTGTCGCGCCGCGATTATGGCGAGGCCGTGCAGGCTCCTGCCGCCATTCTGCGCTTTGCTTTGCCCAAAACCAGCCTTTGGGCGCGGCTGATCGGGCGCGGCATGCGGTTTCAAGCCGGCGATCTGCTGGGCATTGTGCCGCAAGGCGCGCGCATTCCGCGCTATTATTCCTTGGCCTCGGCCAGTGCCAATGGCTTTGTCGAGATCGTGGCGCGCAAACATCCGGGCGGCCTGTGCTCGGGTCAGTTGATGGCGCTGCAACCGGGCGACAGCGTACAGGCCTTCCTGCGCCCCAACCCCGATTTCCACCCAGACCGGGGCACCACGCCGCTGATCCTGATTGGCGCGGGCACTGGCATTGGTCCTTTGGCTGGATTTATCCGCAGCCAAGGCAACCGCCGCCCGCTGCATCTGTGGTTCGGCGCGCGCCACCCCGACACCGATCTGTTCTACGGTCAAGAATTGGCGGAATGGTCTGAAAACGGCCAACTCGCAGGCCTGACCACCGCCTTTTCGCGCAGCGGCAAGCGGCACTATGTGCAAGACGCGCTGCGCCAAGACGGCGAGACCCTGCGCGAGCTGATCCAGCTTGGCGCGCGGATCATGGTCTGTGGCGGCCGTGACATGGCGGCAGGCGTGCAACAGGCGCTGACCGAGGTTTTGGCCCCGCTTGGCCTGACCGCTGCCAGCCTGAAATCCGAGGGACGCTATGCAGAAGATGTCTACTGAACGCAGCCTGTTGCAAGGCAAAACCATGGGCACGCTCTGGTCGGTGCAGATCGACGGCGCACCACCGCCCGCGCTGCAGGCAGCTTTGCAAACGGCGGTCGAAGAGATCGATCACCAGATGTCAAACTGGTCCGAGAGCAGCGATCTGATGCGCTTTAACGCCGCCGAAGTCGGTGTCTGGCACCCGCTGCCTGCGCATTTGCTTTGCGTGCTGGCCGAAGGTCTAACCATCAGCCGCGCCACCGGCGGGGCCTTCGAGATGAACCTTGGCGCCGCCGTGCGCGCTTGGGGCTTTAACGGGGCACCGATCAACGTCGATGCTTTGCAGGCCGCCAGTGCCGCGCCGCATATCCAAGCGAGCCTAGCGCTGGAGCTTGACCTCGCCGCTGGCCGCGCGCGCAAGACCGCCGATCTTTGGTTGGATCTGGCTGGCATCGCCAAGGGCTACGGCGTTGATCGGCTGGCCGAGGTGGTGCAAAGCTTTGGCATAGATCACGCGCTATGCGCCATCGACGGCGAGCTGCGCGCGCTTGGAACCCAGACCAATGGCACACCTTGGCCCGTGGCGATCGAGCGGCCCGATAGCCCCGATCGCGCCGCATATTCAATCCTTGCGCTGGACGCTGCGGCGGTCGCAACTTCGGGCGATTACCGGCATTTTCTGACGATAAAGGGCAAGCGGCTGTCGCATACGATGGACCCGCAGCGCGCAGCCCCGCTGCTGGATGGCCCCGCTTCGGTCAGCGTTCTGGCGCCGCGCTGCCTGCAAGCCGATGCCATGGCAACGGCGCTGATGGTGATGGGCGAGGCTGACGGGCTGGCCTTTGCCAAGGCCACCGGCATCAGCGCGCTGTTTTTGATGCGCGAGGCCAATGGCCTGCGCGCAAGCGGCACCGGCGTCTTTGCGGCCTAAGTTGCTGCCTGTGCCAAGGCCTGCGCATGGCCCGCGCGGATCACCGCCTCGCAATGCGCAGCCAGTTCTTTGCGGCTGGCAAAACTGTCAACCGGCACCGGCGGGTGAAACACGATCTCGACCCGCCCCTGCCGCAGAGTGGCCAGCGTGTGCAGCAGATGCGGCGCAAATGCCATCTCGCCCCACCAGCCGTAATAGCGCCGATCTTGGCCTTTGGGCGCATGATAGACCACGCTGACGGGCTGAATCTGCAAAATATGATCCAGCCCGTGGCTGTAAAACGCCGCAAACAGCGTCGATTTAAACGGCAAAACCCGCAACGCATCGGTGCTGGTGCCTTCGGGGAAAAACAACAGCCGGTGATTGGCGCGCAACCGCGCCTCGAAAATCGCCTGCTGGCGTTTGGCCTCGGTGCCCTTGCGCGCGATAAACACCGTGCCAGTCGCCCGCGCCAACCAGCCGATCAGCGCCCAATCCGCCACCTCGGACTTCGAGACAAAATACACCCGCTGCACTGCATTCAGCGCAAAAATGTCCAGCCAAGACGCATGATTGGCCACCACCGCGCCGCGATGCGTCATCGCCTTGCCCCGCACCTGCAGCGGCAGCCCCAAAATCGGAAAGGCCGCCCGACACACGGCTTGGGTGATAAAGGGCGTCCAAGGCCGCGACAGGCCAAACAGTGGCCGCTCGATCAGCCGCAACGCCAACAAAACCGCCAAGCCGCCAAAGGTCACTGCCCCCAGCACCAGCCCGCGCAAGGTCGCCACCAGCCAATTCAGCGGCCCAAAGCGCGGGGATTGGATCGGAACTTCGCGCCAATCGCTCATGCCTCATGCCCCGATTTGCGCAGGTAAAAGGCGCGATGCTTGGTGCTCATCTTTTTGGTATCCATCACCAGACAAACATCCGTGGTGTTAAAAGCATGATCGAGCCAGGCGCCTTCACCCACAAAGCCGCCCAACCGTAGATAGGCCTTGATCAGCGTCGGCGTGCCCAACATCGCAGCCCGGCGGTCAATTTGATCCGGGGGCAGCAGATCCATCCGCTGCGCATGTTCAGGTTGCACGCGCACCCGCAAGGCCGCGGGGGCCAGATGGTTGTGATGCAAAAACGCCAAAGGCTGGGCCAGCGCCTGCACATCGGTGCCATGAAACGAGGCCACGCCAAAAAGGATCTCGATCTCGCGCTCCAGCACATAATCGGCCAGCGCATTCCACAAATGCAACATTGCCGTGCCACCACGATAGTCTGGATGCACGCAAGACCGCCCCAATTCCAACAACCGCCGCCCGCTGGCCTTCAGCGCGCTCAGGTCATATTCGCCCTCGGAATAAAACCGCCCCGATTGTGCCAAACGGTCTGAAGGCAACAGGCGGTAAACGCCCACCACATAATCTTCGCCGCGCGCCTCTCGGGCCTCATCAATCAACAAAAGATGGTCGAAATAGGGGTCAAACTCGTCGCGCTCGATGCCCGCCACGTGATCGACCAAAGGCCCGGATCCGCCCAGCTCTTGCACAAATACCCGATAGCGCAGCCGCTGCGCTGCCGCCAAATCGCGCGGGCCTTTGGCCAGTCTGACCACAAAGGGGATTTCGTCGGCCTTCATCTAAACTGTTCCGGTAAAGCCTGTTGCGACGCCTTCAGATAGGCAGAGCGCCGCCCATTTGCAAGAATATCGCGGATTTGCCTGAGCCGCGTTAACCATTGGTTAACCACAGCCAGGCTCAATGTGAAAAGTCGGGCTGCAAAACAACCTGACGCAGATCAACGACAACTTTGCCCGCATGTTCAAAATTCACCGTGACCCGATTTCCAATGCTAGACTGCACCTGCCCTATCCCCCAATCCGGCTGGTGCGGATGACGGACAAACATTCCTGGCTCTAAAAGATTGCTCATCCTCTTCCCTTTTCCCTACCTGTTTCAAAGGACGCCGCCTTGACCGAAACTCTCGATATCGCCGCCCTTGTCGGCTCGCGCATTTGTCATGACCTTATCAGCCCGATTGGGGCAATCGGCAATGGTGTGGAGCTGATTTCGATAGACGGCACAACCGCTGGCCCCGAGATGATGTTGATCTCGGAAAGCGTTGCCCATGCCAATGCCCGCATCCGGTTTTTCCGCATCGCCTTTGGCGCAAGCAGCACCGATCAGCGCATTGGCAAGGTCGAGGTGGCGGCAGTGCTGTCTGACATCTCGCATGGCAGCCGGGTGCAGATCGACTGGGACAGCCCAAACGATCTTGCCCGGCGTGATGTTAAACTTCTGTTTTTGTTGGTCTTATGCCTTGAAGCCGCCATGCCCTTTGGTGGAAAAGTCACCATCAGTCGCAGTGAAACCCGCTGGCACCTCGCCGCCACATCGCCAAAGCTGCGCGTCGATCCGGCGCTCTGGGACAGGGTGCAGAACCCCAAGGCCGTTGTCGATATCGGCCCCGCGCAGGTGCAATTTGCACTGGTGCCCGATGAAATCAGCCGCCAACATCGCCGTCTCAGCCTCGAGATTGGCGCGGCCGAGATCGTGATCAGCTTCTGATCGTGCCATTGCCCGTGACCAGATATTTAAAACTGGTCAATTGCTCTGCCCCAACCGGACCGCGCGCATGCATCTTGCCGGTGGCAATGCCAATCTCGCCACCCATGCCAAATTCGCCGCCATCGGCAAATTGGGTCGAGGCGTTGCGCATCAGAATTGCCGAATCCAATCGCTCGAAAAACCGCGCGGCAGTCGCATCATCTTCGGTTAAAATGCTTTCGGTATGGTTGGAGCCATAGCGCTTGATATGCGCGATCGCCGCATCAACGCCGTCAACCAGCTTGGCTGCAATGATCATATCCAGAAACTCACGGCCAAAATCATCGGGGGTGGCAGGCGTTGTGCCCGCCACCTTCAACAATTCACCTTCGGTGCGCACCTCGACGCCTGCACGCAGCAGATCCTCGATCAACACCGGACCGTGTTCGGTGTAAAATTTCCAATCAATCAGCAGACATTCAGCCGAGCCACAAATCCCCGTGCGCCGGGTTTTCGAATTCAGCACCACCGCCCGCGCCTTTTCCAGATCAGCCGCCTTATCGACATAGACGTGGCAAATGCCCTCCAGATGCGCAAAAACCGGCACCCGCGCCTCGCGCTGCACCAGCCCCACCAGCCCTTTACCGCCACGCGGCACGATCACATCAATAAACTCCACCGCCTGCAACATTTCTGTCACCATGGCCCGGTCGCGCGTCGGAATAAGCTGGATCGCCGCCTGCGGCAGACCGGCCTGCCGCAGGCCCTGCACCATACAGGCATGGATTGCGCCCGACGAATGAAAGCTTTCCGACCCACCGCGCAAAATCACCGCATTGCCTGCCTTCAAACACAGCGCACCCGCGTCAGCCGTCACATTCGGGCGGCTCTCATAGATCACCCCCACAACCCCCAAAGGTGTTGCAACCCGTTGAATATGCAAACCGTTCGGACGATCCCATTCTGCCAGAATCCGGCCCACCGGATCGCTCTGCTCGGCCACAGCGCGCAAACCATCGACGATACTGCGAATGCGGTCCTCATTCAAAAGCAAGCGATCCAACATCGCCGCACTCAGTCCCTTGGCCGTGCCATAGGCCATGTCCAACACATTGGCGTCCAAAATCTCTTGCCGGCGCTGCCACACTGCATCGGCCGCACAGATCAGCGCCGCATATTTGCGCTCGGACCCCGTATAGGCCAATTCCGCAGCCGCCGCCTTGGCCGCTTGGCCAATCTCACGCATCTCATCCCTCATCTGCGGCCCTTTCATCTGTCCTTAAATATCCCGGGGTCCGGGGCAGCGCCCCGGCTGCCACAGGATCAGATCACCAGATCATCGCGGTGCACCAAAGCCGCCCGGCCCTGATAACCCAAAATCGCCTCGATATCGCCCGAGCGGTGACCGGCAATCAGCTTGGCCTCCACGGCGGTATAGCGCACCAGCCCCTTGCCCAGAACATCCCCCGCAGGTGTCAGCAGTGCCACCGGATCTCCGCGGCCAAAGCTGCCGGAAACCTTGGCAACCCCCGCTGGCAACAGCGATTTTCCGGCCAGAAGCGCCGTCACCGCCCCCGCGTCCAGATGCAGCTCGCCGCGTGGCTTCATTGCATTGATCCAACGCTTGCGTGCCTGTTGCGGATCGCTTTGCGCCACAAACCAGGTCTTTGGCGCACCCTCGATCAGGGCTTTCAGCGGCCGCAGCACAAAGCCTTCCATGATCGCCATCGCGCAGCCGCCTGAAACCGCGGTTTTGGCAGCCAAAAGCTTGGTCTTCATGCCACCTTTTGACAGGCCCGAAATCGGATCCCCCGCCATTGCCTCGATGGCCGGGGTGATCGCCTCGACCAGATCAAACCGCTGCGCCGTGGCGTCTTCTTTGGGGTTGGCCGAATAAAAGCCATCGACATCAGACAGCAAAATCAGCTGATCGGCCCCGACCGTCACCGCAATCTGCGCGGCCAAGCGGTCGTTGTCGCCAAAGCGTATTTCATCCGTAGCTACAGTGTCGTTTTCATTGACAATCGGCACCACGCCCAAGCCCAAAAGCGTCTCCATCGTCGCGCGGCTGTTCAGATAGCGACGGCGATCTTCGGTGTCTTCCAGGGTGACAAGCACCTGCCCGGTGATGATGCCATGCGGCGCCAGCACCTCTTCATAGGCGCGCGCCAGCCGGATTTGGCCCACGGCAGCGGCGGCCTGCGATTGCTCTAGCGTCAAGACGCCGTCACCCAGACCCAAAACCTTGCGCCCAAGCGCGATCGACCCCGAAGACACCAGCACCACATCGGTGCCACGGGTTTTGGCTTCGGCCACATCCAGCGCCAGCGCCGAAAGCCAGTCTTGCTTCAGCCCCAGTTTGCGATCCACCAGCAAAGCCGAGCCGATCTTAACCACCAGCCGTTTGGCATCGCGCAGATCGGGGGCCAAGATCGGTTTTAGGGCTGCCAAGGCTTGCCCTCCTCGACGGGAGCCTCGCCTTGGATCTGTTTGTAAAGCGCGCGCAGCACATCTTGCAGACCCATGCCCGCCACGCCCGAAATCACAAACACCGGGCCGCCATGTGCCTTTTCCAGCGCACGTTTGCGGTTGGAAATGGTCTTGGCGTCAAGCGCGTCGCATTTGGTCAGCGCCACGACCCGCGGCTTGTTGCCCAGCTCTTCGGCATAGGCCTCAAGTTCGGTGACAATGGTGCGGTAATCTTTGGTGATGGTTTCGGACGTGCCGTCAACCAGATGCAGCAGCACCTTGTTGCGTTCGACATGCGCCAGAAACTGCATGCCCAAACCGCGCCCCTCAGAGGCGCCCTCGATCAGACCCGGAATATCGGCCATCACAAATTCAGCGCCATCAACGCCAACGACGCCCAAGTTTGGCACAAGTGTGGTGAAAGGATAATCGGCGATCTTGGGCCGCGCGTTCGACACGGCGGCCAAGAAGGTCGATTTACCGGCGTTCGGCAGGCCAACAAGCCCGGCATCGGCGATCAGTTTCAGGCGCAGCCAGATTGTGCGCTCGATCCCCTCTTGCCCCGGATTGGCTTTTGACGGCGCGCGGTTGGTCGAGGATTTGAACGCAAGGTTGCCCCAGCCGCCATTGCCGCCCTTGGCCAGCAAAACCCGCTGACCCACCCGCGTCAGATCGGCGATGATGGTCTCTTCGTCTTCGTCCAGAATCTCGGTGCCAACCGGCACCTTCAGGGTGATGTCTTCGCCGGTGCGCCCGGTGCGCTGGCTGCCCATGCCGCCTTGGCCGGATTTGGCGAAAAAATGCTGCTGATAGCGAAAATCGATCAGCGTGTTCAAACCGTCAACCGCCTCGGCCCAGACCGAGCCGCCATTGCCGCCATCGCCGCCATCAGGGCCGCCGAATTCAATGAACTTCTCGCGCCGGAACGACACGCAGCCCGACCCACCCCCGCCCGAGCGGATGTAGACTTTGGAGAGGTCGAGGAATTTCATGTCAGGGACTTTCTGTAAGATCGACTTAGGCGATACAGGATCGGGCGCGCGTTCTCAAGCCATGCCAAAGATCGCGCCCCGGCCCGTTAGCCAAGTTTTTTGATATAGGTCCAGGTCTGAACCCGCGCATTGCGCGCAACGCAAAAGGTCTCGGCATCGCCAAGATATTCAAAGCCCGCATGGGTCAAGACCCGCGCGGAACCG
>JALRIN010000041.1 GCA_023255415.1 Cypionkella sp. | reverse complement strand
CCATCTCGGCCAACGGCGAAGCTGAAATCGGTCGTCAGATCGCTGAAGCCATGCAAAAAGTCGGCAACGAAGGCGTGATCACCGTCGAAGAAAACAAGGGTCTTGAAACCGAGACCACTGTTGTCGAAGGCATGCAGTTCGACCGTGGCTATCTGTCGCCTTACTTCGTCACCAACCCAGACAAAATGGTTGCTGACCTGGATGACGTTCTGATCCTGCTGCATGAAAAGAAACTGTCGTCGTTGCAGCCAATGGTGCCTTTGTTGGAAGCCGTGATCCAATCGCAGCGCCCGCTGCTGATCATCTCGGAAGACGTTGAAGGCGAAGCGCTTGCAACCCTCGTGGTCAACAAACTGCGCGGCGGCCTGAAAATTGCGGCTGTCAAAGCCCCAGGCTTTGGCGATCGTCGCAAAGCCATGCTGCAAGACATTGCGATCCTGACCGGCGGTCAAGTGATCTCGGAAGATCTGGGCATGAAGCTTGAGTCGGTGACCATCGACATGCTGGGTTCGGCCAAGAAAGTCGCGATCACCAAAGACACCACCACCATCATCGATGGCGTGGGCGTCAAGGCCGAGATCGAAGCGCGCGTCGCACAGATCCGCACTCAGATCGAAGAAACCACCTCGGACTATGACCGCGAGAAACTGCAAGAGCGCGTGGCCAAATTGGCTGGCGGTGTTGCTGTGATCAAGGTTGGCGGCATGACCGAAGTTGAAGTCAAAGAGCGTAAAGACCGCGTTGACGACGCTTTGAACGCAACCCGTGCAGCTGTGCAAGAAGGCATCGTTGTTGGCGGTGGCGTGGCACTGGTTCAGGCCGCCAAGTCGCTTGAAGGCATGATGGGTGCAAACTCGGATCAAAACGCTGGTATCGCGATCATCCGTCGCGCGCTGGAAGCTCCGCTGCGCCAGATCGCCGAAAACGCTGGCGTCGATGGCGCTGTCGTTGCTGGCAAAATCCGCGAGTCGGATGACAAGAACTTTGGCTTTAACGCGCAGACCGAAGAATATGGCGACATGTTCAAGTTCGGCGTGATTGACCCAGCCAAGGTGACCCGCACCGCTTTGGAAGATGCAGCTTCGGTTGCTTCCTTGCTGATCACCACGGAATGCATGATTGCTGACAAGCCAGAGCCAAAAGGCGCGGCTGGCGGCGGCATGCCTGACATGGGCGGCATGGGCGGCATGGGCGGCATGATGTAATCTGCCCGCAAGGCATGATAGGGAAAGGGCGCAGCATCAGCTGCGCCCTTTTCATTTGAGGTGAGCATGAGCGGACCCGACAGCTTTCGCAGCGCGCGACAGGCGGATTTTGACGGCATCGACGCGCTGCTGTGTGCAGCCTTTGCCGGCAGGGGCGAGGCCGATTTGGTGCAGCGCCTGCGCGCCCAAGGCCTGATCGAGACCGAGGTTGTAATGCCCTTGGGCGCTGGCGTCGCGGCCTATCTGGCGCTGTCGCGGCTGGTCGCACCCGAAGGTTGGCTGGCGCTGGCGCCGCTGGCGGTTGCGCCGGAGTGGCAGGGCAAGCGTTTGGGCTCGCGGCTGCTGTCGGGTGTGATGAAGCTGGCCGCGATCAAGGCGCAAAGCGTGGTGGTGGTGGGCAAGCCCACATTCTATCAGCGTGCTGGCTTTGTTTTTGGCGGCATGCAAACGCCCTATCCGGCCGAGGTTGTGGGGGTGTTTGGTGGGGCGGGCTGTGCGGCGGTCTACCCCGCGGCATTTGACGGGATCTAGCGGCGCGGCTTCGCCGCAAGAGGGGAGCGCTTGCGCGCGGTGGGCGCCCGGTGCAGCCTGTGGCACAACGACAGCGGGGGGAGATCTTGATGCCTTTGGCGGTATGGACGGCGCTGGCAATGTTGGCCTTTGCTGGAAACTCGATCTTGAACCGCATCGCGGTGGGCGCGGGGGCGATTGATGCGCAAAGTTTCGCGCTGATCCGGCTGGTATCGGGGGCGGTGATGTTGGCGCTGGTGATGCTGGGGCGCAAGCAATCCTGGCCTGCGCTGCGCGGACGGGGGCAGGCGGTTCTGGGGCTTTTGGTCTATCTGTTCGGCTTTTCCGCAGCCTACGTAAGCCTGAGCGCGGGCACTGGTGCCTTGATCTTGTTTGGCATGGTGCAAGTGACGATGTTTGCGGGCGCGCTTTTGGCGGGCGAGGCGGTTGCCGCCAAGCGCTGGGCGGGGGCGGGTCTGGCCTTGGCCGGATTGGTGGTTTTGCTGGCGCCAAAGCTGGCTTTGGGCGGGCTTTGGCCGATGCTTGCGATGACGGCGGCGGGTGTTGGATGGGGGATCTATTCGCTGGCTGGACGGCGCACTGGCGATCCGCTGGCGGCGACGGCGGTGAATTTTGTGCTGGCGGTGCCGGTGGCGGCAATGATCTGGGCGATCTGGGGCGGCGGTGATTGGCAGCTGCGCGGGGTTGGTCTGGCGATGCTGTCGGGGGCTGTGACCTCGGGGTTGGGCTATGCGCTATGGTATCGGGTGCTGCCGCAGCTGGGGGCCTCGCGCGCGGCGGTGGCGCAGCTGACGGTGCCTGTGCTTGCGGCAACGGCTGGGCTGGCGCTGGGCGAGCCGATTGGGCTGCGCTTTGCAATCGCGGCGGTTTTGGTGCTGGGCGGTGTGGCTTTGGCCAGCCGCTAAAGCGCCCGGTGCAGACGCCGCAGCGTTTTTGTGACGCCACCATCGGTGTCAACGCGGCTTAGACCGGTGTCGGCAAAGCCATGTCGCTGCCAAAAGGCGCGGCCCTTGGGGTTGGTGTCAAGCACGCCCAGATAGATATTGATGCAGCCTTTTGCCCGCGCGCGCGCCATAACCTCGGCCAGCAGGACCGCGCCTTGGCCTTGGCCGCGCGCCCAATCGGCAAACATCATCTGCCCCAGATAGGCATCACCCGCCGTTGGAAAGCCAAAAGACAGCTCGGCCACGCCTGCAAGCTGGGCACCCTGAAACAGGCCCAGGCGCTGGCTTTGGGCGGGGTCGCAATTGGGCGGCGCATCGGTCAGAAATTCGGTCGCCAGCGCTTCGGGATCAAAATCCAGCCGATCTAGCGCCCAATAATCGGCGGTGGCCTGATACATCTGCACCAGCGCTGCGCGATCTGCGATAGGGTCAAGCGGTCTGATCATCGTACCATCACCTCGAGCGGATCATAAAGCAGGCTTTGCCCCCAAGCGGCATCGGCAAGGCTGTCGGGTTTGAAACGGATGCGGCCAAGGTCCAGATCATCGCGCGAAAAGAACCGCCGCTGGGTGACCACGCCTTCGGGGTCGCGCCAATGCGGGTCGATCTCTCCGGCGGTGATGATGCAGCGAAAGAACAGATCCACCTGATGAAAGCCCGAGGCCGGATCGTAAAACTCGTTGATCAGCGCAGGCGCGCCCACCGCCACCCGCAGACCGGTTTCTTCATAGACCTCGCGCATTAGATTGTCGGGCAGCGATGCCCCCGATTCTACCCCACCCCCAGGCGCGCACCACAGATCAGACCGCCCGCCCGGATAGGCATTGACCAAAAGCAGCCGATCCTCGTGCAGGATCAAGGCGCGGGTTGCAAGGCGTGTGGGGCGTTTTGACATGGGCCTAAGCTGATCTGACCGCCCGCGCTGGTCAAGGGCTTATGCAGCGCGCGCCAAAGTTTGCAGCCTGCGCTCTGACCACAAAAGATAAAGCGATCCGGCCAAAATCAGCAAAATCCCCAGCCAATAGCTGCCTTCCGGGGCGAAATTCAGCACCAGCCAGCTGACAAAAATATTTGAGAACAATTTTAAATCATCAAAGGGTTGCACAAAGCCCGCATCGGCATTGGCGTAGGCCAACGTCAAGAAATGCTGCGCGCCATACATGATGACGCCGCCCAGCAACAGCAGCGCCAAGATCTGGCCCGTGGGCAACTCGAACCCCGCTTGCAGCGAAAACAGCCCGTTTACAGGCGCGATTAGCACCAAAAGCCACATGGTGATCGCGGTTTGCGGCTCGTCTTGCGTCAGGCGCTTGGTGATCAGCGAAGCCCCACCCCAGCAGATCGCGGCGGCCAGCGGGTAAAGCGTGGCAAGCGTCAGCGCGCCCTCCCATGGCCGCAGCAAAATCATCGCACCCGAAAACCCCAGCGCCGCTGCGATCCAGCGGTTGGCCCCGACGCGTTCGCGCAGCAAAACCGCCGCGCCAATCATCACGAAAAACGGCGAGGTCATCACCAAAGCCACCACATGCCAAGGCGCCATCCCCGAGGCGAAAGCCTGGGTAAAGGCCTGCACCCCCAGCACCGACAGCAAAATCCGCGCACAGTGCAACAGCGGATGGCGCGTCTTCATGCGCGACAGTCCCTGTCGCCAGATAAAGGGAGCCGAGAACACCATCGCGATGGCATATTGCCAAAACGCATCCGATTGCGGCTTGAAGCCCATCTTATAGGTCACGGTCCAGGTGATCGCATTGGCGGCCGCAAAGGCGATGCCCGCCAGCACCATGAACAGCGCGCCACGCAGGGGGGATGGATTGGGCTGGATCATCGCTTGGGTCCTTGGGTTTGAGGGCGGGCTTGGTTCAGCCCTTGCGCACCACGCGGTTGACATGGCCCATCTTGCGGCCTGGCCGCGCTTCGGCCTTGCCATACAGATGCAGGGCGGCGTCATTTTCGCGCAGGATTTGCGGCAGACGATCAATGTCATCACCGATCAGGTTTTCCATCACCACATCGGAATGGCGCGCGCCATCGCCCAAGGGCAGGCCTGCGACGGCGCGGATATGTTGTTCAAACTGATCGACCGCACAGCCGTTCTGGGTCCAATGGCCAGAGTTATGCACGCGCGGCGCAATTTCATTGACGATCAGCCCTCTGGCGGTGACAAAAATCTCGACCCCCATCACGCCGACATAATCCAG
Source organism: Cypionkella sp. (assembly GCA_023255415.1). Classification (GTDB taxonomy): domain Bacteria; phylum Pseudomonadota; class Alphaproteobacteria; order Rhodobacterales; family Rhodobacteraceae; genus Cypionkella. Next base: position 18,749 of record JALRIN010000041.1, on the reverse strand, counting down.
CGCGTTTAAAATCCGCGCCGCCAGCAAAATCGCATCCGAGCGCTGCGCGGGCGTCAGACGTGCGGGTAGGGTGGTGGTGTGCAAAATGCCGCTGCGGTGCACATTCTCGCCCGGATCATAGCAGGCCACGGATTGATCAAGCCCACGCGCGGCGATGACCGAAACCTCGTGACTGAAGTCGATAAAGCCTTCCAAGACCGAAGGTGCGCCGTTCATGCTGGCAAAAGCCGCCTCGGCATCCTCGGGCGAGGTCAGCCGGGCTTGGCCCTTGCCGTCATAGCCAAGCCGCGTGGTCTTCAGGATCGACGGCGTGCCAATCTCGGCCACCGCTGCCACCATCTCGGCCGCGGTATTCACCGCGCGATAAGGCGCGCAGATCAGGCCCAGCCCCGTCAGAAAGTCTTTTTCCAGAATGCGGTCTTGCGCAATCGCCAGCGCGCGGCGGTTGGGGCGAATGGGGCGCAGCGCTTCCAGCAGATCAAGGGCTGCGGTGGGGATGTTTTCAAACTCATAGGTGATCACATCCACCGTTTCGGCAAAGGCCGTCAGGGCGGCCGCATCGTCATAGCTGGCCGTGGTCAGCGCATGGGCGACATCGGCGGCAGGCGGGTTGGCGCCTGGCTCGAAAATATGGCAACGGTAGCCCAGCCGCGCGGCTGCCACCGACAGCATCCGGCCCAATTGACCGCCGCCCAAAATCCCGATCGTCGCACCAAGCGGCAGGCTATTCATCTTTCGGCTCCTCTGGGATCGAGGCGGAAAGCGCCTCGCGCCATGCATCAAGCCTTGCGGCGAGCGCTGGGTCTTGCAGCGCCAAAATTCCCGCCGCCATCAGCCCGGCATTGGCAGCCCCCGCAGCCCCAATCGCCATAGTGGCCACCGGAAAGCCCTTGGGCATCTGCAAAATCGAATAAAGACTGTCGACGCCCGACAGTGCCTTGGTCAAAACCGGCACACCGATCACCGGCACGCGGGTTTTGCTGGCCATCATGCCGGGCAAATGCGCAGCCCCGCCTGCGCCGGCGATAATCACCTGCACCCGACCCGCTGCGGCCTTGCCATAAGCCCAAAGCCGATCTGGCGTGCGATGCGCCGAGACGATCTTGGTTTCATATGAAATGCCCAGCTGATCCAAAATCAGCGCGGCTTCTTTCATCGTCGGCCAATCTGATTGGCTTCCCATGATGATCCCGACATCGACCTTCATATCGCTCTCCGCGTTGTTCTTGGCCCGTGTCATATCGAAAAGGGCCGCAGAGGCAAGGAAAAGCAGGGATTCAGGCGATGATATTGGGGATCAGCTTGTCTTCGATACGGGTGATCTGGTCTTTCAGCGCCAGCTTTTGCTTTTTCAGCCGCCGCAAGGTCAGCACATCGGGCCGGCCCAAGGTTTCCAGCGCATGCACGGCCTCGTCCAGATCGCGGTGCTCGCGCTGAAGCACAGCCAGCTTCACGCGCAGCAGATCTTCAAAGTTCATTTCGGGCGAGGCATTCATAGCGAAGGGGATCCAGTCTTGCTGTCAGTTTGCAGAATACAGTGATTCGGCCCCCTCGTGGGTAAAATTCGCACAGTAATTGATGTTTTTCTTGCAATTGCTTGCTCTTGCGGCGGCGCTGGCCTGCCCCCATATTCGAAACACGGGTGCCAAAGGCTGGGCCCGCATATGTCGCTTTTTGAAAGGACATCACTATGACGAAACTTACCTTTGGGGCGCATCCCTTTCTTTTGGGCTTTGAACAGCTTGAACGTCTGGTCGAGCGCACTGCAAAAACCGCTTCGGAAGGCTATCCGCCGTTCAACATCGAGGCGACTTCGGACCACACCTACCGCATCACTTTGGCCGTGGCAGGCTTTCGCGACGAAGATCTGTCGATCACGGTCGAAGATCGGCAATTGGTGGTGCGCGGGCGCCAAAGCGAAGACATCAGCGACCGGGTGTTTTTGCATCGCGGCATTGCGGCGCGGGCGTTTCAACGCTCTTTCGTGCTGGCTGACGGGGTCGAAGTAGCAGGGGCCGATCTGGATCACGGCTTATTGCACATAGATCTACGCCGATCGGTTCCAGATACCATCGTGCAAACCATTCAAATTGGTCGGAAATAGGAGGCTGTGATGGACGTTGCTTATGACGCATTTCCCGAAGCTCAGGACCGGATTGTCTACGTGCGCCCGGTTGCAGTATCGGGTCTGCCAGAAGAGTTGCAGCTGAAACTGGCTGGGGCCACAACCGTCTATTCTGTCAACAGTGAAGACGGCGAGCCTTTGGCCTTGGTTGCCGATCGTGCCATGGCGTTTAGTCTGGCGCGCCAGCATGATTTTGCGCCGGTGAACGCGCATTAAGCAGGGCGGTTTGGCCTATAACTTTGGTTGCAGCCGCAGGTATTTTCCCATCGGTTTATGGACAGCGCTTGCAGGCGCAGCTTAGGGGCTGATCCTGCAAGCGCCGCAGTCACGCGGTGCATCAAGGAAAAAGACCGATGACCAAATCTTACTCTGTGCTGCAGATCGCCTTGCACTGGGCAATTGCCGTGCTGATTTGCGCAAATTACATCATCAGCGATGACATGGGCCGCGCGTTTTACACCGCACTGCGCGGTGGGGCTGTCAGCGATTGGACCGCGTCATTTCACGTCTGGGTTGGCGTGTCTGTTTTGGTGCTGGCCGTGCTGCGGCTTTTGGTGCGGCAGATGTCAGGCGAATTGCACGAGGCGCCCAGCACTTTGGCAGACAAGGCAGCGCTTTGGGGCCACCGTGGGCTTTATGTGCTGATGGTTGTGGTGCCAACGCTGGGGGTGATCGCGTGGTTCGGTGGCGTGGCTATTTCTGGTGATCTGCACGTCATCGCGATGAATGCGATGATGCTTTTGGTGCTGGGCCATTCGGCGATGGCGCTTTATCATCAGTTTGTGGTCAAAGACGGCTTGCTGCTGAAAATGATGCGCCCACGCTAAAGGGTTTGGGCCGCCCGCAAGCGGCCCAAAGCCCTAGGCTTGTTCCGCCAGAAAACGCTCTGCATCCAAGGCCGCCATGCAGCCCATACCGGCGCTGGTGACGGCTTGGCGATAAATATGATCGGTCAGATCACCGGCTGCAAAGACGCCCGCAATCGCGGTGCGGGTCGATCCGGCTTCGACCTGCACATAGCCACCCGAATGCAGCGGTAGTTGATCTTTTACCAGTTCCGAGGCTGGCGCATGGCCGATGGCGACAAAGAACCCCTCGCAAGGCACGATCTTTTCTTCGCCCGTCAGCAGATTGCGCGTCTTCACACCCGTCACCCCCAAGGGGGCTTCGGTGCCAAGCACTTCGGTGACTTCACTGTTCCACAGCATCTCGATTTTCGGGTGCTTGAACAAACGATCCTGCATGATCTTTTCGGCCCGCAAGCTGTCGCGGCGGTGAATTAGCGTCACTTTCGATGCAAAATTGGTCAGAAACAGCGCCTCTTCCACTGCGGTATTGCCGCCGCCGATCACGGCGATTTCACGGCCACGATAGAAAAAGCCATCACAGGTGGCGCAGGCAGAAACGCCAAAGCCTTTGAATTTTTCCTCGGACGGCAGCCCGAGCCATTTCGCTTGTGCACCTGTGGCCAAGATCACCGCGTCTGCCGTGTAAGTGGTGCCAGAATCGGCCTGTGCCACAAAGGGCCGCGCGCTAAGGTCAAGGCTGGTGATGTAATCGCTGATCACTTCGGCGCCCATCGCCTCGGCATGGGCCTGCATGTTCACCATCAGATCTGGGCCCTGAATATGCTTTTCGCCCGGCCAGTTTTCGACCTCGGTCGTGATGGTCAACTGACCGCCGGGCTGCAGGCCTTGCACCAAGATCGGCTGCAACATAGCGCGGGCCGAATAGACCGCCGCCGTATAGCCCGCAGGCCCCGAGCCGATAATCAGAACTTTGGTGTGACGGGTCTGTGTCATGGCGCTCTCCGATATCTGTTTGCCCTGATATAAGCGCTGCGATCCAGCGGGGGAAGCCCTGCAAAACAACCTGCTGCGGCGATAGGACACTGAAGTTTTGCAAAGATTTTTGATAGCTTGCGAAAGAATATTGCGCAAATCGGGGGTTGGGCCTAGATAAAGGGCCAGAAAAGGGGAAACCAAATGGCCGGAAACAAGCTTGATCCGATCGACCGCCACATTCTTGCTGAATTGCAGGCGGACGGGCGGATGACAAACGTCGAGCTTGCCAGCCGTGTTGGCATCTCGGCTCCGCCCTGCCTGCGCCGCGTGCGCACGCTGGAAGAGGCAGGCTACATCAAAGGCTATCACGCCGATATCGACAGCCGCGAAATGGGTTTTGAGGTGCAGGTTTTTGCCATGGTGCGGCTGCAAAGTCAGGCCGAGGCAGATCTGTCGACCTTTGAGGCGCGTTGCCGCGCGTGGCCCTTGGTGCGCGAATGCCATATGCTGAACGGCGAGATCGACTTTATCCTGAAATGCGTCGCCCCCGATCTGTCCAGCTTTCAGACGTTTTTGACCGAGCATCTGCTAAAGGCCGAGAATGTAGCCAATGTGAAAACCTCGCTGGTGATCCGCTGCGCCAAAGATCAACCCGGACTGCCGTTCGAGGTGCTGGAAGAGCGTTTGGCCAAACAAGCTTAACCCGTGCTCTGGCCCGCCTGAAAAAGGCCGGACACAACCCGGCCATTTAAGGCGGCTTAGCGCAGGGAGTTAGCGCGCCGCCACGGCGCGGGGCTTTGGCGCTGCGACCGGCTTCATCGCTTCGGGACGGCGACGCTGACCGCGCGCCCATGGCAAGACGATCTGGGGTTCAGCGCTTGCAGCGATTGCGGATTTCAGCCAACGGCGTTCTTTTTTCATGATTAATGCCTTTCGGACCCAAATGCTTCGTTAAAGACATCATCGTCTGGCAATACGGCGTGGATTAGACCAGCCAAGCCCAAAATTAAGAAAGTTTAAGCAGGGATTTTCTAAAATTAAGGCGCGATTGCCCAAATCAATTGCGGCTGTTTCGCCTTGTTATTCGCGGTTTTGGAAACAATATCGGCCGATTCCGCCCGCGCCTGCCGAAGAATGTTATGGCAGATCTGCGGCAAATCCTGCCCTGTTTGCGCCCAGATTACAGCCGGATCACCGAGATCAGGCGGCCATAGTCGGCCTCGCCTGCATGGGTGGTGCGACGATAGGAATAGAATCGCTCTGGATCTGAATAGGTGCAATGGCCTGTCCATTCCGCCTGGCCCACCCCTGCCGCGCGCAGTCGCCACAGGCCATAGCTTGGCAGATCAAACCGCAGTCTGTCGCCGCTGCCTTGGGCGAAAAAGCGGCGCGTTTCGGGGTCGTCGTCGGTAAAGCTTTCAAAAAACTCTGGCCCGACCTCATAGGCGGCTTGGCTGATGCAAGGGCCGATCACCGCTGCAATGTTTTGCCGCTGCGCGCCCAAAGCCTCCATCGCGGCAAGCGTCGCTTCCAGCACGCCGTCCTTTGCGCCGCGCCATCCGGCATGGGCAGCCCCAATCACATCGGCATTTGCATCGGCAAACAGTACCGGCTGGCAGTCTGCGGTCAGAATCGACAGCGCCACACCTTTGGTCGCCGTGACCATCGCATCAGCCTGCGGCCTTATCGCCAGCGGCCCGGTGACGGCCAGCACATCGGGCGAATGCACCTGGTGCAGGCCGATCAGATGATCCAGCGGCACGGCCATCGCCTCGGCCACCCTTTGCCGGTTAATCGCAACAATGTCAGCCTGATCGCTGGAGCCAGCACCACAGTTCAGCCCCGCAAAAATGCCAGAAGAGGCCCCACCCTTGCGGGTAAAAAAGCCGTGTTTTGGTTTCAGGGCAGGCGAGGTGATCAGGTCCAGCATCATGCAAATCCGGCAGGAGGAGGGGCGCCTTGTGGAAACAGCGCCAGTGCTTTGAACAGGTTCCCCATTTCTTCGGGCGCGGTCAAGCGGCGCGTGGCGGCTTGATGCGCCTGCGCCTGGGTGCCTGTCAGCCCACGCGCCAATTGCGCTGCGCGCTGGTGCAGGCCAAGTGCCGCCAAAAGCGCGCCTTGGCTGGTATAGGCATGAGCACAGCCTGCCGCGCGGGCCAAGGCCTCGAAATCGACATGTGCGGTCAGATCGGCCTCGCCCGGTGCGGCCAAGGGAGAGCAAAACTGATGCGCCCGCAGCGCCTGAAACGTATCGCCTTGCGAGATCCATCCGCCGTAATCGATCACCAAAGCCAGCCCGCCCAGTGCCGAAATCCTCGCAGAGATCGCGTCAATAATCGCAGGGGCTGCGGGGCAAATCTCGACCACCGTGCCGGGGGGGGTAGCTTGCAGACGGTGCGCAAGCGCTGCCACCGCCACCGCGGCACCGCGCCCAAAGGCCAAAACGCCCTTTTGCGCGCCGACCATGGTTTCGGCCCAGCCAGCACCTTCGCGGCTGAATTGGCGAATGGGCAGGGCGTCAAAGAACTCATTTGCCAGCAGGAACAGCGGCGCCTGCGGCAGATCTTCGGCGCGGTCATACCAAGTCACGCGAAAGCCTGCCAAAGTCGCGCGCTGCACCGCGCGCAGGCTGGCAGAGGCCTCGACCAGACAGATATTGGCGGCTGCATGAAACCCCGGCACCTTGGCCGTGGCGCGCAAGACATCGGCCATCAAAGTGCCGCGCCCGGGGCCAAGCTCGGCCAGCGTAAAGGCCGAGGGCGCACCTTGATCAAGCCAGCCTTGCGCCAAACACAGGCCCAAAAGCTCGCCAAACATCTGGCTGATTTCGGGGGCGGTGATGAAATCGCCCTGCGCGCCAAAGGGGGCACGGGTGGCATAATAGCCGTGCTGTGGGTGCAACAGGCAATCGGCCATGTAATCGGCAAGGCTGATCGGGCCGCTGGCTTCGATCCTTTGCAGCAAAAGGCGTGCCAGTGGCGTCATCCGCGTTTGGCCCGCAGCACAAACCACAGCCCAACGACAAACATCGGCAGGGTCAAGATCTGCCCCATGGTCAGCCCGTAGCCCGCCATTTGCCAAGCAAGGCCTAAAGGGTTGCCATCAGAGACAAACTGCGCGTCAGGCTGGCGCACGAATTCCACCAAGAACCGCGCGCAGGCATAGCCGATAAAGAACAGCCCCGCGATTCGGCCCGGAAACTGCAAAGCCTGCCGCCGCCAGATCAGCCAAGACAGCAGCAAAAGCAGCAGCAGGCCTTCGAGTGCTGCCTCGTAAAGCTGACTTGGGTGGCGCGCGCAGACCGTCAGCACGCCGGCGCAGGTCTGCGCGGCCTCGCCCGGAAAGGCTACTCCCCAAGGCAGATCAGTCGGGCGGCCCCAAAGCTCGGCATTGATGAAATTGGCGATCCGGCCCAGCAACAGCCCAATCGGCGCGACTGCGGCCATCAGATCAGCCAAGGGCAGCATAGCGATGCCATAGCGTTTGCAAAACCAAAAGCCCGCAACAACCACGCCCAGAAAGCCGCCATGAAACGACATGCCGCCCTCCCAAACCCGCAAGACTTGCAGCGGGTTCAACAGGAAATGATCGGGCTGATAAAACAGCGCATAGCCCAGCCGTCCGCCCAAGATCACCCCCAGGATCACCCAGGTCAGCAGGTTTTCCACCGCCTCGGCCGTCATCGGCGGCGCCTTTGCCCAAAGCCGCGGCGTGCGGATCATCTTGACGATCAGCTGCCAACCCAGCAGCAGCCCCGCGATATAGGCCAAGGCATACCAGCGCAGCGCAAAGGTGACGGGCCCCAGATGCAGGGTGAAAATCTCGGGCGAAATATTGGGGAAGGCAATATAAGACATCTGCGTGCTCGCATTTGGGATTGTCTGTCTTGTCAGGCCTTGGCTCGGGCTTGTCAACAAAGCCCTCCTTGCGCGCAATCGCCCCGCGCCCCATATTGGGCCTAAGCGAAAGGAGGCCCAAATGACGGCCGGAAACAAACTTTTTGACGATATGTCCAAGCTGATGACCAATGCGATGGGCGTGGCACAGGGCGCGAAAACCGAGGCAGAGACCGCGATGAAGGGATTTGTCGACCGCTGGCTTGCGGATCGCGATTTTGTGACCCGTGAAGAATTCGACGCGGTGCGGCTGATGGCGCAAAAGGCGCGCGAAGAAAACGCAGCGCTTGCAGCGCGCATTGCTGCCTTGGAAGCCAAGGCCTAAGCCAGCTTTGCTGCCTGTTCGATAAAGTCTTGGTAGCGCGGGTCGTCTTCGGCCCGCTTGCCTGCCTTTTCGACAATGGCGCGGATATGATCGGCGCAGCACAGCGCATGCAGCCGCGCCACATCGGGCAGCGCCATGGCGCGGGCGTATTCGGCCTCGAAAGCATCGGCATAACGAAAGGCCGAGGTGTCGACTTCGGTTCCGGCTTCGGCGGCGTCGAAATATTTCTTGGTATAGCGATCACTTAGCGCGACTGGCGAAAGGGTGCCGGCTTTTAGGCTAAAGGTCTCGGCCGAGCGCAGGGCGTAGTGATTGATCTGCGCCACCTTATGGCTGACATGGCTGGGCGGCAGCACGGTCATATGGCCTTTCATTGGCCGCCAGCCTGTGATGTGGCGGCCTTCGCTGTTGACCCAAACCATGCCCGGATCGCCCCAAGCCTTGCCAAAATATTTTAGATTGATGTTGTAAGGCGTATGTTCGGTCAGCTTGCCAAAGCGGCGCGGCATGTGGAAAATCGATTTTACAAACCGCGAGATATAATCTTTGCGCGGGCAGGCATAGACGAATTGCCGATGCACAGGGCGATCCTGATAGGCCTTGATGCCCGAGGTGCCGAACACCCGCCAATTGATCGACATGCCGACATAGGCGGGGTCTTTGCTGGTGTCGAGCAGATCACGCAAAAGCCCCTTGCCGCGATGGATCACCAGAAATTCGTCAACATCGCAGATCAGCAGCCATTCGGCGCGCCGCACCACCCACATCTGCATCGCGGCTGCAAGCTTGGCTCGGGTGATCCGCGCGCCCTTTGGCACATCGTGGCGCAGATGGTGCAGCCATCCGGCTGCCGCTAAAGCATCCAGAAGTTCTGGCGAATGATCGGTGCAGTCATTGGTGACAACGGCCACATTGGCAAAGCCCAGCATCCGATACCATGCCACCCATTCAACCAGAAAAGCCCCCTCGTTGCGCATAGAGGCTAAAACCGTTGTCCGCACATATCACCCTTTCCACACGAGCCTTATTATTGGCAAACAGGGAATCTGTGTAAAGCTGAATGGGTTAAGAAACGAAAACTACAGCCGAGGGTTGTTCGGCTTGCCAATCGCGGGCCCAAGCGGCATTTTGCGGGCGAATAGGCAGGGATGCGCATGAAACTTTTTGTAGGCCTTGGCAATCCCGGGGCGAAATACGCGGGCAACCGGCATAACATCGGCTTTATGGCCTTGGACCGGATTGCCGAAGATCACGGCTTTGGCCCCTGGCGGCGCGGCTATCAGGGCATGGTCAGCGAAGGCAGGCTGGGGTCTGAAAAGCTGGTGTTGCTGAAACCCGAGACCTTTATGAATCTGTCGGGCCAATCGGTGCGTGCGGCGGTTGATTTCTTTAAAGTCGATCTGGCCGATATCGTGGTGTTTCACGACGAGCTGGATCTTGCCCCTGGCAAATGCCGCGTCAAACAGGGCGGTGGCCACGCCGGGCACAATGGCTTGCGCTCGATCCATGCGCATCTGGGCGAGGCTTATGGCCGCGTGCGGCTTGGCATCGGTCATCCGGGGCATAAGGATGCGGTGGCCAATTATGTGCTGAATGATTTCGCCAAGTCCGAGCAGATCTGGCTGGAGGATCTGTTGCGCGGCATCTCGGACGGCGCACAGGCCTTGGCGGCAGGGGATGGTGCCAAGTTCATGACAGCGGTGGCGCTGCGCACCAATCCGCCGCGCGCATCGACCGGCACGGAAAAGCCTGCCCCCCCTGCGCCCAAGTTGGCGAAAGAGCCGAAATCAAAGACCGCTGCCGCAGCAGCCCCCGAAGCAGCCGCAGACCCGCAAACCGCCTTGGCCAAGTTGAAAGACTTCTTCCGCTAAGCCGCCGCAGCAGATAGAAGACCGCATGGCCATTACCCTTACCTCGCTTTCCGACCTTGCCGCGCATGGCTTTGATGACATCATTGACGCCCGCGCGCCGGCGGAATATGCCGAAGATCATCTGCCCAATGCGATCAGCCTGCCGGTGTTGAACGACGCCCAGCGCGCCGAGGTGGGCACGATCTACAAACAGGTCAATCCCTTTACCGCGCGCAAACTTGGCGCGGCGCTGGTGGCGCAGAATGTGGCGACACATCTGCAAACCACGCTGGCTGATAAGCCGGGGGGCTGGCGGCCCTTGGTCTATTGCTGGCGTGGCGGGCAACGTTCGGGGTCTTTTGCGCTGATCCTGTCGCAGGTGGGCTGGCGGGTGGAAACCATCGCGGGCGGCTATAAGGCGTGGCGCGCGCTGGTGGTCAAGGCGCTTTACGATACGCCTTTTCCCTGCCCAGTGGTGGTGCTGGATGGCAATACCGGATCGGCCAAGACCGAAATTCTGAACCTGCTGCCTGCGCGCGGCGTGCAGGTGCTGGATCTGGAAGGTTTGGCCAATCATCGCGGCTCGCTTTTTGGTGCGATGGGGCCGCAGCCCAGCCAAAAGGCCTTTGATTCTGCGCTGGCGCTGGCGATGTCTCGGCTGGATCCGGCGCGGCCGGTGGTGATCGAGGCCGAAAGCTCGAAGGTGGGTAATGTCAGCCTGCCGCCCGAAATTTGGAAGGCGATGCGCGCGGCCCCAAGGCTGGCGATTGTCACGCCACTGCGGGCGCGGGCGCAGTATCTGGTGCGCGCCTATGCCGATATGGTGGCGGATGGGCCGCGTCTGGCGGCGGTGATTGATCGGTTGCGCCCTGTGCATTCAGCCGAGCAGATCGCAATTTGGCAGGCACAGGCGCTGGCGGGCGATTTTGCAAGCCTGGCCGAGGGGTTGATGCAGCAGCACTACGACCCGCGTTATAACCGGCATCGCGAACGGATGGATGCACGTTATGACGATGTCATCGCCGAGGCTTTGGCGCCAGAAGACCTGGCCCGGCTGGCCGATCAGATTGCCGCGCGCGTGCTGCAAGGGTGATCTAAAGGTGCGGCTGCGCCGCAAGTTTGGTCCTCACCGTCCGGCTGCGCCGGATCAGTTCAGGCTGGCGTGCGGGGCGGGCGTCAGGTCAGGGTGATCCGCGCGGTGCCGGTTGTAAGCGCACCGATGATCGCGGCTGGGTAGCCAAGCGCGCGCAGCTTTGGCAGCAGGGCATCGGCGGCCGCGCGGGGCAGGGCGGCCAAGAGCCCGCCTGCGGTTTGCGGATCATAAAGCAGCGCCTTCAGCGGGCTATCTGCGCCAGACACACGCCCAATCGTTGCCGCGCGATTGGCAGGCGCGAGGCTGGAGGCTATGCCCAAAGCCGCAAGCTCTTGCGCGCCTTGCAGCAGCGGAATGCGGTCTGCCTGAACTTCGGCTGCAAGATTTGAGGCGTCAAGGATTTCCAGCAGATGCCCCGCCAGCCCAAAGCCAGTGACGTCTGTCATTGCATGGGCAAGGGGGGCCAACAAAGCGCTGGCTGGCCCGTTGGAGAGGCACATCTGCGCCAGCGTTTGCGCCACGGCCTCGCCCAGCAGCATCTGCGGCAGGCGCTGCATCGCCATTTCTGCCGCCATCACCGTGCCCGCGCCGATCGGTTTGGTCAGCAAAAGCACATCGCCCGCCTGCGCGCCGCCTTTGGCTATGGCGCGCGCGGCAAGACCTGTGACGGAAAAGCCGATGGTCAACTCGGCCCCGATCGAGCTGTGGCCGCCGACAATATCTGCACCGGCCGCAGTAAAGACCTCGGCTGCGGCTGCCATGATCTCGGCCAGCATCTCGCCGCCCTTGGCAGAAGAGAGCGGCGGCAAGGTGATCTGCGCCAGCGCCACCTGCGGCTTGGCCCCCATCGCCCAGACATCGCCCAAAGCATGCAGCGCCGCGATCCGTGCCATCAGCCGCGCGTCTTGGGTAAAGGCGCGCAGATGGTCGGTGGTCAGCACTTGCACCCCGTTAGAGGTTGCCAAAATCGCCGCGTCATCGCCGCGCCCAGATAGCACCTCGGGGCGCTGCGGCGCGGGCACTGTCGCCAGGGCCGCCGCCAAATCCGCCGCCCCGAGCTTGGCACCGCAGCCGCCACAAAGCGGCTTGGGGCCCATCGCCTCGGCCAGGCCCAAGGCCGCCTCAGTGGGCAAATCGCGCCGCATCGGTGGATAGTCGGCAAATTTCTGCATGAAGGCGCGGTCGATGCGGTCTTTCCACTGCCAAAGCCAACCGCCATCCAGCGGCAGGCCCCATTTGTCGGCCACAGCCCCGCGCCCGCCCGTCGAGATTAGCTTCAGGTAGTCGCGCTGCGGCCGGTAGCGACGCATTCGCCCGCCCGAAAGCGCCGCGCGCAGATTGGCCAGCAAAACAGGGGCCTCGCGCACGGCATAGACCCCCGCTTTGGGCCTTGGCGCAAAGCCCAGATGCGCGCAATCGCCTGCGGCAAAAATCGCAGGATCCGAGCTTTGCAGCGTCGGCCCCACCGTGACAAAGCCGTGGTGGGTGTCGACCCCGATCTGTGCCAGCCAGTCTTGCGCCCGCCCCCCCGCCACCGCCAAGGTGAAATCCGATGCCAAGCGCCGCCCGTCTTTCAGCAGCACAGCATCGGCCTCGATCGCCACAGGTTCGGCCCCGGTGATCAGCGCCACTCTGGCCTGCGCCAGATGCTGCAACAAGGCGTGGCGCGCGCCGCGTCCGATCAGTGGCAGCGCATTTGGCCCGCGTTGCACCAGCGTGACCTTGCCGCGCCCGCCCAAGCGGTAGGCCGAGGCCAGCGCCAGCTCGACCCCGCCGACGCCCGCGCCGATGACTGTGACTTGGGGGCTTGGCAGATCGCGGGCGACAAAGCTGGCCCAGCGTTCGGCATAATCGCCCAAAGGCTTGGCCGCGATGCCATGCGCATCATAGCCTGCGACCTGCGGCAGATCCGAGCCGATGCCGATATCAATGCTTGCGACATCATAAGACAGTGGCGGACGGTTTTGCAAAATCACTTGCCGCGTGTTGCGGTCCAGCCCGATCACCCGATCAAGGATCACCCGCGCGCCGGCAAAGCGCGCCAGCCGCACAAGGTCGATCATAATCTCGTCGCGGCTGTAATGGCCTGCAATATGTCCGGGCAACATGCCGGTATAGGGCGCCGCTGGGCCGGGGTTGATCACCGTCACCCGCACGCCCGCCAAGGGCTTCATCGCCCACATCCGCAGCACCAAAGCATGGGCATGGCCGCCCCCGATCAGCACCAGATCTTTGACTATGGGAAAATCGTTGCGCATCCTGCCCTCATTCTGGCGGTAACCTTAACGTGGCTGGGGTGCAAAGGCCATAATATTCCCATGCGGCTTTCAGTTGCGGCAGGGGCCGGCAGCGCCTAGGTTTTGCGGATGAGGAACCGCCAGCAGCTTCGATTGACCCAGACCCAGCGGCTTGTGCTGAACACCAGCTTGCAAACCTCGATTGCGCTGTTGCGCAGCGATGCGGCTGGTCTGACGCGCTATCTTGAAGAGCAGGCCGCCGAGAACCCGTTTTTGCGGCTGGGCCCAGCCCCCGAACCGCAGGATTGGTTGCCGCGCTGGTCGGGCGTTTTTCAGGCCCAAGGCTTGGGCGCTGCGGCAGAGCTGCCCAGCTCGTCGCCCAGTTTAATTGCGCATGTGCTGGCGCAGATCGATGCGCTGTCGCTGCCTTGCCCGCAAACCCCGATCGCCTTGGCCTTGGTCGAGGCGCTGGAGCCTTCGGGCTGGCTTGGTCGCGATCTGGGCGCGATTGCCACGAGCCTTGGTTTGCCGCTTGCCGAGGTAGAGGCCGTGCTGATGCGCCTGCAACGGCTTGATCCTGCGGGCATATTTGCCCGCAATCTGGCTGAATGCCTGCGGCTTCAGGCCGAAGACAGCGGGGTGCTATCTGCAGCGATGGAGCGGGTGCTGCAAAATCTGGATGTCCTGGCCAGTGGCGATATCGCGCGGCTGGCGCGGCAGACCAAACAGACCGAAGCTCAGGCCCGCGACTGCCTTGCCACGATCCGCGCGATGAACCCAAAGCCCGGAGCCGATTTTTCCGCCGATAGCCCAAGCCTGCGCCGCCCGCCCGATCTGCTGGTGCGCCCCGAGGCAGATGGTTGGTCGGTGGCGCTGAACGGCTCTGCCCTGCCCAGTTTGCAGGTTGATCCAAACGCCAAAGGCACTGCCGCTGCCCTCAGCGCCGCACGCGCGGTCGAACGGATGGTGCAGGCCCGCAACGCCACGCTTTTGCTGGTGGGCCACGACATCGTGCAGCGCCAGCAACCGGCGTTGCGCTTTGGGCAAATCGCGCTCTTGCCAATGACCATGGCCGATCTGGCCGAAACGCTGGGGGTGCATGAAAGCACCATCAGCCGCGTCGTCGCAGGGGCCAGCCTTGACACACCGCATGGCACTTGGTGGCTGCGCAGCCTGTTCAGCCCTGCGCTGGGCGCGGGGGGGCTCGTGCTGTCAGCTGCGGCGTTGCGGGCTTGGCTGTCGCAGTTGATCGGGGCCGAACCACGCCATGCCCCGCTGTCAGACGCGGCCTTGGTGGTGGCTATTGCCCAAAAGACCGGCGTCGCGCTGGCCCGCCGCACAGTCGCCAAATACCGCGAAATGCTGGGCATTCCCGCAGCATACCGCCGCAAAAGCCGATTACTGCCGCCTTTAGGCGAAAAAGGTCGTTCTAAGGGCTGACGCCGCCGCAGCCGCGCGCTATCTGCCAGCCTGCAACAAAGCGAGAGCGCAGCATGGCCTATTTTCTTGGCGTCGATACCGGGGGCACTTATACCGATGCGGTGATCGTGGACGAGGCCGCCGATCGCGTCATCGGATCGGCCAAATCGCTGACCACGCGCGGCGATCTGGCGCTTGGCATTGGCCGCGCGGTCGATGCCGCGCTGGCAGAATCGGGAGTTAGTGCTGCCGAGGTGGCGTTGGTCTCGCTCTCGACCACCCTGGCCACCAATGCGCTGGTCGAAGGCCAAGGCGGCCGCGTCGCGCTGATCTTTGTGGGCTTTGACGCCGATGATCTAGAGCGCGGCGGCCTGACCGAGGCGCTGAAGGGCGATCCTGTGGTGCGCATTGCCGGCGGCCACAGCCATGCCGGCACCGAGGCTGCCCCGCTGGATCTCGCCGCCCTCGAAATCCAGCTGCGCGCGCTTGGCCCCGAGGTGATGGGCTTTGCTGTCGCTGCCCGCTTTGCCACCCGCAACCCCGCGCATGAAATCACCATCCGCGATCTTATCCGCCGGGTCACGGCGCGGCCTGTGACCTGCTCGCATGAACTCTCCGCCCAGCTTAATGGCCCCAAACGCGCGCTGACGGCGGTGTTGAACGCGCGGCTGATCGGCATGATCGACCGTCTGGTTGCCGCTTGTGAAAGCCATCTGGTGGCCAGCGGCATTCAGGCCCCGCTGATGGTGGTGCGTGGTGATGGCGCGCTGATCTCTGCCGCAATGGTGCGCGAACGCCCGATCGAAACCATCCTTTCAGGCCCCGCCGCCAGCATCGTTGGTGCACGCTGGCTGACGGGGGCAAGCGACGCGCTGGTTTCTGACATCGGCGGCACCACCACCGATGTCGCGCTGCTGCGCGATGGCCTGCCCGAGATCGACCCGCAGGGTGCGCGCGTTGGCGGCTTTCGCACCATGGTCGAGGCGGTGGCGATGCGCACCACCGGCCTTGGCGGCGACAGCGAGGTGCATCTGAAAACCGAAGGCCTGAATGGTGGGCTGCGGCTCGGTCCGCGCCGCCTGATCCCGGTGGCGCTTTTGGCCCAACAACATCCCGGCCTTGTGCACGCAGCACTTGACCGCGCGCTTGCCACCGAAACCGCAGGCGAATTCGATGGCCGCTTCGTGGTGCCGATGACAGGACAGACCGGCGGTCTCACCCCGCGCGAGGCCACGGTTCTGGCGCGGATCACCGCCCCTATGCCGATGGCGCAAGCCCTGACCACAAGGCTTGAAGTGGCAGCGCTTGAACGGCTTGTCGCGCGTGGCCTTGTGATGATCGCAGGGGTGACCCCGTCAGATGCCAGCCATGTTGCAGGCGGGCTGACGGCTTGGGACGCCACGGCCGCGCAAAAGGCGCTACGGCTATTGGGCCGCCGCCGCAACGGCGCGGGCGAGCGGTTCTCGACCGATCCCGCCGCCTTTGCCCAAGCCATCATTGATCAGTTGACCCAGCAAACCGTCGATTGCCTGCTTGAAGCTGCCTTCGATGAGGATAGCGCCTTCGCAGGCCAATCCCCCGAAACCCTTGCCCGCCATCCGCTGACCGCAGCCGCCTTTGGCCAACATCGCGGCATCGTGCAGCTTGAAGCCCGGCTTGGCGTGCCAGTGATCGGCCTTGGCGCCTCGGCGCCCAGCTATTACGGCGCGGTGGGCGCGCGGCTGAACTGCCAAATGATCCTGCCCGAGCACGCAGGGGTGGCCAATGCCATCGGCGCGGTGGTCGGCCAAATCAGTCAACGCGCCTCGGTCATCGTGACCAGCCCTTCTGAGGGCCGCTTCACCGTGCATTTCGCCGAAGGTCTGCAACAGTTCTCTAGCCGCGCCACAGCCCTTGCCGCCGCCGAAGCCGCGATGGCGCGCGAAGCCAGCAGCCGTGCCCGCGCCGCAGGCGCCGAAGATCTGCGCCTGACCACCGCCGCGCAAATCCGCGAGGCCGAGGTCGAAGGCAGCCCGATGTTCATCGAAGCCACCGTCACCGCTACGGCAGCAGGCCGCCCCCGCGTGGCCCATAAGCGCGAGGCTGCAGCTTCATCTGTCTGAAAATATCCTCGGGGGGAGGCTTTGCGCGCAAAGCCGTTGGGGGGCAGACAGCCCCCCGACTTGGCCCGTGCCACTTGCGCGCCTTAGACTGTGGGCGGCACCCTCTCTGCCGCCAAAAGTCGTATCGGCTTGGGCCCGCGAAATCTGCGCGCCACCGCCTCGATCGCCTGAAAATTGGTTAAGGCCGCCGCCTTCAACTCGACGCGAAAGGCCGCCCCCATCAGGTTTGGCACCAGACACGGCGCGGCAAAGGACGTCCGCTCTTGCCCCCAGACCAAACCCTCTGCTTCCAGTTGACGTATGTGCTTGCCATGTTCGCCCGACTGAATGCAGCGGCGTTCTTCTTCAGAACAGTGCTGCAGATAGCTTGACAGATGCACTACTTTTTCGGCTGGGCTCAGCCCCATTTGGGCCGCGATCGAAATTTCGTCATCCACCAAAGACCGCGTGGGTCGATCATAGGACGAGACCTTCGATGCCTCTAGAATCATGAAATGCCCGGGCGAAACCAAGGCGCCAAATTCCACAAAAAACGGACCATCGGCGATCAATTGCCGCAAAAACGCGTTGATTTCGCTTGCGTTCGCAATGCTTCGGTGACGGCCCGCCGCGGTTTGCGCAAATTTCAAAGTGGCCTCAAAGGCATTGTCGCCCAGACGCATTCTGACCCAATTGCGATCTCTCAGCACATCCAGGCAGCGCCAGATCGAAGCCTTGCTAAAGTCGAGTCGTGCGCAGAGGTCTGATAACGGGATCGGGCCATATGCCGCGACAGCTTCGGCAACTTGCAACACCCGGCTCATCGAGCCATCAAGGCCAGTCTGACCCCCTTCTGCGCGCTGAAGCTGCTCAACCAATTTACATATACACCTTACATACGGCGCAGGCCCTACGCGTGAACCAAGCCGTCTCTGCGGCAGAGGTTAACCATTCAGCCGCGCGATGGGAACTGTAAAACATCGCGTCTGCCGCCTGAAATCAGGCGAAAGAGACAAGATTTTGAGACAAATACCTGTCGCTTCAAGAGCAGTCTTGAAAAGGCATTTTCTTCAATTTTGCGTCATGTTGACCGGGGCTTCTCGCCTGTTGCCTGCCAGTTGCAGGCAGAATCGGTGCGCGCCGCCTTTGCGCGGCCAAGCGCAGATCCAAGGCAAATCGTTACCAAATCAATGATTTCACCAAAGGCGCTGATAAAAACATTGGAAACAGATTGTTTACGATTTCGAGCAAATCCGGTTGGCCTGCGGAGTGGGCCGCTCTGAAAAGCAGAGCGTGAAAATCCGATTTAGTGAATTAATTTAGATATTTAAGCTCATTCAGGCTGGATTTAGGGTCAGACTATCCGATTGCCTAGCAAGACGTACTTCAACTGCGGGTTGCGCCATGGCGGCTGCGCTAATATTTTTGCGTTTCGCTTATCGAAATGGCGTCATTGACGGTTTGGTAACCTTTGTGCACATCTCGCGTTAATGTTTTCGGTCAGCTGTTTGGCCACTTAACGATTTTTTACGGAGTAACGCGTCATGCCCCCAATCGATGGTACCAACAACGACGATCTGATCGCCGGCACATCCGCCGCAGAGATAATCAATGGCTTGGGAGGCAATGATACGATCACTGCTTTCGAAGGCAATGATACGATCGATGGTGGATCAGGTGATGATTCAATCCTTGCAGGCAATGGCAATGACATCGTTACGGCGGGCGTGGGCAATGACTATGTCAATGGCGGCGCAGGTGCTGACACTATTTTCGCAGGTGACGGCAGCGACTCGATTTATGGCGGCCTCGACAACGACTCGATCACCGGTGGTCTGGGCAATGATACTCTGTCGGGCGACGCGGGCTCCGATATCATTTACGGTGACGAGGGCGATGACTTTGTTACCGGTGGGGGCGATAACGACACCCTTTACGG
>JALRIN010000040.1:251-23883 GCA_023255415.1 Cypionkella sp. | reverse complement strand
CTACACGACGCTCTTCCGATCTCAGGTGCTTTATGCCCGCGCCATGACCCGGATATGGGAAAAGATCGAACGCTTGCGGGCGATTCCTGACCTGAAGATTGCCGATTTCGGCACCCGGCGGCGGCATTCGTTTCTGTGGCAAGATTGGGCTGTGCAGGCGATGCAAGAGGGGCTGGAAGATAAGTTCATCGGCACCTCGAACTGCCTGATCGCGATGCGGCGCGAGCTTGAAGCGATTGGCACCAATGCGCATGAATTGCCGATGGTTTACAGCGCCTTGGCAGAGTCTGACGCAGATTTGGCCCAAGCCCCCTATCAGGTGCTGGCCGATTGGCAGGACGAACATGACGGCAATCTGCGCATCATCCTGCCCGATACCTATGGCACCGCAGGCTTTTTGCAGCGCGCGCCCGATTGGCTGGCCTCTTGGACCGGCATTCGGGTTGACAGCGGCGACCCTGCAACCTGCGCCGAAGCAGCCATCCGCTGGTGGCAAGACCGCGGCGAAGACCCGCGCGAAAAACTGGTGATTTTCTCGGATGGGCTGGACGTTGATAAGATCACCGAACTGCACCGCCAATTTGCGGGCCGGGTGAAGGCGTCCTTTGGCTGGGGCACCATGCTGACCAATGATTTCGGCGGGTTGACCGATGGCAGTTCGCTGGCACCCTTTAGCCTTGTGTGCAAAGCGGTTTCGGCCAATGGGCGGCCGACCGTCAAACTGTCTGACAACCCGAATAAGGCGATGGGCCCCGCCGATGAAATCGCGCGCTACAAGCGGGTGTTTGGCGTCGGCGCACAGACAGCACAGGCGGTCAAGGTTTAGCCCAGAAGCCTGCGCGCCAACATCTCGGCGCGGGCAAGGTGGCTTTTATGCACCGGATCGTCAGGCGGCAACCTTGGCGCCGCCCAACCAACCGAGGCGCAAACCCGCGCCAAAGTGAACAGATCGACCAGATCGGGCGTCAAGCCAGGGTCTGCATAGCCCTCGATCAAGGCGGCGCGAATTTCGGGGTAGGCAGGTTCGTAAAGGTTCTGACTAAGCACCGTGCCCAGATCATAGGGGCGCAGACCAAAACCGGAATCGTCAAAGTCGATCAGCGAAAGCGAACTGCCGTTCACCAAAACATTTTCGCGCAGCACATCGGCATGGATCAGCCCTAGGTTGCCCGCCTTTGCATAGGCCTGCAGACCGTCCTGCAAAAACGCGCGCGCCTGTTGCAAAAGCGCGGTTTGGCGCGGGCTTGCCAAAGGATGCTCCCAAAACCGGCCCCAGAACGGCGTCTCGCCCACGAGACCCGCCACATCCCAAGCAGGGCGCTGAAAATCACGGGGCAGCAGCAAGCCATCGGTGACGCGGTGCACCAGGGCCAGCAGCTGGCCCAGATCGTGATGCCGCTGCAAAATGCTGTCCAGCGGCAGATCAAAGCCCTGCCCCGCCTCGCCCAGCGCCTCACCCTCGATCCAAGTGATCACCGAAGCATGCCGCCCATTTGACAAGCGCTGCAAAAACTGGCCGTCCATTGCGGGCAGCGCCGCCGGAACCGCAACGCCCTGCGCCGCCATCTGGGCGCACCACCACAGCTCGGAGGCAATCGCGGTGGGGTCTTGATAGCCCATCCGGTGCAGACGCAAAGCTGCCCGCCCCGAAGGAATCGCAATTTCAAACACCGCATTTTCGCGATTGCGCAACAGGCGCAGCGGCTGACCTTGCCAGAGTGCTGCGGCTTCATTGGCAAGAGCTGTCAGGGTCATTCTTCGTCCAAGGGTTTGCCGCGCAGGGCTTTGGTGGTGCCGCGCTGCGATTTCGCGGCCATGCGGCGCAGCTGACTGCCATAGGTGGGTTTGGTGGCAATCCGCCGTTTCGGCGCGATCAGCGCAGTTCGGATCAGCTCGACCAACCGCTCGCGGGCGATTTCGCGGTTGCGCAACTGGCTGCGGGTCTCGTCCACTTGCAACACAATCGCGCCTTCCAGCGTCCAGCGCCTGCCCGCAAGTTTCTTCAGCCGCGCCTTCACCGAGGCCGCCAAACTGGGGCAACGCTCGGCCTCAAAGCGCAATTCAACGGCCGTCGAGACCTTATTTACATTCTGCCCCCCCGGCCCAGAGGCGCGCATGAAGCTTTCCGAAAGCTCCCAATCTTGAAGGGCGATGGTGTCATTGATCCGCAACATGGCGTCAGGGTAGCGGCAGCTGCGAAAAAGAGAAAGGGTTGCCAGCACCTGCGGCAACCCTTTCCGAGATCTTAGGAGATGGGCCAGTTAGGTATCAAAGCCCAATCATTGGTGGTTTCGCTAGAAGGCTGCTTCTAGAAAACGCCCCCCATGACTGTCCCGACACCGCTCTCCACTATCACTCTAGACACTGGGTCACCTCCTTTCAAAATGTTGCCGATAAGGGGATGGTGACACAGATTTTGTGTATGTCAAAAGCTTTTACGCTACCCGTGCGGCATATTTCGCGACAATTGCACGGAAAGGCATCAGCGCGATTATATCAACAGCAACTTTTACACCCCAATCTGCGCAGCCCAGCGAAACCCACAGCGGCACCGCAGGGCCAAAGCCCAGCAAAGGCACGCTTTCAACCGCCCAAGAGATGTCATTTCCCGGTTCGATCCAGACCAATGTCGCCGAAAACGCGATGCTGAAAAACAACAGCGTGTCGACGCTAGAGCCAAAGAAAGATCCCAAAAACGGCGCGCGCCACCAAGCAGAGCGGCGCAGCCGGTCAAACACGCTGACATCCAGCAGTTGCGCCACCAAAAAAGCAACGCCCGAGCCAATCGCGACGCGCAGCGTCACCAAGGGCCCGTATTCGCCGATGATTTGCGTGCCGATCAGCGAACAGATCAGGCCAACCACAAAGCCCGCATAGACCACCCGCCGCGCAGCTTGCACGCCGTGAAAGCGGTTAACGAGTTCAGACACCAGAAAAGCAAAGGGATAGGTAAAGGCACCCCAGGTCAGCCATTGGCCGATTGGATATTGCACAAGGATATTCGAGACCACCACAACGATGGCCATGGCGAGAACGCCGGGCAGAAGTTTGTTCATGTTCATTCCGTTTTTTACAAGGTCGCGGAGACTTGGATGCCCCATGTCGGGACGCGGCGGCTTAGACCCTGCGCTGCGGGCTGTCAATCGGGCAGGCGATATTCGACCAATTGCGTGCGCAAAAAGAAGGCAAAGTTATCGTCTGACACCATGCTCGCACGCAAATGACCCTGCGGATCACGCCAGATCGACAGGCCTTCAAGGTTGTCGTAAAGCCCCGTCGGGGTCTCTAACATCGTGGTTTCCTCGGTCATCGCATCGGGCGTCACGGTAAATCGGCGCAGACGCGTGGCAAAGCCGGCAAGGCCGCGAAAATCACGCTCCAGCAAATAATAGCGGCCATCAGGGCCAAAATCTGCGCCAACAGGCAGAAAACCACCGTCGCGCCGCACCGACAAACTGGTGTCCCATCTGCCATTTTTAAACCGATAGACCGGAAAGGGGATGTCTGCGTGTCCACTGCGTTCAGGCAGGGTGTAAAGCGCACCATCCGGCCCAATCGCCAGCGCTTCAAGCGAAGAGTTGACCTGCAGTTTGGCAAACTCGGGCGCGCGCGGCAGGTTTTTGGCGGGGCCGCCAAGGCGGGCGTAATGCGCAACCCGCGCACCGCCCTCGAACGAGACAAACATCGACCCATCCGCCGCAAGCGCCAAACCTTCGCTGTCGGTCTGCAGCGGTTTCAGCGGCCGGCCATCCTCGCCTTGCAGCAATTGCACGCGGGCTGCGGTCATGCTGACAATCCGGCCCTCGGCGTCACGCAAGATCTTGCCTTGGGTAAAGCCGCCCCGATCTGACAGCGCGACATAGCTTGCGCCATCCTCGGACAGTTCCAGCCCAGAAAACCCACCAAAGCGCGGATCATCGGCCCGCCAGTCAAAAACCCCCACAAACCCCAGCGGCGGCAAGGGGCTGGCACTGCTTTGCAGGCCCGCCAAAAACACCAGCCCAAGGCCTAACGCGAGGATAGAACGGCGGCGCATTGGGCAGGAAGATCGGCCAAGGTGTAATCGCGCGGACCCTTTTTACGGGGCACTGGCTTGGCAGGTTTGGCCGAAGGCTTCGGCTTGGGTGGGTTCAGATAGGCCTCTGACACCCACCATTGCAGGGTTTCATCGCAGCCATTGCCGCCCTTGGACAATTGCGACACCGTCGGCGTTTGGGTCTGGCATTGGCTCGCACCCGCAGGGCATTTCAGCCGCACATGAAAATGCGTGTCATGGCCATAAATCGGCCGGATCTTTTGCAGCCAGCTTTTGTCGGCCGGCTTTGCGGTCTTGCACATCGCAATCTTCACGGCCGCCGCGACAAAAATCCGCTCGATCCGCGGGTCAGAGGCTGCTGCCTGCAACAAGGCCGCGTGCTGCGGCGTCCAGTTTTTCGTGACACTGCGCTGATCGGCCGAGCGCACGGGGATCGAGCTAATCTTTTCCCGCTCGGCGCGCGACAACGTCAGGCTTGTCGGCGGCAGCATCCAGATATCGGCATCCAGCCCGATCTGATGGCTGGCATGGCCCGAGGTCATCGGCCCGCCGCGCGGCTGGCCCATATCGCCGATATAAAGCCCTTTCCAGCCGATCTGAGTGGCCTTGACCGACAGATCTTCCAGATATTGCACCAAAACCGGCTGGCCATAATTGCGATTGCGCGACAGCCGCATCGCCTGCCATGTCGGCCCGGATTCGGGCAGTTCGACATTGCCGGCGGCGCAGCCCCTGGCATAGGTGCCAATCGGTGCAGCCTCTTGCTGGCTAGGGGCTTTAGCAGCACCAAAAAGCTTATTGGCCAGCTGCTCTGCCCCCCCCGGCACAGGCGCAAACAGCGCCGCAATCACTAAAAATCTGGCTATCATACCCGTTCACCCTTTGGATTGACCCAAAGTAACAGAATAAGCCCGATCAAAAACAATAAGATCACCGGCGAGATGCCAATGCGCGCCGACCCGCTGGCTTGCGAGACAACTGCGATCAAAAACGGCGACATAAAGCTCGCGACCTTGCCCGAGAGCGCGAACAGACCAAAGGCCTCGGTGGCGCGGTCTGGCGTGGTGTGGCGCAGCAACATGGTGCGCGAGGCTGCCTGCAACGGCCCGCCCGCCGCCCCGATCAACCCGCCGCAGATGTAAAAGATGATGTCTGGCGTCGCCGAGGCTGGATCAAGCGCGATGCCCCACAGGCTTTCGCGGGTCATGCCCACGATGATGATGCAGACAAACATCAGCACCACAATCGCCCAGCCGATCACAAAGCGCGGACCAAAGCGGTTGTCGAGCTTGCCGCCGATGTAAGATGCGATCATCGCCGTGATGCCGCCCAAAATCCCGAAGACCCCAATCTGGGTGATCGACCAATTCAGCACATTCGAGGCATAGACCCCGCCAAACCCATAAAGCGCGTTCAGCGCGTCGCGGTAAAACAGCGAAGAGGTCAGATAGGCGGCAAGACTTTTGCGAAAGCGCAGGCCGATGATCAACTCTTGCAAACTGGCCAAAGCCTTGCCGATATGCAGCCGCGTCGCAGGCATCTTTGGCTCTTTCACCCAAAGGAAAAACGGGATCATAAAGACCACATACCAAAGCGCCGTCAGCGGTCCGACAAAGCGCGTGCCCTCACGCGATTCGGCGTCCAGGCCAAAGATTGGATCAATCCCCAGCAGGGTTTTGCCCGTGGCCGCGTTTTCGGCAAACAGCAGCAGCATCAAGATCAGCGCCAGCAGACCGCCCAGATAGCCAAAGGCGAATCCGGTGCCAGAGACCGCGCCGATCTCGTCATGGTCGGTCAGGCTTGGCATCAGGGCATTGGTGAAGATCGTGGTGAACTCCATGCCGATAAAACCCAGACCAAACAGCGCCACGGCCCAAGCCAAGGTGCTGGCCTCGGCGCCGGGCACCAACCACCACAGGCCCGCCGCCCCCACCACATAAAACATCGAGAAAATCCAGATCCAGATCATCCGCCGCCCGGTGCCATCGGCCACAGCCCCCAAGATCGGCGCCAAAACCGCGATCACGATCGAAGCGGCGGTCAGCCCATAGCCCCAATAGGCTTGGGCGGCGGCCTTTGCGGCCTCTTCCTCCATGCCGGTGCCCATGTAATAGCCGCGCGCCACTTCGGCGAAATAGGGGCCGAAGATAAAGGTCAAAAGCAGAGTGCTATAGGGCTGGCTGGCCCAATCAAAAAACCACCATCCCCAGATGCGTTGCCGTGCCGTCGCCATTGCCCACCCCTTACCTTGCGTTCGATCCGATCAAGCCTGAAAACCGGCGCTGGCGCAAGCGCGGCCTAGCGCTGCGGTGGCCAAGGCCGCTTGGCCTCTGCCGCGATCCAATCACTGATCCACTCGGGCAAGGGCGGGCTGGGTTGGCTTTGACCAAGGGCTGCCAAAACCTCGGCAGGCGGCACCATTCCGGCCTTCGAGATAAAGGCATTGCGCAACAGCATATGGGTTGTACATTCGTCCCCCCGCCAAAAGCTTTGCTCAAGATAGACAAACCTTGCGTCCCAACCGACCACACGGCTGACTTGGGTCAGGCGCTGAAACGCCGTCACCCGTTTGCGGTAGCGGGTCGAATTGCCCGCAACCGTCAGCCCCCAGCCGCGCGTGCGGGTCACTGTGTCAAACCCCATCCGCTTGGCCATAGGAATTCGGCCCAGATCAAACAGCGTCAGCGTGCGGCCATTGTTCAGCTCGAACCAAACGTCCAGATCCCAAGGCCAAACCCGATGCGTGCTGATATGCGGCTGCAAAATGCTCAAAGGGGCAGCTTTGCGGAATTTCCATACCTCTTTGGCCATGCGAAAGATCGGATACATCGCAAATCCCCTGTGCTTTGGCCCCATCCCTGCCCGCAGACCCCCCGCAGGTCAAGTAAAACGCGACGGAAAGCATTGCCCTTTCGGGGGGCTGGCGTTACCTCTGGCACCATCTGTAGTGGTTGGAGCCTTTCGATGCCCTTAATCTTCACGCTAATTTGGAATGCCTTGCTGATCGCGCAATGGATCGTTCTGGCGCAGGCCTTAATGAGCTGGCTGATCAATTTTCAGGTGCTGAACATTCGTCAGCCGCTGGTATACCAGCTCTGGTCGTTCTTGGGCCGGATTCTGGAACCGGTCTATGCGCCAATCCGCCGGATGCTGCCCTCGATGTCAGGGGTGGATTTTTCGCCGCTGGTGGTGCTGATCGGCATCATGGTGCTACAGCAACTGCTGCCGCACAATCAGATGGCGTTTTATTAAGCCGCCACTGCCCCCCTGTGCCTGATTGCGAATTGAGTAAGAATGCCTGAACCCACCGCATTGCTGCAAACTGTCTTTGGCTTTTCCGGGTTTCGGCAAGGTCAGGAAGAGATTGTCGATGCGGTGATGGCTGGGCGCAACACGCTGGCGATCATGCCAACGGGGGGCGGAAAGTCGCTGTGTTTTCAGCTGCCAGCCCTGTGCCGCGACGGGGTGACGGTGGTGATCTCGCCCTTGATTGCGCTGATGCGCGATCAGGTGCGCGCGCTGCGCGAAGCCGGCGTCGAGGCTGGCGCGCTGACCTCGGGCAATACCGAAGAAGAAACCGAAGAGGTCTTCGCCAAGCTGGATGCGGGCGCGCTCAAGCTGTTGTATATGGCGCCAGAACGGCTGGCCTCGGCACAAACCGTGCCGATGCTGCGGCGGATCAACTGCACCTTGATCGCGGTCGACGAGGCGCATTGCGTCAGCCAATGGGGCCATGATTTCCGGCCAGATTATCTGCGCATCGGCGCGCTGCGGCGCAGCTTGGGCGTGCCCTTGGCGGCCTTTACCGCCACGGCAGATGAAGAAACCCGCGCCGAAATCGTCACCCGCCTGTTCGACGGCGAGGCCCCAGCGACCTTTCTGCGCGGCTTTGATCGCCCCAACATCCACCTTGCCTTTGCCGTCAAAGATGGCCCGCGCGAACAGATCTTGCGCTTTGCAGGCGCGCGACGCGGCCAATCGGGTATCGTCTATTGCGGCACGCGGGCGAAAACCGAGACGCTGGCACAGGCCCTGCGCGCCGACGCGCATGCCGCCTGCTTTTATCACGGCGGCATGGATGCCGAAGACCGCCGCCGCGTCGAAATCCGCTTTCAACAAGAAGACGGGCTGATCGTTGTGGCCACCGTGGCCTTTGGCATGGGCATCGACAAACCCGATATTCGCTGGGTTGCACATGCCGATCTGCCCAAGTCGATCGAAGGCTATTATCAGGAAATTGGCCGCGCGGGCCGCGATGGGGCTGCTGCCGAGACCCTGACGCTTTACGGCCCCGACGACATTCGCCTGCGCCGCACCCAGATCGACGAAGGCCTTGCGCCTCCGGAACGCAAAGACGCCGATCACGGCCGGCTGAACGCGCTTTTGGGTCTGGCCGAGGCGGTGGCCTGCCGGCGCCAGGTGCTGCTGGGCTATTTCGGCGAGGCCTCCGAGCCTTGCGGCAATTGCGATCTGTGCGACCGCCCTGCGGCCCTGTTTGACGCCACCGATGCAGTGCGCAAGGCGCTTTCGGCGATGCTGCGCACTGGCGAATATTTCGGCGCGGGCCATTTGATTGATATTCTGACCGGCAACAGCACAGCCAAAGTCCGCGAAAAGGGCCATGACAGCCTGCCCACCTTTGCGATTGGCCGCGAGCTGTCAAAACCGGCTTGGGGTGCGGTGTTTCGCCAGATGATGGGCCGCGATCTGGTGCGGCCCGACCCCGACCGCTTTGGCGCGCTGCGGATGACCGAAGCCGCGCGGCCGATCCTGCGCGGCGAGGCGGCGATCACTTTGCGCAGCGATACCGTCGAAAAAGCCACCCCACGCGTCGCCGTTAAAATGATGGTCGCCGAAGAGGATATGAGCCTGCTTTCGGCGCTGAAAGCCAAGCGCCGCGCCTTGGCCGAGGCCGCAGGCGTGCCCGCCTATGTGATTTTCGCCGACCGCACCCTGATCGAGATGGCCGAAAAGCGGCCCGCCTCGCTGGATGAGATGATGGGCATCACCGGAGTTGGCGCGAAAAAACTGGAAAGCTATGGTCGCGGCTTTTTGGAAGTGATTACCGGGGCCAGCGCGGGGGCGATGCATCCAGCGCGCAAACGGCTGGTTGGCCGCGATGCGGGGCAAGTTTTTGACCGGCTGTCGCAAGAACAGCTGCGGCTGCAACGCGGCGAAGATGGCACCGGAAAACCACTGTCGCTCAGCCAGGGCGCTTTGCGCAAAATTGCCGAAGGCCGCCCTTCGACCCTGTCGGATCTGGACCGGATTGGCGATCTTGGCCCGCAAAAGATCGAACGCTTTGGCGAGGCCTTCTTGGCCGTTCTGCGCGAGGCCTAGACCTTTGCGCCCCGCCCACTATTTATCCTGAAAAGGAGCCGCCATGCTGACCGTGATTTCGCCCGCCAAACGCCTGAATGAGACCGCCCAAAGCAGCCCTTTGGCCGTGACACAGCCCGATTTCACCGCCGAGGCTGCCAAGCTGGCGCAGATCGCGCGTGGGCTTTCAGCGGCAGATCTGGGCAAGTTGATGCATATCTCCGAGAAACTGGCGCAGCTTAACCATGATCGCTTTCAGACCTTTGACCCAAAAGCGGCTGGTCAACCTGCGGCCTTTTTGTTCGACGGCGACACCTATGCCGGGCTAGAGGCCCGCAGCCTAGAGCCCGATGCTCTGCGCTGGGCGCAGCGGCATTTGCGGATTTTATCCGGGCTTTACGGGCTGTTACGCCCAATGGATGCGATCCAGCCCTATCGGTTGGAAATGGGCAGCCGCTTGGAAAACCCCAAAGGCCGCGATCTTTACGCCTTTTGGGGCAGTAAAATCGCCAAGGCGCTGAATGCTCTTGCGGCCGAAGTTGGCGCGCAGGCCTTGGTAAATTGCGCCTCGACCGAGTATTTCGGCGCGGTAGACGCCAAAGAGTTGCGCCTGCCGATCATCACGCCGGTATTTTTGGAAGAGCGGGGCGGCGAGGCAAAGATCGTCAGCTTTTGGGCGAAAAAGGCGCGCGGGGCGATGGCGCGCTATATCAGCCTGCACCATCTGACAGACCCCGCCGATCTGCGCGGTTTTGATCTGGGCGGCTATCAGTTTCAGGCTGCGCAATCTGACGCGCTGCGGATGGTCTTTACCCGCAGCGCTGTCGAGACAGAAGCAGCCTAGGCTGCGTTTTCTGCAGCACTTGGCATAGGCGGGCGGGCGTCGTTGGGGCAAAACTCTGACAGGGTTTCGGCAATCATGCCCTTGCGCAGCGGTTTGGTCATATAGCGGTCGATGCCCGCCGCCAGGATATCGGCGGAATCGCCGTCCATCGCATGGGCTGTCAGCGCCAGAATCGGCACATGGCTTTTGCCCGCCTCTAGCGCGCGAATGGCAAGACTGGCTTCGCGGCCATCCATTTCGGGCATCGAGATATCCATAAAGATCATATCGGGCTGAAAGCTTTGGAACAGCGCCACAGCTTCGACGCCGTTATTGGCAAAAACCAGCTCAATATCGGCATCGCGCACCATCTTTTGAAACACCAGCTGATTGGTGCGATTATCCTCGGCCGCAAGCACCCGCATTTGTCGCAACTCGGCCGTGGCAAATTGTGCTGGCACCGCAGGCGTCTGGGCTGCAGGCATCGAGATGTTTTGCAGCTGGCGATAAAGTTCGGCGCGCAGGATCGGTTTTTGCAGCAAAGCGGCAAAGGTCGCTGACCCCGGCAGATCGCGGGCATTGGCAGGGCTAGAGGAAAGCAGCAGGATCGGCGTTTCAATCCCCGCCTCGCGGATGCGCTGAGTCAGGATCAGACCGTCCATCTCTGGCATTTCATGATCGGTGATGATCACGTCGAAGCTTTCTTTTGCCAGTGCCGCCAAAGCCTCGGCCCCGCTGCGGCACAGGGTCACAGAAATGCCACAGGGCACCAATTGGCGTTCCAAAATCGTGCGATTGATGAACTGATCGTCCACCGCCAGCACCTTTTTCACCGCAATCGCGCCGCGCTGGAGTTCTGCCTGTTCTGCAATTGGCAAAGACAGCCGAAAGCCAAAGCAAGAGCCCTTGCCCAGATCGCTATCGACCCAAACTTCGCCATTCATCCGCTCGATCAAGCGTTTGGTGATGGCAAGGCCAAGGCCGGTTCCTTCAAACTTGCGGTTGGTGGCGCTTTCCACTTGGTTGAATTCGCCAAAAATATGCGCCAGATTTTCCGCAGCAATGCCAACGCCGGTGTCTTCAACGGTGATGTGCAGCTCGTGGTGACCGGTTTCGCCCTCAAGCCCTACGACACGGATCAGCACATGGCCTTTTTCGGTGAATTTCACCGCATTGCCGATCAGATTGGTCAAAATCTGGCGCACACGGCCCGGATCACCGACGTAGCGCGTCGGCAGGAACATGTCGAAATCAATCATCAGATCCAGCCCCTTTTCGCGGGCGCGCGGCTGCAGCAGCATGCTGATTTCGTGGATGGTGCGTTCCAGATCAAAGGGTTCTGGATGCAGCGTCAGCCGTTCTGCCTCGATCTTCGAGAAATCGAGGATATCATTGATAATCACCAACAAAGCCTCGCCCGAAGAGCGGATGGTTTCTGCAAACAGCCGCTGTTCTTCGGATAAGGTGGTGTCGCACAGCAGTTCGGCCATGCCGACCACACCGTTCATCGGCGTGCGAATCTCGTGGCTCATATTCGCCAAAAATGCCGATTTGGCACGGCTTGCCGCCTCTGCCGCGACGCGCGCGGCTTCCAGCGCGGCTTGTTGTTCTTTTAGCGGCGTGATGTCGATGCGCAGACCGACGCGGCCGCCATCTGGCGTGGCCTTGTCTTGCGCGCGCACCCATGTGCCATTGGCCAGTTGCTGTTCGATCACTGTTCCGGGACTGCTGCGCTGGGCCATGCGTTCGACCAGCCAATCGTCTTCACGGCCAACTGCCTCGGTATATTGGCCGCATTGCAGGCCATAGCGCAAAATCTCTTCAAAGGTGGTGCCCGGCACCATGGCAGGAGCCGAGTCTGCATAGATGTCGCGGTAGTTTTGGTTGCAGATCAAAAGACGATCCTCCCTGTCAAAAAGTACAAAGCCATCTGGAATAGCCTCTATGGCGGCCAGAATGCGCATTTCTTCGGTGATATTGATCGCGAGGCTGACCATGTCGCCGTCGCCCCCGCGTTTGTCGATCAGGCGAATCCACGTGCCCGGACGGATTTGCAGCGTGATCGGATCGATCAAATCACTGTCCCAACGCGCCAGCATATCGGCGATCCAGACATCAGCGGTCTTGCCACCAAGATCAATCTGGCCGTTTTCCGCCACGATGCACAAAAGATCTGGATAAGGCAGGCCAAGCCTGATTTCGGGGTCACTGAACAGCGCAAGATAGGCTGCATTGGCGGCGACAAGCTTTTGGCTGGCGTCAAACACCGCAAAGCCGTCGGAAATGGTGTTGATGCTGTCCCACAGCCGCCGCTCTGCCATAACCGCGACCGTATGCGCGCGGTCCAGATCGGCGACAAAGCGGGTTTGCTGGCCCTTGAGCCGTTCCGCCTCGCCCAGGGCATTGGCCACGACATGACGCTGTTCGACAATCTGATCAGACAGAGCGCGCGCATGCAGGCCAAGCTTTTCATTGGCCACAAAAAGTTCGCGGCTTTTGTGCTGCAGCAGCCGTTCTGCTGCCAGCCGCGCGCGTCGTTCTTTTGCCAAACGTTCCGCAAAATCCATCGGCGTTACAATCATCACTTTCTGTGAATAGGGGCAGGCACATGCCACTCTTGACCCGCACTTTCGCGCAACAAAATGAACGGTCGATTAACGCAGATGATTTCTGTGCAAACCGACCTGCAAGCTTGCCAGAGCGGGGGCGCCCGTGTCACAGTTGGGCATTGCTTCAAAGGATTTCGACATGCGCGCTGGCCTTGGATGCCTTTTGATTGGCATGGTTTTTTCTGCAACTTTCCTTGCGCCCCTGCCTGCGCGCGCGCAAGATTTCATCCCCGAAACCCGCTTTGTGATCAGCCAGGATACCGATCTGCCCGGCGGCGACATTGCCTCGATTTTCGACACAACGCTCGATGCTTGCCAACGCGCCTGTGCCAGCAACACCGCTTGCGAGGCCTTTACCTTTAACCAGCGCAATGGCTCGTGTTTTACCAAGTCCAATGCAGGCGACCCAAGCGGCTTTGCCAATGCGGTGTCGGGTTATGCGATGCACACCGAACCGGCGATTTTGGCGGCAGCTGCCGCGCGGCGGGCCGAGTTAAGCTTTGTGCAAGATTGGGAGATGACCGAGATCCGCGCGCAGGCCGAGGCCATGGCCAACGCGCATCCGGTCAATGGCGCGCGGGCAGAGGATTTGGCCAGCGTCGCAGATTATGCCACTTTGGTCAGCCTGACCGACAGCGCCGAGGCTTGGGCCGATTACGCGACCGATCTGCGCCAGCAGGCCGCAAAGGCGCAAACCGATACGAACTTTTACAATACCCAAGCCTATTACGCCGCCGCAAACGCCTATTTGCGCGCCGATAGCAAAGCTTTGCGGCATGCGATTTTGCTGACCATGGCCGAGGCCTTGGAAGGCTTGGACCGTGGCCGTCTGGCCGTGCCTGCGCTGCAATTGGCACAGACCCTGCAACCGCGAGAGGACACGGCAAAGGCCTTGGATCGGGTGGCCGGGCTTTACGGGTTTCGGATGCTGTCAACCGAGGTGCAATCTGACAGCGCGCGGCCACGGATTTGCGTCACCCTGTCAGAGGCTTTGGCGAAATCTGGCGTTGATTACACGACCTATGTGCAGCTGCCCGACCAAAGCCTGACGGTGACCCGCGACGGCTCTCAGCAGCTTTGTGTCGAAGGCGTGCTGTTTGGATCGCGCAACAGCTTTACCCTGCGTGCGGGCCTGCCTGCCGCTGACGGGCAAGCGCTGGCGAAATCGGTCGAGGTGACCGCCTATGTCCGCGACCGCAAACCCGGCGTGCGCTTTGCCGGGCGGGGCTATGTGCTGCCGCGCGGGCAAGATCAGGCGATTCCGGTGGAAACCGTCAACACCGAAAAGCTGGATCTGGCGCTTTACAAGATTTCGGATCGCAACATGCTGCGCGCGCTGCAAGACAGCTATTTCAGCGCGCCGATGAACAGCTATCAGGAACAGGATTTCAGCGACAGGATCGGCGCGGAAATCTGGCACGGCACCGGCTTGGTTCGGCAAGAGGTGAACGTCGATGTCACCACCCGCCTGCCGCTTGGCCAAGCGCTGCAGGGTCAGGTGGCGGGCATTTATGCCCTGCGGGCGTCGGTGCCGGGGGTTGACCCCTATGACGTGCCCGCAAGCTGGCAATGGTTTGTGATCTCGGATCTGGGGCTAACGACTTTGTCGGGCACAGACGGGCTGCATGTCTTTGTGCGCAGCCTTGGCACGGCAGCGGCAAAGCCGGGCGTCTCGGTTCAGCTTTTGTCAGCCGCGAACGAGGTACTTGGCGCGGCGGTGACCGACGATCAGGGCTATGCGCGCTTTGAGGCAGCGCTTGCGCTGGGCACGGGGGGCCATGCGCCTGCGCTGATCGTGGCAACTGCAGGCGGCGATGACATCGCATTTTTGTCGCTGACCGATCCTGAATTCGATCTCTCGGATCGCGGCGTTGCGGGGCGCGAGGCTGCGCCGCCGGTTGATGTGTTTCTGACCACAGATCGCGGGGCTTACCGCGCTGGCGAGACGATCTACGCCACGGCCCTGACCCGCGACAGCACAGCCAATGCGATCGTCGGTCTTCCGCTGACCGCGATTTTGCGCAGGCCAGACGGCGTTGAATACAGCCGCGCGCAGATGGCAGATGCGGGCGCAGGCGGCCATATCTTTGCGTTGCCGGTCGCAGGCTCTGCCCCGCGTGGGCTATGGAGCCTGGTGGTTTTCGCCGACCTAGAAGCTCCGGCGTTGCAATCCAAAACCGTGCTGGTCGAAGATTTCCTGCCCGAACGCATTGATTTCCGCCAGAGCCTGCCCGATGCCGCGATTCGTCTGGGTGATAGCCCAGAGATGACGGTTGCCGCGACATATCTGTTTGGGGCTGCGGGCGCTGATCTGGCGATCGAGGGCGAGGTTTTGCTGCGCGCAGCCAAGGGTTTAGACGCTTGGCCGCGCTATATCTTTGGCCGCGAAGATACCCCGTTCAGCCCGGTGCAAGACAGCTTTGGCGGCATGAAAACCGATGCCACGGGCCAAGCTCTGATTGCCCTGCCGCTGCCGCAAATCGACGATCCCGCCCGCCCGCTTGAGTTGCGGGTCACCACCCGCATCGCCGAAGGCTCGGGCCGTCCGGTTGAACGTAGCCTGACGCGGCTGCTTGCGCCTGCGTCTGACATGATCGGGATCAAGCCCTTGTTCGACGGCGTGGTGGCCGAGGCAAGCGAGGCGCGCTTTGATCTGATTGCGATTGGTGCCGATCTGACACCAGTGCCGATGCAGATCACCTGGGCCCTGACGCGGATCGAGACCAATTATCAATGGTATCAGTCTGGCGGCAGCTGGAACTGGGAACCCGTCACCAGCCGCAAGCGCGTGGCCGAAGGCAGGGCCGATCTGGGCGACACCGCAACCCCGATTGCGGCAGCGGTAGACTGGGGCGAATACGAGCTGGTGGTTTCTGCGCCAAATGGCCCGTCAAGCTCGACCCGGTTTTATGCCGGATGGTATGCCCCCGCCGATACATCCGATTCGCCTGACGTGTTAGAGATGTCGCTGGACAAGCCTGACTATGCCTCGGGCGAAACCGCGATGCTGCGGGTGGTGCCAAAGGCTGCAGGCACGGCGCTGATCACCGTGCTGTCAAACCATCTGGTGGCGATGCAGACGGTCGCGGTGGCGGCGGGCGAAAACCTGATTCCGTTGCCGGTCAGCGCTGATTGGGGCGCGGGGGCCTATGTCACAGTGCAGGCACTGCGGCCGATGGATGTGGCGGCGGGGCGCAACCCTGCGCGTGCACTGGGCCTGACCTATGCCAGCATAGATCCGGGTCCGCGTGCGCTGCGAACCACGATTGAAACCGCGCCCGAGGCTGATCCGCGCGGCGCGCTTGACGTCGCGGTCAAGGTTCAGGGCCTAGGGGCGGGCGAAACCGGCTTTGTCACCATTGCAGCGGTCGATCAGGGCATCTTGAACCTGACAGCCTATAGCCCGCCCGACCCGCAGGGGCATTACTTTGGCCAGCGCAAACTGGGCGTTGGCATCCGCGATCTCTATGGGCGGCTGATTGACGGAATGTCGGGCGCGATGGGGGAGACCCGCTCGGGCGGCGATGCGGCCGCACAAGCGCGGCTGCAAGCCCCGCCGCCAACCGAAGATCTGGTCGCCAATTTCACCGGACCGATTGCGGTGGGGGCGGATGGCTACGCGCGTGCCAGTTTTGCGCTGCCTTCGTTTAATGGCACGGTCAAAGTCATGGTGGTGGCTTGGTCGAACACTGCCATCGGACAGGCCAATGCCGATGTGCTGGTGCGCGATCCGGTGGTTGTCACCGCCAGCCTGCCACGCTTTTTACAGCCCGGCGATCAAAGCCGCATGCTGTTGGAAATCATTCACGCCAGCGGGCCTGCGGGCGAAGTTGGTCTAAGCGTGAGTTCCGACGGTTTAACTCTGGGTGCTGTGCCTGACCGCTTTGATCTGGCGCAAAACGGCAAGGCGGTGTTTGCAGTGCCGCTGACCGCGCGTGATCTGGGCGATCAGACGATCGAGGTCGCCTTGACCACCGCCGATGGCAAGCTGTTGCGCAAAACGTTGACGTTGCCGGTGCAAAACAATGATCCCGCAGTCGCAAGGGTGTCGCGCTTTGATCTGAAACAGGGGCAAAGCCTGACGCTGGATGACAGCATCTTCACCGGTCTAGCCGCCGATACCGCCCTGGCTTCGGTCGTCGCAGGCCCTTTGGCGCGGTTGAACGCGGCAGGGCTTTTGGCGGCGCTTGACCGCTATCCCTATGGCTGCACCGAGCAGATCACCTCGAAGGCCTTGCCGCTTTTGTATTTTGACACACTGGCGATTGCGCTGCATCTGCAAGGGGCCGACGATCTGCCGCAGCGCATTCAGGGCGCGATTGCCGATGTGCTGACCAACCAAGCCTCGAACGGCGCCTTTGGGCTTTGGGGTCCGGTCGAAGAGGGTGGCGATATGTGGTTGGACGCCTATGTCAGCGATTTCCTCAGCCGCGCCAAAGCCATGGGCTACGCTGTGCCGGATAGGGCGTTCCGCTCTGCCTTGGACAATCTGCGCAATCAGGTCAACTATGCTGCCGATTTCGACAAGGGCGGCGAGGGGCTTGCCTATGCGCTGCTGGTGCTGGCCCGCGAAGGTGCGGCAGCTGTGGGCGATCTGCGCTATTACGCCGACGTAAAGGGCGATGCCTTTGCCACCCCGATGGCGATGGCGCAGATGGGGGCGGCGCTGGCAAGCTATGGCGACCAACCGCGCGCCGATGCGATGTTCCGCCGGGCGGGGATCGCCTTGCAGGCCACGACGGGCCCTGAAACCGAGCAGATCTTCCGCGCCGATTATGGCACGCAGTTGCGTGACGCCGCAGCCGTCTTGGCCCTGGCGACCGAGGCCCGATCGCAGGCGGTTGATGCCACCGCCCTGACCGACCGCATCGTCACCGCGCACGGGCTGTCGACCCAAGAAGCGGTCTGGAGCCTGCTTGCAGCCCATGCGCTGGTGCAGGCGCCTGCGGCTGGCCTAAGCCTGAACGGCACGCCGGTTTCGGGGCCCTTGGTGCAGCGCGTGGCGCAGGGCGATCCTGCGATCACCCTGCGCAATGACAGCGCGGATACCAGCGTCACCGTCACCAGCTTTGGCGTGCCAAGCGAGCCTGTGCCCGCAGGCGGCAGCGGCTATGCGATCAGCCGCAGCTACTATACGCTGGAGGGGCTGCCGATGGATCTAAGCGCGCTGCAGGTCGGCGACCGCTTTGTCACCGTTCTGACCATCACGCCTTTCGGGCGGGGCGAAGCGCGGCTGATGGTGAATGACCCGCTGCCTGCAGGCTTCGAGATTGATAACCCCAATCTGGCCTCTAGTGCTGGCGATGCGCTGGCGGGCCTTGGCCTGGAAACCGAGGTCGCGCAGGCGCAGTTTCGGCAAGATCGGTTTTTGGCAGCCATCGACCGCAGCTCGGCCCAACCGTTTAAGCTGGGCTATGTGCTGCGCGCCATCTCGCCGGGGGTATTCCATCTGCCAGCCGCCACGGTCGAAGATATGTATCGCCCCGATCTGACCGGCCGCAGTGATGCGGGCAGCGTCACAATCGCCAAGTGATGCGCAGCGCTGCGGTCTTTGCGCTGGCGGCGGGGCTGTTTCTGGCAGGCCTTGGCCGCGATCTGACAGATCAGTGGATCATGGCCACCGATCTGCCCAGCCTAAGCCTGCAAAGCTCGGTCGAAGTGGTGGACAGGCGCGGTGCCTTGCTGCGGGTCTATACCGTGGCAGATGGCAGATGGCGCCTGGGGCTGCGGCTGGCGGATGTCGATCCGGCCTTTGTAAAGGCGCTGCTGTCTTACGAGGACAAGCGGTTTTATCAGCACAGCGGCGTGGACACGCGCGCGATGCTGCGCGCAGTGGCGCAGGCGGTTTGGCAGGGGCATATCAGCTCGGGCGGATCGACGATCACCATGCAAGTGGCGCGGCTTTTGGAAGCCAGCGGCACCGGGCATTGGGCGGGCAAACTGCGGCAAATCCGGCTGGCGCTGGCGCTGGAGCGGCGCTTGTCCAAGACCGAAATCCTGACACTTTATCTGCAGCTTGCGCCCTATGGCGGCAACCTAGAGGGGCTGCGCGCCGCGACGCTGGCCTATTTTGGCAAAGAACCGCTGCGCCTGACGCCCGCACAAATCGCACTGCTGGTCGCCATTCCACAATCGCCCGAGGCGCGCAGGCCAGACCGCGCGGCAGCGGCGGCCTCTGATGCGCGCGACCGCGTTCTGGCGCGGGCGCGGCGCGATGGGCTGATTGACGACGACCAGTTGCGCGCCGCCCGCAGCGAGGTGGTGCCCGCCGCCCGCCGCAGCTTTCCCGCCCTTGCCCCGCATATGGCCGACCGCGTTCTGGCCGAAGCCCCCGGCCAGAGGCTATATCAGTTGACCTTGGACAAAACCTTGCAGATCAAGCTGGAACAGCTTGCCCGCGAGGTGGTCGCAGCCCAAGGCGCGCGGCTGCAAGTGGCGCTGGTGGTGGCCGATCATGCCTCTGGCGAGATTTTGGCCTCGGTTGGATCGGCGGCGTTTTAGGCCGACCAGCGCGCCGGCTTTGTCGATATGACCCGCGCTATCCGCAGCCCTGGATCGACGCTGAAACCGCTGATTTATGGCATGGCCTTTGATGAAGGCCTCGCACATCCCGAAACCCTGATCGAGGATCAGCCCAGCGATTTCAACGGCTATCGCCCGCAAAACTTTGACCGCCACTATCGCGGCACCATCCGCATCCGCGAGGCCTTGCAGCAATCGCTGAACATCCCCGTGGTGGCGCTGACCCAAGCGATGGGGCCGGCAAAACTGCTGGCGCGGCTGGATCAGACGGGGGTGCCCTATGCGCTGCCCAATGGCACAGCGGGGCTGGCGATTGCCTTGGGCGGCATTGGTTTGCGGTTGGAAGATATGGTGCAGCTTTATGCGATGATCGCGCGCGGCGGGGTCAGCCTGCCGCTGATCCACAAGACGCAGACGCAAAATCCGCAGGGCCAGCGCGTGCTGTCAAAGACTGCGGCTTCGCAGATCGGTGATATTCTGGCTGGGCTTGCACCACCGCTCGGCGCGCCTGCCAACCGCTTGGCCTATAAGACCGGCACCTCTTACGGGCACCGCGACGCTTGGGCGATCGGCTATGACGGGCGGCATGTGATCGGGGTCTGGATGGGGCGACCTGATGGCACGCCGGTGCCCGGCGCCTTTGGCGCGGATATGGCAGCACCCGTGCTGTTTCAAGCCTTTGCGCGGCTGAAGCCTAAGCTGACAGCGCAGCCCCCCGCTCCGCCCGCGACGCTGCTGGTCTCGACGCTGGATCTGCCGCAGCCGCTGCGGCATTTCCGCAGTCGCAGTGCCGCTTTTGACGCCCCCGCCGATGCGCCTGCCGTCGCCTTTCCGCCCGATGGTGCCGAGGTCGAGTTGCTGCCCGATGGGGTTTTGGTGCGGGTTTCTGGGGGCACACCGCCCTTTACCTGGCTGGCCAATGGCGCGCCAGTGGCGGTGGCCGAACCGGCGCGCGCGGTGATGCTGGACGCTCTGGGCCGCGGTTTTGTCACCCTGTCGGTGATCGACGCCGAAGGCCGCTCGGCGCGCGCAGAGGTGCGGCTGCGCTAAACCCGCTCGATCGCCAAGGCGATGCCCTGACCGCCGCCGATGCACATGGTGATCAGCGCGGTTTTCCCGCCCGAACGCTCGAGTTCATAAAGCGCCTTGACCGTCAACAAAGCCCCCGTCGCCCCCACCGGATGGCCCAGCGCAATCGCACCGCCATTAGGGTTGACGCGCGCAGGGTCCAGTCCAAGATCACGGCTGACTGCAATCGCCTGGGCCGCAAAGGCCTCGTTGGATTCCACAAGATCGAAATCGCCGGGCTTGATCCCCAGCTTGGCACAGAGCTTTTGCACCGCTGGAATCGGGCCCAGCCCCATGACCTTTGGGTCCACCCCCGCAATCGCATAGCCCATCACCCGCGCCCGCGGCGCAATGCCCGCAACATCGCCGCGCGCCAAGATCAGCGCCGCCGCCCCATCATTGATGCCCGAAGCATTGCCCGCCGTGACAGTGCCGTCCTTGGCAAAGGCTGGGCGCAGGGCGGCCAAAGCCTCGGCCGTGCTGGCTTTTGGGTGCTCATCCACCGCGAATAGCACAGGGCCCTTGCGGCTGCTGATCTCGAAAGGCGCGATCTGGTCAACAAAGCGTCCCTCGGCAATCGCCTGGGCCGCACGGCTTTGCGACAGCAGCGCAAAGGCGTCTTGTTCGGCGCGGGTGATCCCATATTGCGCCGCGACGTTTTCTGCGGTGATGCCCATATGTCCGGTGCCAAAGGGGCAGGTCAGCGCCCCCAGCATCATATCCAACATCGTGGTATCGCCCATCTTTTGCCCAAAGCGCGGGCTTTGCAACGCATAGGGCGCGCGGCTCATCGCCTCGGCACCGCCGGCAAGCGCAACAGCGCCGTCACCAAGCTGCAACATCTGGATCGCCGAGACCAAGGCCTGCGCGCCAGAGCCACAGAGCCGGTTCACATTCATCGCGGGCGTGCTTTCTGGCACCCCCGCCTGCATCGCCGCCACCCTCGACAGATACAGATCGCGCGGTTCGGTGTTCAACACATGGCCAAAGACCACCTGATCCACCTGCTCGGCCGCGATGCCCGCGCGGGCGATTGCGGCGCGGCTGACATGGGCGGCGGTGTCAATCGGCGTGATGCCCGCAAGCGCGCCGCCAAAGCTGCCAATGGCGGTGCGAGCGGCGGAAAGGATATAAATCTCGGTCATGGCAGGGCCTTTTTCGCTGGTTGCGCTGCAGCAGATTGCGCCGCATTGGGGCAACTTTGGCATGATCCGGCCGGTTTGTGGGGACGACGTCGCGTCATTCGGCCAAGACCCGCCTGCAGGTTTCAGATCGGCGCAGCCGACGCCCCATCTATGGGCAATTGACAGCGCCACACGCGCAGTGGAGAGCTTGCGCAAAGCAGACAGGAGCCCCCATGCGCGAGCTTATCAAAACCAATGCGGCCCTGCTGTCGATTGGGGTTTTGACCTTTATTCTGATGGGCGCGGGGCAGTCGCTTTATGGGCCTGCATTGCCAGCCTATGCCCGCTTTTATGACCTTAGCTTGGGCACAGCGGGGCTATTGGTTTCTGCACATTGGATCGGCTGCGCCTTTGGCGTTGGCGCGATGTTTGTCTGGGGGCGTTTTGTGACGCCGCGTGTGGTCGTGGTGCTGATGGCGCTGGGGGCCGCGCTTTTGGCAACCGGCGCGGGTTGGAGCGTGGCTCTGTTAGGCGGGCTGGTGTTTGGCGCAGGCTACGGCGCTGCGACCGTGGTGTTTAATCCACGGATGCTGCGGGCCTTTGGGCCGCGGGGGCCAGCAATGGTCAGCCTGTTGAACGCGACCTTTGGCATCGGCGCGATTGGCGCGCCCTTGGTCTTTGTGGCGCTGGGCAATGATCCGGTGATGGCTTTTGCGGTTTGCGCCGCGCTTGCCGCCGCTTTGGCCTTGGCGGCTGGGGCTGCGGGCGGGGCAGAAGCAGTTCTGCCGGGACAAAACACTATGGCCTTTGCTCCGCATTGGCCGATGCTGGCCTTTGCGCTGATCGCCATTGGCATCGAGGCCAGCGTAATCGGGCTTGGCCCTGCTGCGCTGATCAAGGCGGGCGAAAGCGAAACCCATGCGGCGCAATGGCTTTCGGCATTTTTTCTGGCCTTTCTGGCGGCGCGGGTGAGTTTAAGTTTTGTGGCGCATGTGTTGCCGTCTTTTACCCTGTTCACGCTGGCAATGGCGGGGGCAAGCCTGTCTTGCCTTGGCGCGGCGGGCGTGGCTGCAGGGCCTTGTTTTGTGGCGCTGGGCTTTTTTGCAGGGATGTTCTTTCCCACCGGTTATGTCACTGCCAGCCATAAAATGGGCGATCACCCTTGGGTGGCGCCCGCGATCATCTCGGCGGGTTTGGCGGGGGGCATCGCCTTTCCACTGCTGGTCTCGCCGTTTTTGGCGGGTTTGGGGACACATGGATTCTTTTGGCTGGGCGGAGGGGTGACAGCAGCGCTGACACTGCTGGCACTTGCCAATCTGCGGGCGATGAACCGCTAAAGCTGCGGCAGCAGGGCATAGCGCTGGCCGTCTTTGAGGTGAAACACCTGCCGGCCTTCCAGCACCACCACCGAAAGCGGGCCGCCGTAGGCAGCACTCGAGTCAATGTTCAGCCGGTTGCCATAATGAGTGGGCGCCTCGATGGCGGTATGGCCATGCACGATCAAGGCACCGTGGTCGCGGGTATCATCCAGAAATTCGTGACGAATCCAGGTCAGATCGTCTTCGGTCTGATCGGCAAAGGCGACGCCGGGGCGAATGCCGGCGTGGCAAAAGAACACCTCGCCACGCTGAAAGCTGGTGGGCAGAGCCTGCAGAAAATCGCGATGCGCTTGCGGTACGGCGGCGATGGCGTCGCGGTGGACCGGGGCAATCGGACGGTCAGCGGCATTTTGCACCCCATAAGAAGCCAGCGTCGCGCCGCCGCCAATACGTGGATGCAGATAGCTGAGATCACTGCGCAGGCGCGGATCTTGCGCCGCTGGGTCGGTGAGAAACAGGCTGAACAGCCGGTCATGGTTGCCTTTGAGCACCACCCAATCTTGGCCCGCGGCAATGCCCTGTGACAGATAGTCGATCACGCCGCGGCTGTTCGCACCGCGATCGACAAGATCGCCGATATGCACCACTGGGGCGGGGCCGTATTGGGCGATATCAGCCGCGATCCAGGCATGGACCTGCTTCAAGAGATCAAGATGGCCGTGGATATCACCGATGGCATAGGTTCTCATGGCTTTGGCCTTTATGCAAAGCGGGGGGGGGGGGGGGGGGGGGGGGGGGGGGGGGGGGGGGCT
>JALRIN010000040.1:0-244 GCA_023255415.1 Cypionkella sp. | reverse complement strand
CACGCCCCCCGCACCCCCCGTGGGATATTTACGCCAAGATGAAAGTGCAAGTGACGTTTAGGCGACGTCGAATTGCAGCGCCTTGACCGATTGGAACATGCCGGTGGATTCCAGCGTGTCGATGACTTTGGTGTCAAGCGCCTGATCAAGGTAGAGGATGGCGATGGCGTCTTGGCCGACACCCGAGCGGCCGAGGGTAAAGTTGGCGATATTGACGCCGTTTTTGCCCATGGTCATGCCCAAG
>JALRIN010000003.1:51154-112038 GCA_023255415.1 Cypionkella sp. | reverse complement strand
GTCCTTGCCAGTTCTGGCAGGCGCGATCACCATGCTGCTGACGGACCGGAACTTTGGCACCACCTTCTTCGACCCCGCTGGTGGCGGCGATCCAATCCTGTATCAGCACATCCTGTGGTTCTTTGGTCACCCCGAAGTCTACATCATCGTGATTCCGGCTTTCGGCATCATCTCTCAGGTGATCGCGACCTTCTCGAAAAAGCCGATCTTTGGCTATCTGCCAATGGTCTATGCGATGGTTGCCATCGGGGTTCTGGGCTTTGTCGTCTGGGCGCACCACATGTATACTGTCGGCATGTCGGTCACCCAGCAGTCCTACTTCATGCTGGCCACCATGGTGATCGCGGTGCCGACCGGCATTAAGATCTTCTCCTGGATCGCCACCATGTGGGGCGGCTCGATCGAGTTCAAAACCCCAATGCTCTGGGCTTTTGGCTTCTTGTTCCTCTTCACCGTGGGTGGCGTCACCGGCATCGTTCTCAGCCAAGCCCCCGTGGACCGCGCTTACCATGACACCTATTACGTCATCGCGCACTTCCACTATGTGATGAGCCTGGGCGCTGTGTTTGGTATCTTTGCCGGCATCTACTTCTGGTTTGGCAAAATGTCGGGCCGCGAGTATCCTGAATGGGCAGGCAAGCTGCACTTCTGGGCGATGTTCATCGGCGCCAACCTGACCTTCTTCCCACAGCACTTCCTGGGTCGCCAAGGCATGCCGCGCCGCTATATCGACTATCCAGAGGCCTATGCCTATTGGAACCACGTCTCGTCGTTGGGCGCGTTCTTGTCCTTCGCTTCCTTCCTGTTCTTCATCGGCATCGTGTTCTATTCCTTGCTCTGGGGCAAAAAGATCACCCAGAACAACTACTGGAACGAATACGCCGACACGCTGGAATGGACCCTGCCTTGCCCGCCGCCCGAACATACTTTCGAGCAGCTGCCAAAGCGCGAAGATTGGGACCACGCCCACGGCCACTAAGGCCAGCGGCAAAACAACCAAAGGCCCCGCAGCGATGCGGGGCTTTTTTTTAACCCGCCCCGCACTACCTCCGACGCAACCCTGCAGATCAAAGCAAAGCCCCATGCCCTACGAATGGCTCCCCCCTCAGAATGGCGAAACCCGCCTGCATCTCTGGCCCTATCGCAGCCTGCCCCGCCGCGGCATGGTCTGGTTTTTGTCAATCACCATCAGCCTGATCGCCCTGCCGCTTGCAGCCCTGATCGGCACTCTGGCGCTTTGGGGCCTGCTGCCCTTTCTGCTGGCCGCCATCGCCGGTATCTGGTGGGCGCTTAACCGCAGCTTTCGCGACGGCGAAATCCTCGAAGACCTCACCCTGTCTGAAACCGAACTCACCCTGACCCACCATGGCCGCAAAGGCGTGCAAACCTGGGCCGCCAACCCGCATTGGGTGCGCATCATTCTGCATTCAAGCTCTGGCCCGGTGCCAAACTACCTGACCCTGCAAGGCGGCCCGCGCGAAGTTGAACTCGGCGCCTTCCTCTCGCCCGCCGAACGCCTGCAACTGCGCGCCGAACTGCAAGACGCCCTGCAAAGCCACCGCTAAATCGCCTTCATCTGTCTAAAAATATCCCACGGGGGGAAAGCCCGCAGGGCTTTGGGGGTGTGAAACCCCCATTGCCCCACCGTCCCTCCACGCAAGGCCAAAAAAAAGGCACAGCCAAATGCCATGCCTTTTCCAGAACCGAAACAGCCAAAGCCTCAGCCCAGCTGCGCCTTAATCAAAGCCCCCACCGCGCCAAAATCCATCTGTCCAGTGTATTTCGCCTTCAGCACGCCCATGACCTTGCCCATGTCCTTGATGCTGGTGGCAGAAACCTCCGCAATCGCGGCGACAATTGCTTGGCGCACCGCCTCCGCCTCCAGTTGCTGTGGCAAGAACTCCGAGATCACCTCGATTTCGGTCAGTTCTTTGGCTTCCAACTCGGGCCGCCCGCCTGCGGCATAGGCTTTCGCGCTTTCTTGGCGTTGCTTGACCATCTTGCCAAACAGCGCCAGCAGATCGGCCTCGCCAATCTCGCCCGCCTCACCGCGTGCGGCGATTTCACGATCCTTGATCGCCGACGTCATCATCCGCAGCGTCGAAAGCCGCTCGGCCTGTTTGGCCCGCATCGCATCCTTCACCGCTGCCCCTAGCCGCTCGCGCAACTCC
Source organism: Cypionkella sp. (assembly GCA_023255415.1). Classification (GTDB taxonomy): domain Bacteria; phylum Pseudomonadota; class Alphaproteobacteria; order Rhodobacterales; family Rhodobacteraceae; genus Cypionkella. Next base: position 109,867 of record JALRIN010000003.1, on the reverse strand, counting down.
ATCTTTCGCACTCCTTAAATCATTGCGCCGATCCTACACCCGCACCAGATTTCGCGCAACCAAGCCGCCAAATATCAACGCGTTGATTTTGCTGTGAAATCCATTTCCTGCAAACCCTTGACCCTCGCCGCCCGCGCAACTAGTGTCCGGCAGATTTTGCCAATGGGAGTCGCCACCATGCCCACCTCCACCAAAGACCATCCGACCGCTTGCATCGCCCTCTCTGACGGTTCGGTGTTCTACGGCAAAGGCTTCGGCGCTGTTGGAGAGACAGTGGCAGAGCTGGTCTTCAACACCGCAATGACCGGCTATCAAGAGATCATGACAGACCCGTCCTATGCGGGCCAAGTCGTGACCTTCACCTTCCCCCACATCGGCAATACCGGCGTCAATCTCGAGGATGACGAGACCGCAACCCCGGTCGCCGCCGGCATGGTGGTGAAATGGGACCCGACCGAGCCGTCAAACTGGCGCTCGACCTCTGATTTGCAAGCCTGGCTGGCCTCCAAGGGCCGCATTGGCGTCGGTGGCATCGACACCCGACGCCTGACCCGTGCCATCCGTCAACAAGGCGCGCCACATGTCGCCTTGGCGCATGATCCTGATGGCAAATTCGATGTCGGCGCTTTGGTTGCCAAGGCCCGCGCTTGGGCCGGTCTGGTCGGGCTCGACCTGGCCAAAGAGGTGTCTTGCACCCAATCCTACCGCTGGGACGAACAGCTTTGGGCTTGGCCCAAGGGCTATACCAAGCGTCAGGGCGATGGCCTGCGCGTGGTGGCGATTGATTACGGTGCCAAGCGCAATATCCTGCGTTGCCTTGCTTCGGCCGGCTGCGATGTCACGGTCTTGCCCGCAACAGCCACCGCCGAAGATGTGCTGGCGCTGAACCCAGAGGGCGTGTTCCTGTCGAACGGTCCGGGCGATCCGGCGGCGACGGGGGCCTATGCGGTGCCGATGATCCAGGGCGTTTTGGCCAAAGATCTGCCGGTGTTTGGCATTTGCTTGGGCCACCAGATGTTGGCTTTGGCGCTTGGGGCCAAGACCGTGAAAATGAATCACGGCCACCACGGCGCCAACCATCCGGTGAAAGACATCACCACGGGCAAAGTCGAAATTACCTCGATGAACCATGGCTTTACCGTTGACAGCCAGACCCTGCCCAAGGGCGTTTTGGAAACCCATGTGTCGTTGTTTGATGGCTCGAACTGCGGCATTGCGGTTGATGGCAAGCCGGTGTTTTCGGTGCAATACCACCCCGAAGCCTCGCCCGGCCCGCAAGACAGCTATTATCTGTTTGACCGCTTTGCTGCAGCGATGCACGCAAAGCGCGGCTGAAAAATCGGCTGGCGTTAACAAAGACTTAATCCTTCGGACGCAGAATGATCTGATCGTCCGGAGGCAGAATGTCCGTCACCCCGCTGCGCCCCATCCAACGGTTTAACGCCGTCATCGCTGTGCCAGAGCCGCGCGACCTTGTGCGGCCTTCTGCGCAGGGCTTTGCCTCTGCGCTGATGCGCGAAGGTCTGGTTGCGCCGCATGCGTTTTTGCAGGCCCTGTCACAGCACAATGACCAAAGCCGGTTGGCCGACAGGCTGTTGGCGCAGCAGGCAATCAGCCCGCAGGCGCTTTATGCTGCCTTGGCGCGGCATTGGGCTGTTGGCGTCGCAGATCTGGTGGAAGAGCCGCCAGACCCGCGCCTGCCCCAGCAGATTGGCCATGTCGCCGCCCTGCGCGAAGGCCTGCTGCCTTGGCGCAAGATCGGTGACACGACCGTCATCGCCACCGCCTATCCCGAAGAATTTGCCAGCCACAAACCGATGCTAGAAGCGCAGTTTGGCCGGGTGATCATGGCCGTGGCCCCGCTGCAAGCGATTGAAACTGCGTTGCTAGCCCTGCACGGCCCCCAGCTTGCCCTGGCGGCGGAAACCCGGGTTAGCGCAAAAGAAAGCTGTCGCAGCTTTACCGCCCAAAAATTGCAGCAGCTTGGGCTGATCGTGCTAGCTTCTGGCGGGCTGCTGACGGTGCTCAGTCCCTTTGGTTTGCTGCAAATGCTGTTTGTCTTGGCCAGCTTGGCGATGCTCAGCACCAATCTGCTGAAGCTTGCTGTGCTGATGTCAGACCGCCCGGCCCCGCCAGAAAACCGCAATCCCGCAATTATCGCGCAGCTGCCGGCGGTCTCGATCATGGTGGCGCTTTACCGCGAAGCCAGCATCGCGGCCCGCCTTGCCGAACGGCTGGGCAGGCTGGATTACCCGCGCGATCTGCTGGATATCATACTTGTGGTCGAAGCAGAGGATGATCTGACGCGTGCGGCCTTGGCCAAAAGCAGTCTGCCCAGCTGGATGCGGGTCATCGTGGTGCCCGCAGGCGCGGTGAAAACCAAACCACGGGCTCTGAACTATGCCTTGGACCACTGTCGCGGCTCGATCATCGGGGTCTACGATGCCGAAGACGCCCCCGAACCAGATCAAATCCGCAAGGTCGTCGACCGATTCTATCAGCGCGGCGCAGAGGTTGCCTGCCTGCAAGGGCGGCTCGACTATTACAACCCGCGCAGCAACTGGCTGTCGCGCTGTTTTACCATCGAATACGCCGCTTGGTTTCGCATGATCCTGCCGGGGATCGAACGCCTGCGGCTGGCGATCCCGCTGGGCGGCACCACGCTGTTTTTCCGCCGTCCCGCGCTAGAGGCTTTGGGCGGATGGGATGCGCAAAACGTCACCGAAGACGCCGATCTTGGTCTGCGGCTTTACCGTCATGGCTACCGCACCGAGCTGATCGAGACCACAACCTTTGAAGAGGCGAATTGCCATGGCCGGGCTTGGGTTAAGCAACGCTCGCGCTGGATCAAGGGATATATGATGACCTATATCACCCATATGCGCGACCCTGCCTTGCTGTGGCGTCAGATCGGGGCGCGGCGGTTTATTGGCTTTCAGGTGCAATTTTTGGCCAGCATCCTGCAAAGCCTGCTCGCCCCGCTGATCTGGAGCTTTTGGGGACTTGCCTTTGGCCTGCAGCACCCGATCGCCTCTGCGATTCCGCCGCTGGTGCTGTTTGCAGCGACAGGGCTGATGATTTCAAGCGGGCTGATCTTTATCTATTTTGACATCAAGGCGCTGCGCAAAACCCAACATGGGCTGAACCCGCTTTGGGCGCTGACGCTGATCGCCTATCAGCCCTTGGCAACGCTTGCCGCCTATCGCGCCCTGTGGGAGCTGTTTACCAAACCGTTCTACTGGCAGAAAACCCTACACGGGCTTTACGACGCCTAGCGTGTCTGCAATTCGCCCGCATCGACCCGCAACCGGGTCTCGAAAGCTTTCGAGATATGGGATTTCAGCGCCTGATAGGCAGCCTCGCCGTCATGCGCCTCAATGGCGCGCACGATCTGATCATGCTCACTCAGCGCCACACCGTCCCGCCCCGCCGCCGCAAAGGTGGTCGTCGCCATCAGCGCCATCGAGCGATGCACAAGATCCAGTTGCTGCACCAAGAACCGATTGTGGCTGGCCAGATGAATCAAGCGGTGAAAGCGTTTGTTGGCTCGGCTTAACATCCGCGGATCGCCCCCCAAAAGACTGCGGTCCTCTTCAACCATGCTGCGCAAAACTCTGATCTCTTCGTCCGAGGCATGCCGCGCCGCCAAGCGTGCAGCTAGACCCTCAAGTTCGGTGCGCACCGCGTAAAGATCCGCCAATTGATTATGATCGAGCGAGGCCACGATCAAGCTGCGGCCGTCACGGGTCAACATGCCTTGGGTTTCCAGCCGCTGCAGCGCCTCGCGCACCGGCGTGCGCGACACCCCCATGCCTTCGGCAAGCTCGCTTTCAACCAGCCGATCCCCCGGCTTATAGGTGCCGCCTTCGATGGATTCGAGGATCAGCGTATAGGCGTCTTTCTGCACGGCGTGGTTCTCCTTGACTGCAGGCACACTACCCAGCCCACGCGCAGGATCAAGCGGATTGCCGCGCGCGCAACTTCGCGCTACCACACCACAATGATAAAACAGCATTTCTCACATGTCACCGCTTGGGTCTTTGATCTGGATAACACGCTTTATCCGCCGGAATTTCGGCTTTTCGATCAGATCGAGGTGCGAATGACCGCTTGGGTGATGCAAGCACTTGGCGTCGGCAAGACCGAGGCCGATCGGCTGCGCCAGCACTATTGGGACAGCTACGGCACCACGCTGGCCGGGCTGATGCGCGAACATAACGTCGACCCCGCGCCCTATCTACGCGATGTGCATGACATTGATTTTTCGCTGCTTCCGCGCGATGCCGGCCTTGCTGCCCAGATCCGCGCCCTGCCGGGCCGCAAGATTGTTTATACCAACGCCTGCGTGCCCTATGCCCACCGCGTGCTTGAAGCACGAGGTCTAGATGGGCTGTTTGACGCGGTTTACGGAGTAGAGGATGCCGATTTTCTGCCCAAACCCGAGGCCGCAGCCTTTGCCCGCATCTTTGCACAAGACGGTTTGGACCCAAACACCGCCACGATGTTTGAAGACGATGCGCGCAATCTTGCGGTGCCACATGCGCTTGGCATGCGCACGGTTCATGTTGCCCCCAAGCCGCTGAAGGCGCGACATATTGACCACCATACCGACGATTTAGCCCAGTTTTTGGCGAAATTGACCTAAGCTGCGACACCTGACCACGTCGAAATTATACTGCAAAGCTGTATCTGAGCGATAGCTTTACAGGAGATTTCCATGACGATGACCGCCACCGTTCCTGCGACCCGCTTTGACCGTATTGTCAGCCGCACCCCAATTCTGGCACCCTTGGCGCGGGCGATTGGCCAAGATGTCACCATCATCTATTACCTGCTGGCGATCCTTGCGACCGGCGTTGTGCTGGCGGTCAAGACCTTTGGTCTGGTGGCGCTGGTGATGACCTATCTTGCGCTGGTGCCGCTGATGTTTGTGTTTTTCATCTCGATCACCTGGCCCTGACCCGAGGCGCTTTGTCGCTTCGCTTTCCGCCACTGCCGCGCTAAATTAGGCAAAAGGGGAAAAGCCATGCGCATCAGCACCGAGATTTTGATTTCTGGCGGCGGCGTGGCGGGCCTGACGGCTGCCGCGGCCTTTGGATCGGCGGGCTTTGCGGTGATCTGCGTTGATCCCAGCCCCCCCGTGACCTCGGCCGAGGCAGAGGGCGCCGATCTGCGCACCACCGCGTTTTTGCAACCCTCGGTCAAGGTGCTGCAAGAGGCGGGGCTATGGTCGCGGCTTTTGCCCTATGCCGCGCCGCTGCAAATCATGCGGATCATCGACGCGGGCGGTGTCGATCCGGTGCCACGCGTGATCAAAGATTTTGACGCCAGCGAGATTTCCGATCTGCCCTTTGGCTGGAACCTGCCGAACTGGCTTTTGCGGCGCGAAATGGTGGCGCGGCTGGCCGAGCTGCCAAATGTGCGGTTTCTGCCCGGGCTTGCCACCACCCGCCTGCTGACCCGCGAGGCAGAGGCGTTGGTGACCTTGTCGGACGGACAAAAAATTGCGGCCAAACTGTTGATCGCGGCCGATGGGCGCGCCTCCCCCATGCGCGAGGCCCTGGGAATTTCTGTGAAAACAACGCGCTATGGACAAAAAGCCGTGGTCTTTGCGGTACACCACCCGATCCCGCATCACAATGTTTCGACCGAAATTCACCGCTCTGGCGGGCCGTTCACGCTGGTGCCGCTGCCTGATCGCGACGGCGGCCCCTGCTCTGCCGTGGTCTGGATGGAGACCGGAGCGCAGGCGCAGCGGTTGGCCGCCCTGCCCGTGGCAGAGTTCGAAGCAGCGGCAAATCTGCGGTCTTGTGGCATTTTGGGCGAGCTGCGCCTTGCCAGCCCGCGTTCGCTTTGGCCGATCATCTCGCAGGTTGCCGACCGGATGTCGGGCGAGCGCACCGCACTTTTGGCAGAGGCCGCGCATGTGCTGCCCCCCATCGGCGCGCAGGGTTTGAACATGAGCCTTGCCGATCTGGCCTGCCTGCTCGACTTGGCGCAGGCCGACCGCGCCGGGCTTGGAAGTGTCGCAATGCTGGATGCCTATCACCGCAGCCGCCATCTGGATGTAGCCGCGCGGGTGACAGGGATTGATGCGTTGAACCGCGCTTCGATGATGCAGGGCCAAGGGCTGCGCGATCTGCGCGCGGGCGCGTTGAACGCCGCCTATAGCTTTGCGCCTTTGCGCAAAACCCTGATGAAAGCCGGGCTTGGCCTGCGCAACGCCGATTGAAAAAGGGCCGCCAAACCGGGCGGCCCTTTTGAAAACACAGGGTTTAATCTGTTACAAAACGGCCTCGATGCCCCGCCGCAGCCGCGCCATTGTGGCCTCGACATCCACCAGCTTATCCAGGCCGAACAGCCCCAGCCGGAAGGTGCGGAATTCAGCGCCCTCGCCCACCTGCAAAGGCACACCAGCCGCGATCTGCATGCCCAGCTCGCGGAACTTTGCGCCGTTTTGCACCAGCGGATCTTCGGTAAAGCTGACCACGACACCCGGTGCCGCAAAGCCCTCGGCCGCAACCGAGACCACGCCGCGCTCTGCCAGCAGGGCGCGCACCGCACGGCCCAAGGCCCATTGCGCGGCCTTGGCCTCGGCAAAGCCCATCGCTTTGGTTTCCAGCATGGCCTCGCGCAGACCAACAATCGCATCGGTTGGCATGGTGGCATGATAGGCATGGCCGCCAGCTTCATAGGTGGCCATGATGCTGCGCCATTTCTTCAGATCAATCGCAAAGCTGTTCGAGGTTGTCGCCTCTAGCCGCGCTTCAGCCAAGGGGCTGAACACGACGATGCCAGCCGAAGGCGAGGCCGACCAGCCTTTTTGCGGCGCCGAGATCAGCACATCGACCCCCGTCGCCGCCATATCGACCCAGATGCAGCCGCTGGCAATGCAGTCCAGCACCATCAACGCACCAACCTCATGCGCGGCGGCAGCCATTGCGGCGATGTAATCGTCGGGCAGGATAATCCCGGCCGAGGTTTCCACATGCGGCGCAAACACGGCCTCGGGCTTGGTTTCGCGAATTTTGGCGCAAACCTCGTCGATCGGAGGCGGCGCAAAGGCGGCTTTCGCACCATTGCCAGCCGCGCGCGCCATCACCACAGTGGCCGACTGCGCAAAACCGCCGGCGTCAAAGATCTGCGTCCAGCGATAGGAAAACCAGCCGTTGCGCACGATCAGCACGTTGCCTTGGCCAAACTGCCGCGCCACGGCTTCCATCGCATAGCTGCCACCACCCGGAATAAGCGCCGTGGCCGAGCCGTTGTAGACCTCTTTCAGCAGGGCCGAGACATCGCGCATCACGCCTTGGAATTTCGCCGACATATGGTTCAAAGACCGATCGGTGAAGACCACCGAGAATTCTTCCAGACCCTCTGGATCGACATGTGCATGTGGCAGTTTCATCGGCGCTCTCCCTTATTTCAGCGCAAGATAGCGCAGCAGGGGCCAAAAACCAGCCCCTTTAACCCAAGGGGCCACGGCGGCGTTCTTCGGTCAGCAGCACATTCGCCTCGACTTGGCCGACACCGGGCAGCGTCATCACCCGCCGCCGCAGCACGCGTTCGAAATCGGCGATGTCGCGCGCGACCACGCGCAGGCGGTAATCAAACAGCCCCAAAACGTGCTGCACCACCTGCACTTCGGGGATAGCGCCTGCCGCGCGTTCGAAATCTTCCAAGGAAACCCGACCTTTAGTTGCCAGTTTCACACCCAGAAACACCGTCACGCCAAAGCCAAGCGCCGCGCGGTCGGCATCAACCCGCGCCCCCGCGATCACGCCCGCCTCTTGCAGCCGCTTGATCCTCCGCCAGGCCGCAGGCTGGCTTAGCCCCAGCCGGCGCCCCAACTCGCCCGCCGAAAGGCCCGCGTCCTGCGACACTTCGCGCAAAATCATCCGGTCGATATCGTCCAGATCCATCACAGCGGCAGCCCCTCGCCGTCTTTTATCGTGGCGATCAGCATCAGTGCGTCCAGTTCAGCAATATGCGGCAAGGCCAAAATCTGCTGGCGGTAGATCTGCTGATACTGCGCCATTTCGCGCGCAATCACGTTCAGCCGCACATCGACACGACCCAAAAAGGTCTCGATTGCCACCACTTCGGGCACCTCACGGGCGGCGGCGATAAATTCGTCAAAGGCGCGCGGGTCGGTTTTATCCAGCGTAAAGCGCAAAGAAACTTCGACCTCGTAGCCCAGCTTGCGCCAGTCAATCACCGCGCGCGGCTTGCCGATCAGCCCCGCCGCCTCCATCCGTTCCAGCCTGCGCCACAAGGTCGCCACCGTCACCCCCGCCTGCTGCGCAAGATCGGCGCGCGCAAGGCTGGGGTCGGCCAGATAATGCCGCAGAATGCGTCTGTCGGTTTCATCGGTTTGCATGATTTATCTAGTATTAGCCTATTTCCAGAATGAATTGTCCATCATTTTCCAGAATTAGCAGAAAAACGCAGAGCAAACAGCCCAAAAATCCCTATGCTGCCCCCATCAACATGAAAGGGAGCGCCCCATGCGCGTTTATTACGATCGTGACTGCGACATCAACCTGATCAAGGACAAGAAAGTCGCTATCCTCGGCTATGGCAGCCAAGGCCACGCCCATGCGCTGAACCTGCGTGATTCGGGCGCAAAGAACCTTGTCGTGGCGCTGCGCGAGGGCTCGCCTTCCGCCAAGAAAGCCGAAGGCGAAGGCCTGAAGGTCATGGGCATTGCAGAAGCCGCCGCTTGGTGTGATCTGATCATGTTCACCATGCCCGACGAATTGCAGGCCGACACCTATAAGAAATACGTGCATGACAACCTGCGCGAAGGCGCGGCCATTGCTTTTGCGCACGGCCTGAACGTCCACTTTGGCCTGATCGAAACCAAGCCCGGCGTTGACGTCATCATGATGGCACCTAAAGGCCCCGGCCATACCGTGCGCGGCGAATACACCAAAGGCGGCGGCGTGCCTTGCCTTGTGGCTGTACACCAAGACGCAACCGGCAAAGCGATGGAACTTGGTCTGTCCTATTGCTCGGGCATCGGTGGCGGTCGTTCCGGCATCATCGAGACCAACTTCCGCCAAGAATGCGAAACCGACCTGTTCGGCGAGCAAGCCGTGCTCTGCGGTGGCCTTGTCGAGCTGATCCGTATGGGCTTTGAGACACTGGTCGAAGCGGGCTACGAGCCAGAGATGGCCTATTTCGAATGCCTGCACGAAGTGAAGCTGATCGTCGATCTGATCTATGAAGGCGGCATCGCCAATATGGATTACTCGATCTCGAACACTGCGGAATATGGCCAATATGTTTCCGGCCCGCGCATCCTGCCTTACGACGAGACCAAGGCCCGCATGAAGGCCGTGCTCTCCGACATTCAGTCCGGCAAATTCGTCCGCGACTTCATGCTGGAAAATGCGGTGGGTCAGCCAACGATCAAAGCCTCGCGTCGCTCTAACGACGAGCATCAGATCGAACTGGTCGGCAAAAAGCTGCGCGACATGATGCCTTGGATCTCCAAAGGCAAAATGGTCGACAAGGCCCGCAACTAAGACCGCACGCCACAGCAAAAGTGATGGGCCAGAGGGAAACCTCTGGCCTTTTGCGTGGCGCAAGGCCACTGAGGGCCGAGAGTTTTACCAACGGACGGCGCAATGACCCCCACCCGCAACGACTGGCTTTCGATTTTCGCCCTTGGCCTTGTCTGGGGCGGCACCTTTATGGTGATTGCCTTTGCGCTTGAAGGCTATGGGCCGTTGACGGTTGCCTGTGCCCGCACCAGTTTTGGCGCGGTCACCTTGCTGCTGGCGCTGCGGGTGATGGGTCTGGGCCTGCCACAAGGCTGGGCGGTCTGGCGCTATATCCTGCCTGCGGGCGTGCTGTCGACCGCACTGCCGTTTTTCCTGTTGTCCTGGGCGCAGGCCTCGGTGCCTTCGGCCTTTGCCGGGCTGTCGATGGCGGCGGTTCCCCTGTTCGTGCTGCCGCTGGCGCATGTGTTTTCCGACGAGAAGATGACATTGCGCAAATCCCTGGGCTTTGGTCTGGGCTTTGCCGGCGTGGTTTTGGTGCTTGGCCCAACCGCGCTGGACGGTGGGCCAAGCCTGTTGCCGCATCTGGCGTGTTTTCTGGCGGCGCTGTGCTATTCGGTCTCGTCGGTGCTGACGCGGCGCTGCCCCAAGGTCGAGCCTGTGGGCTTTGCCGCCGCTACCTTGATTGTGGGCGCGGCGGTCTTGGTGCCTGCGATGCTGTCGGTTGAAGGCCTGCCGCACTGGGCGGGCACGCAGCCAGCCATCGCCATCGTGTTTCTGGGGCTGATGCCGACAGCGCTGGCCGCCTTGTTGCGGGTCAGCATCATTCGCCGCGTTGGGTCGGGCTTTATGACGCTGACGAATTATCAGGTGCCGCTGTGGTCGATGGCCTTTGGTGCGGTTTTACTCAAGGAAACGCTGCCGCCAACATTCTTTCTAGCGCTGGCGCTGATCCTTGGCGGCATGGCGCTTAGCCAAAGGCGCGCCTAGATCGCAGCCTGCACTGCGCCGACAATCTCTTCGACCACGGCGCGCAGCAGCGCCTCGTCTTCGCATTCTGCCATGACGCGGATCAGCGGCTCTGTGCCTGATTTGCGGATCAAAATCCGGCCACGGCCTTCGATCTGGCTGGTTTTGGCGGCAATCACCGCCTGCACCGCTTCGATTGCCAAGGGGTTTTGCCCCGCCGCGTAACGCACGTTTTGCAGCATTTGCGGCACGGTTTCAAACTGATGCACCAAATCGCTGGCAGAGCGCCCCGAGCGCGCCATTTCCGCCAAAAACTGCAAACCCGCAATCAGCCCGTCGCCGGTGGTGGCGTAATCGGTCATCACGATATGACCCGATTGCTCGCCGCCCAGATTAAAGCCGCCGCGCCGCATCGCCTCGACGACATAACGATCCCCAACCGCGGTGCGTTCCAGCCGCAAGCCACGCGATGTCATAAAGCGTTCAAGCCCAAGGTTTGACATCACCGTCGCGACCAAAGTGCCACCCAGCAGCCGACCCTCCTCCGCCCAGCGCCCCGCCAAGAGCGCCATGATCTGATCGCCGTCGGCAACATGGCCGGTTTCGTCCAAGATCATCACCCGATCGGCGTCGCCGTCCAGACTAATGCCAACATGCGCGCCATGCGCCACCACGGCCTCGGCTGCTGTTTGGGTATGGGTCGACCCGCATCTGTCGTTGATGTTCTTGCCGTTCGGCGTCACCCCGACCGAGATCACCTCGGCCCCCAATTCCCACAGCACCTCGGGCGCGGTTTTATAGGCCGCACCATTGGCGCAATCGATCACCACCTTCAGCCCATCCAAGCGCAGGCCTGAGGGAAAGGTGGTCTTGGCATATTCCTGATAGCGGCCGCGCGCATCCTCGATCCGCTTGGCACGGCCGATGTTTTCTGGTTCGGCCAAGGCAATATCGCCAAAGACCATGGCCGAGATTTCCTCTTCAGCCGCATCTGACAGCTTAAAGCCATCGGGACCAAAGAATTTGATACCATTGTCATGGTGCGGGTTGTGGCTGGCCGAGATCATCACGCCCAGATCGGCGCGCATCGAGCGGGTCAGAAACCCCACTGCAGGTGTCGGCACCGGCCCCAACAAAAGCACATTCATGCCCGTAGAGGTCAGCCCCGCAGTCAGCGCGTTTTCCAGCATATAGCCCGAAAGCCGCGTGTCCTTGCCGATCACCACACGGTGCGCGGTGCTGCCATCACGGCGAAAAAACCGCCCGGCCGCGGCGCCCAACTTTAGTGCCATCTCGGCCGTCATCGGATAGCTGTTGGCGGTGCCGCGCACGCCGTCGGTGCCGAAAAGCTTGGGGCTCATTGCGCCACTCCTGAAGTTGAGGCTTGCCAAAGCGAAATAGCTTGGCGGGTTTCGGCCACATCATGCACCCGGATCATCTGCATGCCTTGTGCCACGCCTGCAAGGGCAACGGCAAGGCTGCCCGGGACGCGTTTTTGCGCCTCGGCCTCGGCGCCGATGGTACCGATAAAGCGCTTGCGCGAGGCCCCCAGCAAAACTGGCACCCCCAGATTGTGAAACAGTGACAGCCGCGACAACAAGGTCAAATTGTGCTGCAAGGTTTTGCCAAATCCGATACCGGGATCCACCGCAAGACGCTCGTGCGGAATGCCCGCGGCCTTTGCCTGCGCAAGTCGAGCGGCCAGCGCGTCGTATACATCCAGCAGCACGTCGTCATACTGCGGGTCGGCTTGCATCGTCGCAGGCGTTGCAATCGAATGCATCAAAATCACCGGCGCGCCCGAACTTGCTGCCACCCCCGCCATCGCGGGGTCAAATTGCAGGGCTGTGACATCATTCAAGATCGTCGCACCCGCCGCAAAAGCCGCCTCTGCGACCGAGGCTTTGCGGGTGTCGATAGAGATCGGCAGATCCAGCCCGCCCGCGCGCAGCGCTGCAATCACTGGGGCGGTGCGCGCAGCCTCTTCCTCTGCGGCCACTTCTACCGCACCGGGTCGAGTACTTTCGCCGCCAATGTCCAGAATATCGGCCGCCGAGGCCATCACCCGCGCCTGCATCATCGCGGCTTCGGGTTTCAAAAACAGCCCGCCATCGGAAAAACTGTCAGGGGTGACGTTCAAAATTCCCATGATTCTTGGCCGATCCAGCGCCAGCCCGCCAAAATCGGCGCGCGGTGCAGACAGCCTGTGCCGCATCTCGGCATCAAGATCGCCGACGCCAAGGATCCGCGACGGCGCGCCGCGTGTCAGCACCTCGACCTGTGAAAACCACGTCCAGCCGCCGGCCAAAGCCAAAGCATCCTTCGGGCGGGCGGGGTCGGTCATTGCGATGGGGCGATAATACATCATGCAGTGTTGGTAAAACGCGGCGCGCAGTCCGGCAAGCCCAAAGCCTTAGGCATGATCAACGCGCACGCGACTTCCCGCCGGCAATGCAACCGAGCCGTGAACAAGCAGCCGGTCCGCCGCCATCAGCTCGGCCAGCCAAAGCGCCAGCGCCACGGGTTCGCGGCTGTGCGGGCCGTCGACCGCATCCAGCACCAGCTTTGACGGCGCCCAAACCACCATCTGCCCGCGCTTGATTGCCCAATCAATCTCGGTCCGCGTCGCCATCACCACGCAGCGCGGATCGCGTGCAGCCAGAACCCAGGCGTTTTGCTCGATCGCCAACAGATCCACACGGCGCTGGGTAGGGCGATGGCCGGTCTGCGGCTGCGGCTGATCGGGCAGACCCACGGTCAGGATCACCGGACGCGCCTCGGCCTGCCAAACATCCAAGCGCTGCGCCAAATCGGGGGCGGCCAGCGCAGCATTGTCCAGATAGACCACCAGCGGATGCACCGAGGCCTCTTCGCCATCATGGCCCACCACTTTGATCGCAGCTTCGGCGCGGCTGCGCACAATCTCGACCCCAAGTTTGTAGGGGCCGACATCCAGCTTTTCGATCCGCACAAAAGCCCGCATCGCTTGCGGTTCGGCCAAAATCCGTTCGGCCAGACGTTCAGCCAAGGTTTCCAGCAGGTTCAACCTCTCGGCCGCAAGCTCGGTTGCCACCGCTTCGGTCAGCCGATCATAGGATAAAATCCGGTCCACATCGTCGTTCAAAGGCTGCGGCGCGGGGCGCACTTCGACCACGATATTGAACATCACCCGTTGCTGATGCCCGCGTTCGGATTGAAACGCGCCGATATCGACCGCGACAATGTGATCGCGCAACGATATACGGTCTCGCGGCGCCGCCCCCGCCGAGGCCAGCGAGCGTTCTTCAGGATGCGCAAAGGCAAGCGTTACGTCGTTGGTCATATGCCCCTCGAACGGCGGTGTGTTTGGCGCAAGCTAGTCGCTTACCCCCCAAGCCCCTAGTCCGAACCCGACACCAAGCGCAAGCCCCGCGACGTTAGCGCATCCGATAAAACAAATGCGACCCGATAGAGGCGGTTTTCGCAAAGCGGCGCGACCAATCTGGGTTGACAGCTTTGGTGTGGAAATGCGTCGCCCCTGCGGTCAAACCGCGCGGCGCGCCATCCATCATCACCCGCGCAATGCGGCCCGCAATATCGGCGGCGGCAGGATTGGCCAAAACCTCGGCCATGCCATCGCAATGATATGAGAATTGGCAGCTTCGGTTGCCACCCTGTTTGACCACGCCGCAGATCGAATTGGGATAACGGCTGCTATCAACCCGGTTCAAGATCACTTCGGCCACGGCGAACTGGCCCTTGACGCCTTCGCCACGCGCTTCGAAATAAAGCGCCGTGCGCAGGCAATCCCACTGCGGATCTGCCTTGGGCTGAGGCAGTTGCTCGAGCCAATCTTTGGAATAGCGCAACAGCACAGGCTTTTTCGCCGTCGGGGCGAACACGCCGATTTTTGGAGCCGCGACCTGCGGCCCCTTCCACAGTTTTTGCAGCTGTTCGGCAGGCAATGCGCCAACCGCCTGATGTTCGGCGCCCAGCAACGAGGCGAATTGAGTGTTCATCAACGAGGCTGGCTCGTTGGAATGGCTCACCGTTACTTCGGCGAAGGCCGCCCCGCTAAGAACCATCAACGCCACTGCGGCGATGGTCCAGGCTTGGTGCAAGCGCATGTTTTTCGTCCTAGTCTGTTTCAGCAGCGTTCCAACGGCTCGGCCATCGCAACAGCGGATGGGCCTAGAGCACGCAAGCCAAATGGTCTACCCAAGGGGTTGAATACTTCTTAATCAGCCCAAAATTTAGGCGGATTTTCGCCGACAAAAAGCCACAATCAACATCAATTAATTGATATTAATATATTATTTTAAATCAGCCAAAGCCAAATGTGCAGCGGCTAATCGGGCCAATGGCACGCGATAGGGCGAGCAAGACACATAGTCAAAGCCCGCTTTGCGGCAAAATCCGATCGATTCGGGGTTGCCACCATGCTCGCCGCAGATCGAAACCGTCAGATCAGGGCGCGTCGCCCGCCCGCGTTCCGCCCCGATCAGCAACAATTCTCCCACGCCGTCCACATCCAAAACATGAAAGGGATCCTCGGGGAAAACCCCCTGCTGGACATAGGTGTTCATAAAGCGGCCCGCGTCATCACGCGACAAACCATAGGTCATCTGCGTCAAATCGTTGGTCCCAAAGGACAGGAAAGACGCATGCTGCGCGATGTCGCCCGCACGCAAAGCCGCCCGCGGCGTTTCCACCATAACGCCCAACTTAAATTCGAAATCGACGCCCGATTTCACCCGAACCGAGGACGCAACCGCGTCGATATGGGTCTTTACCAACTCGACCTCACGCTTGGCCGAGACCAGAGGGATCATGATTTCTGGCACCACAGCGGTGCCTTTGCGCGCAACCTCGACCGTTGCCTCGAAAATCGCTTGCGCCTGCATGGCATAGATTTCCGGCAACACCACACCCAGCCGCACGCCGCGCATACCCAGCATCGGATTGAATTCGGCCAAGGCCTCTGCCCTGCGGGTCACTTCGGACAAGGGGCGGTCCAAAGCTTCGGCCAATTCGCGCAGACCTTCGCGGCTATGGGGTAAAAACTCGTGTAAGGGCGGGTCAAACAGGCGGATGCAAACCGGAAGTCCCGCCATGATTTCAAAGAGTTGCACAAAGTCAGCCCGCTGCATCGGCAGCAGGCGCGCCAGAGCTGCGGCGCGGTCTTCCGAGGTATCGGCAAAGATCATCTCGCGCATCACCACAAGCCGGTCTTCCTCGAAAAACATATGCTCGGTGCGGCAAAGACCAATGCCCTGCGCTTCGAATTTACGCGCGGTCGCGGCATCGGCAGGCGTGTCGGCATTGGCGCGAATGCCGATGTCGCGCACGTTATCGGCCCAGCCCAAGAGCTTGCGAAACGCATCATCCAAGGCGGGCGCCAGCATCTCGGCCGCGCCTGCCAACACTTGGCCGGTGGTGCCATCCACCGTAATCAGATCGCCCTCGCCAAACACACGGCCATCGGCGGCCACCAAGCGTTTTTCCTTTGAATCCAATCGTATGCCTGTGGCACCCACCACACAAGGCACGCCAAGCCCACGCGCAATCACCGCCGCATGCGAGGTCACACCGCCGCGTTCTGTCACCACACCCACAGCAGAATGCATGCCGCGAATATCTTCTGGTGCGGTTTCGCGGCGCACCATGATGCAGGGCTCGCCGCGCGCAGCCGAGGCTTGGGCAGCTTGGCTGGAAAACACGATCCGGCCCACCGCCGCCCCCGGCGAGGCGGCAATGCCCTTGGCAAACACATCGCGCGCGGCCCGGGTATCGACCTGCGGGTGCAGCAATTCCGACAGCGCCCGCGGCTCGACCCGCAGCACTGCCTCGTTTTGGCTGATAATCTCGTCTTCGGCCAAGGCCACCGCGATTTTCAGCCCAGCCCGCGCCGAGCGCGCCACCTTGACCGCATCCAGAACCGACAGTTTGCTGTCGTCGATGGTGAATTCGATCTGCATCTCTTCACGTAGTTTGCGCCGACAAATCGCACCATAGGCCACAAGATCGGCAAAAATCTCGGGAGCGATATCTTCCAAGGATGGGCCGCGCTTGTCTTGGGTCAGAAAGATCGCTTCGTTTTTCTTTAGCGCATCGCGGCCTTGGCTTTGGCCAAGATAGCGGCCTTTGACCTGCGGCTGGCCGGTGACGGGATCAATGAACTGGATCACACCCGAGCCAGAAATACCCTGACCAATGCCCTGCGCCATTTCTTGCACCACAAGGCCCAAAGCCGCCTCGGCAGGCGCGCCTTTGGCTTGGCGCAAAAGGCGGGCAGAGGTGCCCTCCCAGGCCCGCGCCATCGAGCGCAGCACCTCGGATAACTGGGCCTCGGCGCTTTCGGGGAAGGGTTCTTCCATCTCGCGTTCGTAATGCCGCAGCGCCTCGCGCAGGGTGTCGGGACTGGCTTGGCCAGTTTCGAACATATCGGGGTCAAGGCGGGCGACATGGGTGGCATAGGTTTGCACAAAGCGCAGATAGAGCGCATCGGCGGCCTCGCGGCCATGAGTTTTGACCAAGGTTTTGTGGCGACTGGCGTTCATGCCAATGTTCAGAATGGTGCCCGGGCCGCCCCAATCGGGATTGCCGGGCGAAGGGCGCACCGAGATCAGCGGCGAGGGGCCAAAATGCGAGAGAATCGCTTTGGTATCAATGGGATGTCCTGCCGCGATCGACCGGACGGTCTGCGCGGGCAGTGCCACGGTTTCGGGCACCGGCAGGTTCAGGCGGATCAGGCGTTGCAAGCACTTGGCCCGCCAGCCGTGATCGGCGGCGCGGATATCAGCCGTTGGGGTAAGTTCTGTGAAATCAGAGACTTGGAGAGTTTTCTGCACTGCGGCACCTTTATTCTGCGCCAGCAGGATACACGGCTTGCGATACGGTGCAAGCTTTGTGACGGCTTTGCCGGGTTTTCGCGGGCCAAGCGCGCGGGGGGGGCCAGCCCCCTGGCCAGTTTGGCGGGGCCAAACTGGCCTCCCCCCGGGATATTTAGGCCAAGATGAAAGCCTAGCCGTCGAGTTTGGTGAGATCGGCGACGCCCGAGCAGATGGCGCGGATGCGGTGCAGCAGGTTCAGGCGGTTGCGACGGATGATCTCGTTTTCAGAATTGACCTGAACGGCGGTGAAGAAAGCGTCGATGGGGGCGCGGAGTTTGGCCATAGCCTCCATTGCGGTGGCGAAATCTTCGGATTTCATCGCGGGGGTGATGGCGGCTTCGGCGGCATCGAGGGCGGTGAAAAGCGCGCGCTCTGCATCGGAGTCGGCGAATTTCAGGTCGGCGCCGAAGGAATATTCGACGCCGTCTTTCGCCTCGGCTTGGCTCAGGATGGTGTTGGCGCGTTTGAAGCCCTGCAGCAGGTTCGGGCCGTCTTCGGTTTTCAGGAAGGCGGCGAGGGCCTCGGCGCGTTTGACCAAGAGGGTGAGGTCGTCATTGCCGGGCATGGCAAGGCAGGCGTCGATGACGTCGTGGCGGATGCCTTGATCTTTCAGGAAGACTTTCAGGCGGTCGTGGAAGAAGGCGAGGAGGTCGGCAATATTTCGTGTATCTTTTTGAGCGTCTTGCTCAGCAAACAGAGTATCACGCGCGATCTCCGCTTCAGAGTTATCGCCCTCAAGGTCTTCGATTTGCTCTTTGGCAAGCTCAAGGCTTATGCCCAAACGCTCGGCAAATGTATTTGCGTAGACGTCCAACTCGGATTGAGAAAAGATTCGTTTGTCCCATTTTAGATGTCTAAAATTCGCAATGTAGGCTTTCCCAAGAACATCTTCCAATGTTGCTCGCACCCCATTCCCCAAAATCAACCGAATAACCCCCAGTGCGGCGCGGCGCAGGGCGAAGGGGTCTTTGCTGCCGGTGGGTTTCTCATCAATGGCCCAGAAGCCGGTGAGGGTGTCGAGTTTATCGGCCAGCGCCACGGCGACGGAAACCGGATCGGTTGGCACGCTGTCGGTGGGGCCGAGGGGGGAGTAGTGGTCGCGGGCGGCCAGCGCCACGGCTTCGGGCAGGCCAGCCTCGCGGGCGTAATACATGCCCATCAGGCCCTGAAGTTCGGGGAATTCACCGACCATGGCCGAGCGCAGGTCAGCCTTAGCAAGCCGTGCCGCCTGTTCGGCGAGGTCAGCATCCGCGCCCACAAGTGGGGCGATTTCGCGCGCAAGGGCGGCGATGCGGGCGATGCGGTCGGACTGGCTGCCCAGTTTGTTGTGGAAGGTGACGGATTTCAACCCATCGAGCCATTCGGTCATGCCGGTTTTGGCGACCCGCAGATCGTTTTCCCAGAAGAATTTCGCATCTGACAGCCGCGCCGACAGCACCTTTTGGTTGCCCGCAAGGATGGTCAGCCCATGGTCGGCGGGTTCGGTATTGGCGACGGTGACAAAGCCTTCGATGCGGCCGGTTTTGGGGTTGCGCGTCGAGAAGAACTTTTGATGTTCGCGCATCGAGGTTTGCAGCACCTCGGGCGGCAGCGCCAAAAAGGCGTCGTCGATGCGGCCCATCAGCGGCACTGGCCATTCGACAAGGCCTGCGACTTCGGTCAGCAATTTGTCATCGGCGACCAGCTCCATGCCCGCGGCGAAGGCAAGGTTCTGCGCGCCTTGCAGGATGGCGGCCTCGCGCTCGGCACTGTCAAGCACGACATGGGCGCGTTTGAGTTTGCTGGCGTAGTCGTCAAAACTGGTGACGGAAAAGCGGTTTGGTGCCAAAAAGCGGTGGCCTGCGGTGGTATTGCTGGCCTGCAGACCGTCAAGCGTCAGCGGCACGATTTCGCTGCCGCCCTCATCTGACAGGATGCAAAGGATCGAATGCAGAGGACGGACCCAACGCAACGTGCCTGTGCCCCAGCGCATGGATTTCGGCCAAGGAAAGCTGCGGATTGTGCGCTCTAGCACCTCGGCAATGATCTGGGGGGCGGCGCGGCCGGGCTTTTCGATCACGGCGTAAAGCGTCTCGCCCTTTTTGTCAGCGCGGCGTTCCAGCTGATCAAACGTCAGGCCAGTGGCGCGCAAAAAGCCGTCGATGGCCGCCGCTGGGGCGCTGGCGCTTGGGCCTTTACGCTCTTCGCGCGTGGGGGTCGAGTGCTGGCTTAGGCCTTCGATCGACAGGGTAAGGCGGCGCGGGGTCGAGAAGGCCCCGGCCGAAGCATAGGTCAGACCCGCCTCGACCAAGCCATTGGTGATCAAGGATTTCAGGTCTTCGCGCGCGCGCAGCTGCATGCGGGCGGGGATTTCTTCGGAGAAGAGTTCGATCAGCAGGTCGGACATTTATTGAACCTCGGCTCCGGGGTGAATTTGGTGCCATGCATAGGCGCGGCCATCGGGAAAGACGGCGACAACGCGGTCAACAGAAGGGGCGATGTTGGATTGCGACAAAAAGGCGAGGGCTTCGCCATTTTCCAGCGCAGCGCCGATTTTGGCAGCGTCAAAGCAGTCAAACCACGAGGGCGCGATCAGCGGCACAGCGCCTTGATAGGCCTGATAGGTCTCGCTTAGCATGGCTTGGGTCATCGGGGTATGGAAACAGGCGCGAAACCGCAGCGGCGAGCTGTCGGCGTCGATGCCCTCGATACCCTCGGCCAAGATCGGTTCGGGCTGGCCCGAGGTGATCAGGGTCAGCGCGATTTCGGCACCCGGTTTGAACACGGCCTTGGTATAATAGGCGTATTCTTGCAGGTAATACATCGCCACACCTGCGACGGCCCCGACGATCACGATAAACCCCGCGACAAGCTTGCCATTCACAGAGCCACCTCGGCATCGCGGCCAGCTTCGGTCAGCCGGAAGGCATCGGCGCATTTCTTGGCCAATGCGCGCACGCGGCCAATATAGGCTTGGCGTTCGGTGACAGAAATCACGCCGCGCGCGTCAAGCAGGTTGAACAGATGGCTGGCCTTGATGGTTTGGTCATAGGCAGGATGCGCCATGATGATGGTTTTGCCGGTCTTTGGGTCCAGCGGCGGGAAATCCAGCAGGCGTTGGCATTCGGCCTCGGCATCCTGGAAATGGCGCAACAGCTGGGCGGTGTCAGCGCCGTCAAAGTTGTGGCGCGAATATTCTTCTTCGGTCTGACGGAAAATATCGCCATAGGTCAGCGCGATTGGCGACTGTGGGTTGTTAAAGGGCATGTCCATCACATGATCCACGCCCAAAACATACATCGCAAGCCGTTCCAGCCCATAGGTCAGCTCGCCCGAAACCGGGTGGCAATCATGGCCGCCGACTTGTTGGAAATAGGTAAACTGCGACACTTCCATGCCGTCGCACCAAACCTCCCAGCCCAAGCCCCAAGCGCCCAGCGTTGGGCTTTCCCAGTCATCTTCAACAAAGCGGATGTCATGCAGGCTGGCGTCAATACCAATGGCGGCGAGCGAGCCCAAATAGAGGTCTTGCATATCGGGCGGCGAAGGTTTGATGATGACCTGATACTGATAATAATGCTGCAAACGGTTGGGGTTTTCACCGTAGCGGCCATCGGTGGGGCGGCGCGAGGGTTGCACATAGGCCGCAGCCCAAGGCTTGGAGCCCAAGCTGCGCAGCGTGGTCGCGGGGTGAAAGGTGCCTGCACCGACCTCCATGTCATAGGGTTGCAAAATCGCGCAGCCCTTATCGGCCCAATAGTTTTGCAACCGCAGGATAATTTCCTGAAAGCTTTGTGGTGCTTTGGATGCGTGCGCCATACCAGACCTCTTGAAATGCAGCCTTTCCATAGGCAAGACAGAGCCAAGGGTCAATGCGGCGCAGGGCCTTGCGCACGAAAAGCGGGTGCAACTTTGCGTGGCTTTGGTTAGGTTTGCCGCAGAGCTGCTTTGCTGCCAAAAAAATGATGGACGATTTTATGATATTTCGCGTTTTAAGCTTTGTGGTTTTGACCCTTTTGTCTGGACTTGCCCCTGCATCGGCCCAGCAACAGGCCTGGGTGCAGATCGAAGCCCTGCCGACCCTGCGTGATGCGCAAGATCGGGCAAGCGCTTTTGCCGCAGCCCTGCCCGATGTGGCCGGATTTCAGATCGCAACCGGATGGTATGCGGTGACCTTGGGGCCCTATGCCGCTGCCGAGGCTGCGGGCAGGCTGTCGGACCTAAAGCGGCAGGGTTTAATCCCGCGCGACAGTTACATAACAGACGGCCGTCTTCATAAATTGCAGTTCTGGCCGATCGGACAAGCCAGCATGCTTCTAGAGACAACGCCAGAACCACCAGACGTGGCAGCAGCACCCCAAGCCCTGCCCGAGGCAGAGGTCGAGGTTGTGGTAGAAACCCTTGCCCAGGCGCGCGCGGCAGAGGCCGGTTTGACCCGCGACGAGCGCATGGCGCTGCAAGAGGCGCTGGCCTGGTATGGCGTCTATGCCGGCAAGATCGACGGATCATTTGGCAAGGGCACGCGGGCCTCGATTGTGGCATGGCAAACCGCTGCGGGCTTCGAGCCGACCGGTGTTCTTAGCACCGATCAGCGCGGCATTCTGACCTCTAATCATCAGGCCGATCTGGCCGAGTTTGGCTTTGAACGCTTGGCCGAACCAGAGGCAGGCATCGAGATGACGCTGCCGATGGCGATGCTGGAATTTGACCACTACGAGCCCCCCTTCGTGCATTTCAGCGCCAAAAACGGATCTGATCTGCGGGTGATCCTGATCTCGGAACCCGGCGATAAGGCCAGTTTATTCGGGCTTTACGATGTGCTGCAAACGCTGGAAGTGGTGCCAGCAGAGGGCGCGCGCAGCCGGGGCGAGCGCAGCTTCAGCATCAACGCCGCCTCGGATAAGGTGGAAAGCTATGCCTATGCCGAGCTGAAAGACGGCACGGTCAAGGGCTATTTGGTGGTCTGGAAACCGGAAGATGCGGCGCGGATGGCGCGGATTTTGCCGCTGATGCAGTCCAGCTTTGCCTCGACCGGCACCAAGGCGCTGGACCCCGGCCTTGTGCCCTTGGACGATACCGCGCGCGCCGGCCTGCTGTCGGGGCTAGAGGTCAAGATGCCAAGGCTGTCACGCTCGGGGTTTTATGTCGACGCCAAGGGCGATGTGGTGACAACCATTGAAGCCGTGGCGCAATGCGCGCGGGTGACGATTGACACCGACACCGAGGCTGATGTTCTGGCGCAAGATGCAAGTTCGGGCTTGGCGATCCTGCGCCCCAAACAGACGCTGGCCCCCGAGGTATTTGCCCGCCTGCAAGCGGGACCATCCCGCGCAGGCGCGCAGATTTCCGTCGCGGGTTATTCCTATGAAGGCAAGCTGCCAGCACCGGTTCTGACGCTGGGCAGTTTGGCCGAAACCGTGGGGCTGAATGGCGAGGCCGGTGTCGCGCGCCTAAGCCTGCCCTTGCTGCCGGGCGATGCGGGCGGGCCGGTGCTGGATGCGACAGGGTCGGTGATCGGCATGGTTTTGGCGGGGGTGAAAACCGGTGCCAAGGTCTTGCCCGAAGGCGTGGCCTTTGCCGTGCAAGCCCCCGCGATCGCGCAGGCCCTGCTGGCGGCAGGGATTTCAGCGCAGATGAGCGAAGTCACCGAGATTGCCACGCCAGACGCTTTGTCTGCTGCGGGCATGGGCATGACGGTGCTGGTGTCTTGTTGGGACTAAAGCCTTGATCGGGCGGGGATAACCCCGCCCTGATCTTTCAGCCAACGTGATAAAGGCTGGCGAAAAGTTTGGGGTCCAACGAGGTCGCCGCAAAGGTTTCGCCAACCGTCAGCACCGACACCGCGTCATGGCTGTGCAGGCTTTCTTGGTGGCTGGCCACAACCCGAAAATCACCAATGCGAGGATCGGATTGCAAGGCCGCACAGAAACTGCGCGCAGCATCTTCGACAAAGATCGGATTGGCGGCGTTCAACTCGGCAAAGGCCTGCTCGTCTTCGCGTTTCACCATGACTTGGGTTTCGGTCGGCACGGCAGAGCGCGCCAGTTCAATCAGGTCTTCAAACCATAGGCAGGTGTCGCCCTGCACCTGCACCGAAATCCGCGCCACTGAGCGTTGCGAATGCGGCGTCGCCATTTGCCCACGGGTTTGGCGCGCGTGTTCGGACAGCTCGAGCGAGCACGGGCAGGTCGATGAATAGACGAAATCAAGGTGCATGATCCGCGTGCGCAGGCCCGCCACATCGACCAATTCCAAAGCGATGTCGTAATACTGCCAGCCCGACAGACCCGAACGCAGCGAACCTACCTTCATCGGAAAGGAAAAGCGCATCTGGATGCGGGCGTCAAAAGACCCAAGATTGGTCAGGTAATCTTCCAGCGCATGCTCGATCACGCCAAACGAGAAATCACGTTCCGCATGCGCATAAAACGATCGCATGATCCGGCTCATGTTGATGCCTTTTTTCTCGGCTTCAAGGCTTACGGTGCCTGTGACCGAGGTTTCCAGCGTCAGCGGGCCATTGTCGCGGGTGCGATAGTTGATCGGCAGGCGAAAGTTTGAAATGCCAACGTGCTGGATGGTTTGCTTGGCGCCGACGATCAGGCTTGCAGGGCCGTTTTGCAGATCGGGCATGCTGTCTTTGTAATCGTCATCAGCGATAAAATCGCTGGGATATTCGCGCGACATCACTGGATAGCCGCCACCCACCAAAGCCCCGGCTTCGGGCGCCAGCGCCACAATCTCGGCATCAGAAGCGCGCGCGGCCCAAAGCCGCAGGGTGGCCAAAGCCGCCTCTGCTTCTTCCCGACCGGGTTTGTAATCGCGATCCGTCATATGAATGTTCATGGCAGCGCCCCCAAAGGTTGCAGACCTTCAATATAGAGGAAGCAGCCCCCTAACCCAAGCCTTACCGAAGAGATACGCGGCAAAGGCGACATTGGATTAACGCTGGGTGAATTTATCTGTGAATTTCCAGCTGCATCCGAAAATTATCAATCGCTTGCCCATGGCACTGCACGCTTTGGCGCGCAAGGGTTTGCCAGCCCTGCCCCGAAAAAAACCCATGCGCAGCAAGGCTTGATTCGTTGGTCAGCTGGCTAAGCCCCAAGCCCTGCGCATGGGTCAGCACGGCTTGATGCAGCAGGCTTGCCGCACCGCGACGCTGCTGCACGGGGGCGATAAAGGCCAGATCCAGATAGCCATCAGCCCGCAAAGCCATAAAGCCCAAGGGCTGCGGATCACAAGCGACAAAGCAGGTCAGCCCTGTCAGCCGTGCCGCCCAAACCGCCGCCGATGGGCGCTGAGGCGCCCAAGCCTGCAACTGCGCTGTGGTATAATAGGGCGCGGCCCCAATGCGAACCGCATCGTAAAAGATCTGCGCCAGCGCATCGGTATCTTCTGGTTGATAGGGCCTGACGATCATGCCAAAGCGGCGGTCAGCTCTGCAATCAAATCGCCTGGATCTTCCAGGCCAACCGAAAGCCGGATCAGCCCGCCGGTGATGCCCAGCGCGTCTTTTTGCGGCTGCGGCAGGCGCTGATGCGTGGTGGTGGCGGGATGGGTGGCAATGGTTTTGGCATCGCCCAGATTGTTCGAAATCTTGATGATGTCCAATGCGTTGCAGAATTTGAACGCAGCCTCTTTGCCGCCCTTGATCTCAAAGGCCACCAAAGTGCCGCCCGACCCCATCTGCGCCATCGCCAGAGCGTGCTGCGGATGCGAGGCAAGGCCGGGGTAGATCACCTTGGACACGGCGGGATTTTGCTCCAGCGCCTGGGCGATTTTCAGCGCAGACTCGGCCATCGCACGGCAGCGCAGATCCAGCGTCGCCATGCCGTTCAGCATGATCCAAGCGGTAAAGGGGCTCATCGCAGCGCCGGTGTGCTTTAAATAAGGTTCGGCCACCTTACGCACAAAGTTCTTGGTGCCACAGATCACCCCGCCCAGCGCACGACCCTGCCCGTCGACATGTTTGGTGGTGGAATAGACGATGACATCCGCGCCCTGCTCGACCGCACGCGAAAAGATCGGGGTGGCAAAGACGTTATCCACCACAACCAGCGCACCATTTGCATGGGCAATCTCGGCCACCGATTTGATATCCACCAGTTGCAACGTCGGGTTCGACATCGATTCAAAAAATACCGCCTTGGTTGCCGGGGTAATCGCGGCGCGCCATTGGTCAAGATCGGCACCATCGACGAAAGTGACATTGACGCCGTAACGGGTCAGCACCTCTTCAAGGATATAAAGACACGAGCCAAACAGCGCCCGTGACGACACCACATGATCGCCCGCCCGCAACATCGACGTCAGCGCGCCATTGACCGCCGCCATGCCTGATGCCGTGGCAAAGGCATCTTCGCAGCCCTCGAGCGCGGCAATGCGGTCTTCGAACATGCGGGTGGTCGGATTGCCATAGCGGGCATAGATGAACTCATCCTCACCCGCCTGCACAAAACGCGATTCGGCGGATTCAGCGGTGGGATAGGCAAAGCCCTGGGTCAAAAAGATCGCCTCGGCCATCTCGCCATATTGGCTGCGGCGCGAGCCCTCGTGCACAAGCTTGGTGCGCGTTTTCCAGTCTTTTGTCATCCTGCCAGCCCTTTTAACAAAGAAAAACCCCGAAACCAAAGGGCTTCGGGGCAATGACCCTGACCCTTTTAGCGGAATGTTTAACGTGGCCCGCAATCTGGTAACAAAGCGCCACGGGCGAGCGATAGCGCGACGCCGAGCAAAGGTCAACGCAGTCTTGCGCGCGATTCAGGCCTGATCCTTGACGCCGTAAAGCTCCAGCACCTTGGCCTGCGCCATGAAAAACCCAAACATCGCCAGCGTCAGACCAAAGGTTTTAAAGGTCACCCAAGTCTCGGTGGAAAACATCCGCCAGATCACTTCATTGGTCAGCGCTAGCACGAAAAAGAAGCCGCACAGCCGGCGGGTCAGGATCATCCAGCCCTCGGGCTGCAAGGGCAGCGCCTCTTCCATCACCAGTTTCAGGTAGGATTGACCGCGTAGCAGGCCAAAACCCAGCACGCCCCCAAAAGCAAGATAAAGCAGGGTCGGCTTCATTTTGATAAAGTGGTCGTCGTTGAAATAGACCGATAGCCCCCCCATCACCACGACCAAGACCAAGGTCATCAGCTGCATTTTCGAGATTGTGCCCGTCAGACGCCACAAAATGCCCGTCGAGAACACGATCATCAGCACAAACAGCGCGGTCATCACGATAAAGCCGGAATAGTCGGTGCCAAAGATGCTAAAGCTGCGGTCTTTGAAAAACCGAAAGCCCGCGAAGAACAAAACAATCGGGCCAAGTTCCAGCCCAAGTTTCAGCGAGGTCGAGATTTTCTGCGTGCTCATCAGCCTGCCATTTCCATTACAACTGCGCCCAGCGCAATTAGCCCCATCAACAGGGCACGCGCCAGCCCTACCTTTTCCTTTAGCAAAAGCCAGCCGATCAGGGCTGCAAAAACGGTCGAGGTTTCGCGCAAAACCGCAGCCTCACCGACGCGGTCAAGCCGTGTCGCCAGCATGATCGAGCCGAAAGAGAAAAACGCCACAAAGGCCCCAAGCAGCCCTCGTTTGAACAGCGGGATCAGTTCGGACCCTGCCGTGGCGCGCAAGCGTTTGAGCGAGATCAGCGGCATGGTGACGCTGTCGATCAGAAAGAACCAGGCCAGAAAGGTAAAGGGATTGGCGGTGGCGCGAATGCCCCAAGCGTCATAGGTGGTATAGGCCGCGACCAAGGCGCCGGTCAGCACCGCAAAGCCCAAGGCCGAGATCAGCGTGTCACGCTCGAGCGTCAGGTTGCGCATGTTGTAAAGCGCAAGGCCAAAGATGCCAGAGGTCAGCAACCCGACGCCAAACCATTGCAGCGGCTGGTAGTGTTCGGCAAAGACCACGCCCGCGACCAGCACCGTGAACAAAGGCCCGGTGCCGCGCACCACCGGATAGACCACAGTGTAGGCGCCTCGGGTATAGGTCATGGCTTGCAGCAACTTATAGACGCTATGGATGCCCCAAGCCCCTGCAAAGATCACCCACATATGCGGTTCGGGCCAAGGCACCACAAAAAGCGCAAAAGGCAAAGCCATCAGGCCATAGCAGACATCAATCGCCGCACGGGTAAGCCAGGGGTCATGGCGGCCCTTTTGCAACGCGCCAAAGAGAGCATGCAACATTGCGGCCAGAAGCGCGAGCCCAAGTGCCACATGGCGGCCCTGAAGCGTGCCTTCGATGGAAATCAGCCAGTTTGCCATAATGCCTTTTTGCGGTGTCGGGGGCCATAGGCCGGGGGTTTCACACCCCCGGACCCCCGTGGGATATTTAGACCAAGATGAAAGGCATAGTCGATCTATGAGCGCGGGCCAAGCGCAGAAGCCCTGTGGCAATCCTGCTGATCCTGGCGCGCGCCAGCTTGATACGCGGCTGAAAGATCAGGGCCGTCAAGCGCTTATAGCTCATGCGCCCAAGGTGGATTTGCGCCGGCACGGCTGACGGTAACCGCCGCCGCGCGTCCGCCAAGATCCAAGGCCGCATCGAGCTGCGCATCGGTGACTGTCGAAAGCCCGGCTTTGCTGAGCACACCCGCCTGATGCAGGGCCGCCAAAGCGCCAGCATTAAAGGTATCGCCCGCACCCACGGTATCGGCGACAACGACCTTTTGCGCCGCCACAAACCGCTCTTGCGTGGCAGTAAAGCCACGTGCGCCGGCGGCACCCTCGGTGATGAATACGATCTTGGGCCCCTTGGCCAAGATCCCCCGCGCCAGCGCTGCAATATCGCCAGCACCTTCCAGCCAGTGAAGATCCTCATCCGAAAGCTTGACGATATCAGCGCGCGCGATCATCCGTTCGATCCGCGCGCGATACGGGCCTTCTTTGCCAGCAATAAAGCCAGGGCGAATATTGGGATCGATCATCGTCACCCGCGCGGCAGTTTCGCGCAATTGCAACGCCTCATAGCTGCTGGCCGCAGGTTCGGTGACAAGCGAGATGCCACCAAAGAACAGCGCCTGCACCGAAGCATCAAGCTGTGGCAGATCCGCCTCTGCCAACATGCTGCCAGCGGTGTTTTCATCATAAAAGGCATAGGTCGCCTGCCCCTCGACCAGCTTGACAAAGGCCACGGTGGTGGGCCTGCCAGATCGCGCGCAGAACTTGGTCTCGACCTTTGATGCGGTCAGGGTTTCGGCCAGAATCTCACCCAACATATCGGTGGAAATACCGCTAAAAAAACCCGCAGGCGCCCCCAAACGGCCCAAGGCGATGGCCGTATTAAACACCGCACCGCCGGCATAGGGTGCGAAGGCCGCCTCGCCCAGAGTGCTGGTGCGCGGCAACATATCAATCAGGGCTTCGCCACAACTCAGAATCATATCGACCTCCCGAAAATTTGGCTCAACCTTACAAGTCTGCGGCTGTTAGCGCAAACACTGCCTTAGGTGAAATAGGGTGCTAAGTTTGCCCGCACCCGCGCCAAAGGTGTCTCGCCTGACAGGTCAGGCACAAAGACCTCGCCGGTGATCGCCTCGTAGGCGTCGATATAGACCTGTGCGGTTGCTGCAATCATCTCGAATGGAATCTCGGGGATATCGTCTACATAAGGATCGCAGCGCGCGCCCACCCAAGACCGGATCACATCCTTGTCAAAACTCGGCGGCCGCGTGCCAGCGGCAAAAGCCTCGGCGTAGCCTGCGGCAATCCAATAGCGGCTTGAATCCGGGGTGTGGATCTCATCGGCAATCAGGATCTGACCCTCGGCATCAAGACCAAACTCATATTTGGTATCCACCAAGATCAAGCCCCGCGCCGCAGCCATCTCTTGCCCACGCGCAAAAAGCGCCAAAGCATAGGCCGAGACCTGATCCCACTGCGCTTGGCTCAGAAGACCCTGCGTCACAATTTCTTGCGGTGTCAAAGGCTCGTCATGGCCGCCGTCAAAGGCTTTCGAGGTTGGCGTGATAATCGGCGCAGGCAAGATCTGATTGTCGCGCAGCCCCTCGGGCAAAACATGCCCATACATCGCCCGCACACCATTTTTATATTGCGTCAAAACCGAAGTCGAGGTTGTCCCCGCCAAATAACCGCGCACCACAATCTCAACTGGCAAAATCTCGACCCGCTTGCCGATCACCACATTGGCGTCAGGGTAGGACAGCACATGGTTGGGACAAATATCTGCAGTGTGATCAAACCAAAACCGCGCCATCTGGGTTAAAACCTGCCCCTTAAACGGGACGGCCGCCAAGATCCGATCAAAGGCCGAGATCCGGTCCGAAGACACCAAAATCCGCCGCGCAGGCATGCCTGCCCCTGCAGGCAGGTCATAACAATCGCGAACCTTGCCAAAATAGGGGTTGGGCAATTCGGCAATGCGAGCATGGTCCAAAATACGGGAAAGATCGGTCACGGGCGGCCTCCGTTCAAATTAGGGGCGCTATCGCGCGCGGGGGTGCCGTTGTCAACCAAACTAACGCGGGATCGGCTTTCATCTTGGTCTAAATATCCCCCGCGGAGCGTTCGCGGCCAATGGCGGGTGCCTCCGGCAGGGATATTTTCACCAAGATGAAAGCAAAGGCGGGCTTTAGCCAAAGATCGTAGGGTCGTTCAGATAAAGCGCACAGAGGGCCAAAGTGGCAAGGGCAAGGGCTGCAAATCCGATCTTCCACCAGCTGTAGGGGCGTTCGCCCTGCACCTCGCCGCTGTCGCCGTTGACCACAAAGCGGTAGGTCTTGCCGCGGTATTTATAGGCGGCAACCCAAACTGGCAGCAGGACATGTTTGAAGGTTTCTTCCGTGTATTCGGTGTTCAGGCTGGTGATGCGCTGGGTGTCTCCGCCGATATCCCGGCGGATATCTGAGGCAATGAGCTCGGCCATGACACTATGTGCGGTCAGATTGGCTTCGGCCAGCGGCACGCTATAGCCTTCGGATTGAAATCCTGCGAGATAGTCGGGGGAATAGGGCTGCAGTTTTGTTAGGTCCCAAGTGGTCAGAGCCGCGCCAAGCCGCGGTGGCAGGCTGGTTGCACCAAGCACAATCACATCGTCAAACCGCCGAGAGACCCGACCCGACGTAGTTGTCCAGCGGGTTTTTTGCACGCTTTCTTGGCGCTGCTGCGATTGGCCATTGACCGTCACGGAGACCGAGCGGGTCTCGGTGTAATGATCGCCGCGCTGGCCGGTGTATTGGCTGCGGGTGGCGGCGTCAAAGGTCCAATATGGCAGATAGATACCTGTCATCTCGCGGCCTGCGCGGGTGTATTGCAACAAGGCGTTGGGCGCAAACCACAGGCTGCCAAGCCAGCGCATCACCTGCGCGCGGGCTTGGGCTTGCGTCAGCGCAAAGGGCAGCACGGCCTGCGGTTTCAGGCGGCGCTGCTGGCCGGTATCGACCACAACCGGCGTGTCGCAAAAGGCGCAATCGCGGGCGTGGTTCGCGCCTTGAAACACCACCACCGCGCCACAATTTGGGCAGCGGGTGCTGCGGGGCTGGTCAGGCGCAGGCGCAGACAGATCCTCGGCCAGGCCTCGCGCCAGATCTTTCTCGCCCAAGGCGCGCGCGCGGGTTGGCGCTGCGGCCTTGGGCAGGGCTTGGGTCTGGCCACAATGATCGCAGATCAGCAGGGTCTGATTGGGATCAAAGCGCAGGTCTGCGCCGCAGCTGTCGCAGGGCCAGCGATGGTCTTGCAGGACTGTCATTTGGAATTAGGAGCCCGCAGGCGGTGGCGGCGGAGGGATTATGGCAAAAAGCGCTGCAAGTTCGGTCTCTGCCGCCGCTTTCCAGCCATCTTGTCCTGCGGTCCAGACCAAGGTGCTGCGCGTCAAGCGGCCGGTGCTTGCTTGTGTTACCAGATCGGCCTGGGTGAAGGGGCCCTGGGTGGTGCCATTCTCGGCCAGGTGCCAAAGCTTGCCCGTCGCCGGCGGCGCTGGTGGCGGTGCTGCAGCTGCGGCGGGCACGGCGCCCCAAGGGCCAGAGGCGGCCATCTGTGCGCCAAGCCCTGCGGCCATCCCCATGCCTGCCATCGCCCCAAAGCCAGAGCCCGGCTGGCCCATCGCCTCGGCCGCAGCGAACTGCATATATTTGCTTAGATCGCCCGCCACCCCTATCGATGTGCGTTTATCAAGCACCTGTTCCACTGCATCGGGCAGGCTGATGTTTTCGATGTAAAACTCGGGGATATTTAGGCCATAATCGGCGATTTTGGGCGCGATGGCTGTGGCGATCAGCTTGCCCAGATCAGCGGTATTGGCCGCCATATCCAGCACCGGAATGCCGGATTTCGCCAAGATCTGCGAGGTTTCCTGCACGATAATGTTGCGAATTTGTGCGCTGATCTCATCGGCGGTGAATTCGCCATCGGTGCCGACGATTTCGCGCATGAAGACCGCAGCATCGGCGACCCGCATCGAATAGCTGCCAAAAGAGCGCAGCCGCACCGGACCAAATTCGGGGTCGCGGCAGATGATCGGGTTCTGGGTGCCCCATTTCTGATCGTTAAAGCGGGTGGTGTTGACGAAATAAATCTCGGATTTGAACGGGCTTTGAAACGCGTGATCCCAATGCTGCAGGCTGGTCAGGATCGGCATATTGTTGGTTTCAAGCTCGTAAAGCCCAGGGCTGAACACATCTGCCAATTGGCCTTCGTGAATGAAAACCGCTGTTTGGCCTTCGCGCACGGTCAGCTTGGCACCATATTTAATCTCGTGGCCCTCGCGCTCGAAGCGGCAGACCATGGTGTCGCGGCTGTCGTCGGTCCAGGCGATGACGTCAATGAATTGGCCGGAAAGAAAATCTAGAAGACCCATCTCTTACATCCTTTTACGTCACTCACAGGCGGTTGCGCCGCAGCTTAGGGCGCGTCCCGCATCAGCTGTTTTGCCAAAACCGTCACAATCGGGCGGGCTTGGTCAAGCCGCATGCCCGGTCGCAGCGCCGGGTTATAAAGCAGCCTTAGCATCAACGCGTCTTGCGCTGTCAGCAATGCAAATTCTTCGTCATCGTTGAAAATAGAGGGGCGGGCCTCGGGGCTGTCGTTGGGCAGGCCCATCGCTTGCGCCAATTCTTCGTGCACGCAAGACAGCCGCAGCAGGTCAGGATGTTCCGCACGGATCACCACAATGGCGCGGGTGTAGATGCTGTCGTCGGCCTGGCTTTGCGTCATCGCAAGGCAATAGGTGGATTTCGGCAGATCAAGGATGGTCTGCTGATCATTGAGGCCAAGCTGCGGCATGGTTTGGCGCAGCGCAGGGGCCAGCGCACGGCGCTCGTCCTCATTGACGATATAGACAAAGAAATTTGGATTATCGGCGTTCAGCGAGATCTGCAGGCCGGTCAGTCCGGAAAGGCGCTGCAAGAACGAGGCGATCTGCGCCCCATCGGTGGCTTGCCGCGCCGCCGGGACCGAGGCCCCAAACCGCAGCGCCACCCGCAGCGGGCCCTGCCAACGCCGCAAGCTGGCTTCGGATTGCATCTGCACGCTCTGACCGCCGCTTTGGGTATATTCGTTGTAAAGTGCGATCTTCAAAAAGGTTGCGGCAAGAATGCGGTCATCAAAGGGCGCGTCAGGGCCGCCGCCATCGGTGCGCAGCAGGCCCTGCGCCAAAAGCTGCTGCTGGACCTGGTCGTAATAGGCCCGCAGTTGCTGGCTCTGCGCCGAGCCAGGCGCAGGCGCGAGGGGCGGCGGCACCAAGGGCAGCGCCTGCTGGTCTTGCACCCCTGCACAGCCCATCAGACCCAGCGCCAATGCAAGGCAAAGCAGAGCTTTGACGCGCCGCCGCATCGGTTAGACGGCCGCGTCAACGGGGCTGGTGCTGCGCGCCTTGGCGGCTGCCAAAGCGTCACGCAGGTCTTGTTCCATCTTGATCAGATCAACCTCGGCTGCCGCGCGCTTGGCTTTGCCGTCATCGGCGATCTGCAGGCTTTCTTCGATGGTCGCCACAAGGGCTGCATTGGCCTTTTGTACCGCTGCAATGTCAAATACCCCGCGCTCCATTTCCGTGCGCACAACGCGATTGGCAAGTTGCAGGTTTTCGGCATTTGCCGTCAGCAATTCATTGGTCAGATCATTGGCCGCACGCACCGCTTCGGCGGCTTCGCGGCTGCGCTGGATCGTCACCGCCTGCGCAAGCTGGGTTTCCCACAGTGGCACGGTATTGACCAAGGTCGAGTTGATCTTGGCCACCAGAGATTTGTCGTTTTCCTGCACCAGCCGGATCGAGGGCAGCGATTGCATCGTCACCTGACGCGTCAGTTTCAGATCATAAACCCGGCGCTCCAGATCATCGCGCGCGGCCCGCAGATCGCGCAATTCCTGCGCCACTTTCACCTGATCATCGGGGGCCGCCTGATCCAGCAAAGCCGCCTTGGCCGGAATATCTGTGGCATCAAGATCGGCAAGTTTGGCCTCGCCTGCCGCTATATAAAGCGCCAGTTCGTCATAAAAGCCCAGCGTTTTGACATAAAGCAGATCCAGACTTTTGATGTCTTTCAACAGCATATGTTCATGCTGGTTCAGGTCATCGGTAACCTTGTCGATCTGGCTTTGCACGGCTTCAAATTTGGCGACAAACTTGGCAAAGGGCGCGGCGCGGCCTGTCAGCTTTTCCCACCAGCTTTGCTTGCGCCGCACATCCAGTTCCGAGACCGAAAAGCCGCGAATGGTGCTGACGATGTTTTGCAAAGCGTCGCCTGCGGGGCCAACATCCTTATTCTTGACGCCCTGCAGCATATCTTGGCTGATCACCTGCAAGTCAGCCTGTGCACCTGCGCCAAAACTGATGATCGACTGGGTGTTGCTCATATCGATTTCCGCCATGCGCCTGCGGATATCTTCGGCGACAGAGGCGGGGGCCGCGCCAAGGGCTATCACCTCAGACGCGGGTTCGGCCAAGACAACGGCAGTGACGGTTTCAACTTCGGCAAGGCGGACGGCGGTGTCGGTCATGGCTTGGGTCCCCTGAACAGCGCTTTTGCGCATTGAAACGCAGACTGCGCTATACGAAAGAGAAATTCCAGCAAAGGTTTGATGACAGAAGGGGGGAAAAGCGCCGGCTTGGCAGCAGAACGCCAGGCAGACACTATTTTTCCAAAGCCAATCTTTCGCGCAGCACGCTGATTTCGACATCAAGATCGGTGTGGTCATTGGCCAAAAGCGCGCGGGTGCGCTCGGCAAAGCTGGTTTCCAGATCGGTCAGCAAGGCTTCATAATCGGCACGGGTTTCGGGCGCGCGTGTGGCGACGTAGGCATCAGCAAATTTCGCCGTCGCGTCGCGGGCGCCCATCAAATAAACCGTCAGAAACTTGCGCGCGCCGGTCAGATCGGCGGGGTCGTTTTCCACCTGCCGAAACAGGCCACGCGCGGTGGCGGCAAATTGACCGACCCGCGCCTCTAGCCCAGCATCGCCAGCGCGCAAAATCGCATCGCGCATGCCGGTCAAAAAGCCTTCGCCCTCGGTGACCGCGCGCGACACCCGTTCCAGCTGAAAGCTGTCGATCCCCTGCATGCCCTTATCGGCCAAAGGGTCGGGGCCAAAGGCCAGAAGATGCAGCGCCGCCCCCGCCATGCCAAAACTGATCGGCAGCAAAAGTCCCGCTTGCGACATCATCCCACCTGCAATCAGCGCAGCCCCCATCAGCCCAGCCGCGATGATCTTGCGCGGCAAGGCGGGCCGTTTGGCAATTTTGCGCGCCTCATAGGCCAGCTGTGCCCGCACGCCCTCACGAGTCAGCCAAGCGGCTAGCAGCATCAAACCACAGGCCAAAAGCCCCAGCAGCATCGTCGAAGGCGGGCTGCGAAAGGCGATGATGGCATAAAGAAACGCCAGCAAGAACAGCACCGTAGGGCGGCGTGCCTCGCGCGTGGCGGGATCTTCGGGGGCCTGTGGCTGGGAGGAATACTTTCCCGCAAAACGACGCGCCATTACACGGCTCCTTGCACAGCAACATAGATGATCAACGCCAGCAGCATCAGATAGGCCGTGGTCCGAAGAATTTTAGCAGACATCAGCGGTCCTTTTTTTTACAGGTCTTGCGGCGGGTCTCAAAAGCATAGGCCGCAAGACTCGCTCACGCCAGAGGGCAAAGCGCAGGATTTCACCAAGCCCTCATTTGGGCTGACGCGGCCTGCCTGCCACAGGCGGCTTGCGTGGCCCTGCGATGCCGGGCTTGGCCCCCGGCTTGCCTGCAGGCTTGCCCAGACGCACCGGCTTTGCGCCCTCGAGCCGCCCTGTGGGCTTGCCGGCAGGCTTGCCAAAGGTCTTTGGCGCTGGCCGGTCTTCGGCTTTTTTGCTGGCGGTGCCAAAGCGGGGCCTTGGGGCTTCGTTCCAATCGGTCAAGGGCGCATTGGCTTCGGTTTGGTCGCGGCGGCCTTTTGGGCCACTGCGCGCACCTTCGGCGCGAATGATGCGCGGCGCGTGCGAGATCACTTCGCGCGCGCCCCGCACCACCTTTTTCGGCGCCTCATCCTCGGGGGTGCGGCCTTCGCCCAATTGATCGCGCAGCACCTTGCCGCGCACCTCTTCGACATCGCCGGGTTGCAGATCGCCCAAGCGGAAGGGGCCATAGCTGACGCGGATCAGCCGGTTTACCACCAGCCCAATCGCCACCATCGCCCGGCGAATTTCGCGGTTCTTGCCCTCGCGCAGGCCCACAGTCAGCCAAGCATTCGCGCCCTGAATCCGGTCGATCACCACGACCATCGGCTGAAACTTTTCGCCTTCAATCTCGATGCCCTTGCGCAGCGGTTCCAGATCGGGATCGGTCGGATTGCCGTTCACCCGCACGCGGTATTTGCGCAGCCAGCCGGTCGAGGGCAGTTCCAGCCGTCGCTTAAGCCCGCCGTCATTGGTCAAAAGCAAAAGCCCTTCTGAATTCAAATCAAGCCGCCCCACCGACATCACCCGCGGCAATTCGGGCGGCAGATTTTGAAACACCGTTTCGCGGCCCTTTTCATCGGCCTCGGAGGTCACCAGACCTTCGGGCTTGTAATAAAGCCACAAACGCGGCTCTTCGGCCTTGCCGATCGGCTCGCCGCGCACGGTGATTTTGTCTTTGGCGGTGACGTTCAGTGCCGCCGAGGTGATGACCTTGCCGTTGACCGAAACTTCGCCCAATTGAATCATCCGCTCGGCCTCGCGGCGCGAGGCGATGCCGACGCGGCTGAGGACTTTGGCGATACGCTCGCCTTCTGGAGTGCCTGCCTGCTTGGGCGTGGCGGGGGCGGCTGCAGGCTTTGCCACGGCTTTGCGCGGCAGCACAACGCGGTGAGATTTGGGAGTTGTATTTTCGGCCATCAAGGGCATCCTTCTGCGGGAACGCGCAAGCGCGGGCGGCGCGCACCATGCGGGCCTTGCTGGCAATCTAAGCGCCAAGGGGGTAGTAGGCAAGCATGACATTTCGATCCTTCATGCAGGCCGCCCTGGACGAGGCCCATGCCGCGGCCGCGCGCGGCGAGGTGCCGATTGGCGCAGTGGTGGTGCGCGGCGGGCAGATCTTGGCCGCAGCCGGCAATCGCACCCGCGCACTTTGCGACCCGACGGCCCATGCCGAGGTGCTGGCGATCCGCGAGGCCTGCCGGTTGTTGCAGTCAGAACGCCTGCCCGAGTGCGATTTATATGTGACGCTAGAGCCTTGCCCGATCTGTGCGGGCACCATTGCCGCGGCACGCATCAAGCGGCTTTATATCGGGGCGCTGGATGCAAAATCGGGCGGCACTTTGCACGGGGCGAAGGTGTTTTCGCATGCCCAATGTCACCATAGCCCCGAGATTTATGACGGCATCGCCGCCGAGGCGTCAGAACAGCTGTTGCGCGCCTTTTTTGCCGCCAAGCGCTGAGGCGGCGCGGGGACGCTTCGCGGAGGATATTTAGGCCAAGATGAAAGCCGCTGGTGCCGTTAGTCTTGCGGGCGGGCAAGTTCAAAAATGCGGTCGATCACCGCATAGTCGCGGTAGCCCAAGCGGGCGGTCAATTGCGCCGCGGCGGTGTCAAAGCGGCCGTTTTGCAAAAACTGCGGGTCGATGTGGATGCCGGTGACTTCGCCGATCACCATCAGATCGCCACCTTTGAGATCAAGCACTTGCAGAGCGCGGCATTCGAGGCTGGCGGGGGCTTGGGCCACGCGGGGGCAAGCAATGGTGTCGCATTCGGCCTTTTGCACGCCTGCCACGGCAAATTCATCCACCCCCAGCGGCAGCGCGGCTGAGCTTGCGTTCATCTGCGCCAGCAGGGGGTGGCTGACGAGGTTGACGGCAAAGACGCCGCTGCTTTGCACATTGCGGATGCTGTCTTTGTGGCCGCCCGCGAACATCACCTGCATCGGCGTGTCAGAAATCGCATTGAAAAACGAATAGGGCGCGAGGTTGTCGCCCAAGGGGCCACGGGTCGAGATCCAGCCGATGGGGCGGGGGGCGACAATGGCCTTGAAGGGGTTATGCTTGAGGCCTTGGCGGTTTTCGGGGCTGTAGAACATTGGCGGCTTCCTTCAGGTTTGATCCTGACCTAGGCGCATGTTAGGCGCGTTTCCAGATGATTCTGTCCGGGGGCGGTTTTGTATCAGCTGGAAGAAGAAACCGAAGCCGACTGGTGGGAGGTCGAGGCGCTGTATGACCTGTGCTTTGCACCCGGTCGCACGGCTTTGTCTTCGTACCGGTTGCGCGAGGGGGTGCCGACGGTGGCGGCGCTGTGTCTGACGCTGCGCGATGCCGATGGCACTTTGGCAGCTGCGATTCGCTATTGGCCGGCAGAAGTTGGCGGCGATGACGTTTTGCTGCTGGGCCCTGTGGCGGTGCATCCAACGCGCCAAGGCGAGGGTTTGGGCGGATTGTTGATCAACGAATCGCTGGCTGAGGCGCGGCGTTTGGGCTGGGAGCGGGTCTTATTGGTGGGGGATGCGCCCTATTACCGCCGCTTTGGCTTTGCCAAGCTTGAGGGGGTCGAGATGCCGCCGCCAACCAATCCAGAGCGGGTTTTGGGCATTGCGCTGAAGGCCGGGGCCTGGGCGCACACGCGCGGGCCGGTGACAAAGGTCAGTGGCGCGGGGATATAGCTGGCTCTTGCAAACCTGGCCAATGCCCCACACATTGGCGCAATGAGCCAGTTGCCTGCGATTGTACCACCTGAACTTGAGGCTGAAATCAGCGCTTTGGCGCAGGCCTATCTGCGTGCCAATGGTCCGCTGATGGCGGTGGTCAACCGCATTGGCGGCGGGGTCGAGGCGCAGATGGCGCGATTGCCGCAAGCTTTGCGCCAGCAGATCGAAGCGACGGTCATTGTCGCACTGACGGCGGCGCATGGGCTGGCGGGGCGGGCAGAGGAAGGCCCTGCGATCGCGCCGGGGGCTGCAACTTGGGCGGCGATTGCCACCGGGGCTGCGGGCGGAGCGGGCGGGCTGATGGGTTCGATTGTGGAATTGCCTGTGACGATCACGGTGTTTTTGCATGCCATTCGTGCTGAGGCGATCCGCGCTGGGTTTGACCCTGATGAGGCGGGGGTGCGGGCGGCTTGTCTGGAAGTTTTTGCCGCCGGCACACCTTTACAAGAGGATGATGGTATCAACAGCGGTTTTGTCTCGGCGCGGTTGACGTTGACGGGGCCCGCGCTGCAAAAGCTGATTGCACGGGTGGCCCCCAGTTTGGCGGCGCGTTTGGGGCAGAAGCTTGCGGCGCAATCGGTGCCGATTTTGGGCGCGCTGTCGGGGGCTGCGGTGAATGCGGCCTTTTTGCGCTATTACCGCGAGATGGCGCGCATTCGCTTTGCGCTGATGCGTTTGGCCGAGCATAGCGGCGGCGAGGCGGTGGTGGTGGCCTTTGCCCGCGCGGTGCGGGCACCGCAGGTGACCAAGGCCTGAGTTTGGCCTTGGGGCTGGGACGCTCCGCGGGGGATATTTTTGCCAAGATGAAAGCGGCTGTGGGCTTAGATGCCTTGTTTGGCGAGCCAATCGGTCAGGGCGGGGCGGATGGTTTCGGCGCCTGCGCTGCGCGCGGTTTCGATCACGCTGCGGGCTTCGGCAAGGTTGATCTTGCGCAGCAGTTCTTTGACCGGGCCGATAGAGGCGGGGCGCATCGAGAGGTGGCGCAGGCCGATGGCGGCGAAGGCCACGGCTTCGATCGGGCGACCAGCGTCTTCGCCGCAAAATGACAGGCGGGTGTTGGAGGCGGCACAGCGCGCCACGATGAATTGCAAGAAGGTCAGGAAAGAGGCGTTCAGCGTGTCGTAGCGTTTGCGCACGCGTTCATTTTCGCGGTCAGCCGCAAAGAAGAACTGTTTGAGGTCATTGCCGCCGATGGAGATGAAATCGGCCATCTCGAAAAACGCATCGGGGGCATAGGCCAGCGAGGGGGTTTCCAGCATTGCCCCGATTTCCAGCCGTTCGGGGACCGGATGGCCGAGGCTTTTTTCGCGGTGCAATTCGCGCAACATATGGCTGCGCGAGTCGAGAAATTCGCCGTGTTCGCTGACAAAGGGGAACATCACCGACAAGGGTCTGCCGGCCGAGGCGCGGATCAAGGCTTGCAGCTGCATCCGCAGCACACCAGGTTTGTCCAGACCGACGCGGATGGCGCGCCAGCCCATGGCGGGGTTCGGCTCGTCTTGGGGTTTCATATAGGGCAGGACTTTGTCCGAGCCGATATCAAGGGTGCGAAAGGCGACGGGGCGGCCCTTGGCGGCCTCGATCACGCGTTTGTAAAGCACGGCCAATTCGTCGCGGCGCGGCATATGGTTGCGCACCAGAAACTGCAATTCGGTGCGAAACAGCCCGACGCCTTCAGCGCCAGAGCCTTCAAGCGAGGGCAGATCGGCCATCAGCCCTGCGTTCATTTGCAAGCCGATGCGGACGCCGTCGCGGGTGATCGCGGGCAGATCGCGCAGCGAGCTGTAGCGCTGCATCGCCTTGGCCTGCATGGCGATCTTGTCGCGGAAGGAACGCGCCACGGTGTCTTCGGGGCGCAGATGCACCACGCCTTGATCGCCATCGACCAAGATCGCGTTGCCGTTCAGCGCCTCGTGGGTGATCTTATCGGCATGGATCACCATCGGGATCGACAGCGCGCGCGCCACGATTGCAGCATGGCTGCCGACCGAACCCTCTTCCAGCACCACGCCTTTCAGCTTGCGGCCGTATTCCAACAATTCCGCAGGCCCGATATTGCGCGCCACCAGCACCGGATTTTCCGGCATTTGCGCGCCGGTATCCTTGCCTTGGCCGGTCAGAATGCGCAGCAGCCGGTTCGAGAGATCATCAAGATCTTGCAGCCTTTCGCGCAGATAGGCGTCGGGCACCTGTTCCAGACGCGCGCGCGCGGCGGATTGTTCTTTTTCCACCGCAGCTTCGGCCGAGAGGCCAGAGGCGATGTCTTCTTCCATCCGCCGCAGCCAGCCGCGGGAATGGGCGAACATCCGGTAAGCTTCGAGCACCGCCTTTTGCTCTTTGTCCAGGCTTTCGGCTGCCAGCAGATCATCGACCGAAACGCGCAGCACACCCACGGCTTCGCGGATGCGGTCCATCTCGAACAAAGGGTCGTCGGCGACGGGATTGGTCACCACCACGCGGGGTTCGTGCAGCCAGACCCGGCCTTCGCAAGCCCCCTCTTGGCCGGTCGAGCCGCGAAACAGCACCGGTTGGCGGTGCAGCGCCCCGACGCTTTCGCCGTCCGAGGCAAAGGCCCCCAGCTCGGCCATTTCAGCCAGCACCATGGCAACGATTTCCAGCGCATAGATCTCGTCTTCGGAATAGGCGCGCGCGTCTTTCGATTGCACCACCAGCACGCCCAGCTTTTCGCTGACGCGTTGGATCGGCACGCCCAGGAAAGACGAAAACAGCTCTTCGCCGGTTTCGGGCATATAGCGAAAGCCTTTTTCGCTGGGCGCGTCGGCGGTGTTGATCGGCAGGCCGGTTTTGGCGACACGGCCCACCAGCCCTTCGCCCAGCTTCATGCGCGTCATATGCACGGCGGCCTTTTTCAGGCCTTCGGTGGCGCAAAGTTCCAGCGTGTCGCCATCGCGAAACAGATAGATACTGCAGACTTCGGTGCCGATGGAATCGGCGATCAGATGGGTGATCTGATCCAGCCGGTCTTGGCCCTGCGCCTTGGTGCCCAGCACATCACGCAGGCGGCGAAGAAGTTTGCGGCTGTCACTGTCTGTGCGTTCTGCGGGCATATCTTGATCCAGTCAGGTCATTGCCCTCTGTATAGGCGAGTTATTGGGCAAAGGGGAGTGGGCAAAAGCCGCTATTGCAAGGCGCAGGTTGCGGGCAAAGAAAAACCCGCCAGACAGAGGGCTGTCGGGCGGGTTTTACGGCAAAAATGGGTTGGTTTAAGCTTTTTCGAGCCCAAAGGCGTCATGCAGCGCCTGCACTGCCAGTTCCATATATTTGCGGTCGATCAGCACCGAGATCTTGATCTCGGAGGTGCCGATCACCTTGATATTGACGTTCTCTTTCGAAAGGGCTTCGAACATCTTAGCAGCGACGCCCGCGTGGCTGCGCATGCCGATGCCAACCACCGAGACCTTGGCAACTTCGGTATCGACCACCAGATCGTCATAGCTGATCACGCCAGAGGCGCGGGCCTCTTCCATCGCCTTTTGCGCGCGGGCGACCTGATTGACCGGGCAAGAGAAGGTCATATCGGTCACCGCAACCGTGCGATCGCCGACATCTTTTTCCGAGATGTTCTGCACGATCATATCGACGTTCACGCCGGCTTCGGCCAAGGGGCCAAAGATAGCCGAGGCGACGCCGGGGCGGTCCTCGACGGTGACAAGGGTCATTTTCGCTTCGTCGCGGCTATAGGCCACACCCGAGACAACTTTCGATTCCATCAGCTCATCCTCGTCGCAGACCAAGGTTCCAGAATTCTCGTCGGTTTCCTCGAAAGAGGAAAGCACCCGCAGCCGCACTTTATAGCGCATTGCAAGTTCAACCGAGCGGGTTTGCAGCACTTTCGCGCCCAAAGATGCCAACTCGAGCATCTCTTCAAAGGCGATGCGATCAAGTTTGCGCGCCTTTGAGGTAATGCGCGGATCGGTGGTATAGATGCCGTCCACGTCGGTGTAGATGTCGCAGCGTTCGGCGTCAAAGGCGGCGGCAAAGGCCACGGCGGTGGTGTCAGAGCCGCCACGGCCCAGCGTGGTGATGCGGCCTTCGGCCGACACACCTTGAAAACCCGCAACCACGGCGACCTTGAAGCCTTCTTTGAACTTGGCTTCGATATTGTCGCGCGGGATGGAGACAAAACGCGCCGAGCTATGCGCCGAGGTGGTGTTGATCGGCACTTGCCAGCCTTGCCAGCTGCGCGCGGGAATATCCATTTCCTGCAAGCGCAGCGCCATCAGACCTGCGGTGACATTTTCACCGCTGGAGACCACGGCGTCATATTCGCGCGCGTCGTAAAGCTTGGAGGTGCCCTCGACAAAACCAACCATCTTATTGGTTTCGCCCGACATCGCCGAGACGATGACGATCACGTCATAGCCACGCGCCACCTCGGCCTTTACCTTTTGCGCGGCATTTTCGATGCGCGCCAGGTCGGCCACCGAGGTGCCGCCGAATTTCATCACGAGAACAGGCATCCGTTCCCCTCCGCCAAGGAATTTAAGGGCTTTCGTCGCGGCTTCTTTATGCGGCGGACCGCAGCTGTGCAAGGGCCTGTGATGCGCAAAACCTTGAAGCGCTGCTGCGGCGGGTTGGGGGGGCCTCCGGCGGGGATATTTGGGCCAAGATGAAAGCGGCGGGCGGTTAAAGCGCGCGCCAGCCGATGTCTGAGCGGCAGAAGCCTTCGGGCCAATCGAGGTGATCTATCATCGCATAGGCGCGACTGCGGGCCTCGGCCAGAGTGGCGGCGCGGGCAGTGACATTGAGCACGCGGCCGCCGTTTGCGCAGACTTGGCCGTCTTTTTCGACGGTGCCTGCGTGAAAGACCATCTGCTGGCTGTTGGCGGCGATGTGATCCAGGCCCTTGATCACCGAGCCTTTTTGATAGGCGGCGGGATAGCCTTTGGCGGCCATCACCACGGTGAGCGCATGGTCTTGCGCCCAATTGACCTGGGTGCGGTCAAGCCGGCCTTCGGCGCAGGCGAGCAGAAGGTCGAGCGCCTGGGCGCCAAGGCGCAGCATCAGCACTTGGGTTTCGGGATCGCCAAAGCGGGCGTTATATTCGACAAGGCGGCCTTGACCGTCTTTGATCATCAGGCCTGCGTAGAGCACGCCTTGGTAGGGGGTGCCGCGGCGAGCCATCTCGGCGATGGTGGGCAGGATGATTTCGCGCATCGCCCGTTCAGCGATGGCATCGGTCAGCACCGGAGCGGGCGAATAGGCGCCCATGCCGCCGGTATTGGGGCCGGTGTCGCCATCGCCGACACGTTTATGATCTTGGGCGGTGCCGATGGGCAGAGCGTTGACGCCATCGGTCAGCACAAAGAACGAAGCTTCTTCGCCGGTCATGAATTCTTCGATCACCACCTCGGCGCCAGCGGCCCCGAATTCGCCGCCAAACATATCGTCAATGGCGGCCAGAGCCTGAGCTTCGGTCATTGCCACGATCACGCCTTTGCCGGCGGCCAGACCGTCGGCCTTGACCACGATCGGCGCGCCCATTTTGCGGATATAGGCTTTGGCGGGCTCTGCGGCATCAAATCGGGCATAGGCCGCGGTTGGGGCACCGCAAGCGTCGCAGATGGCTTTGGTAAAGCCCTTGCTGGCCTCGAGTTGCGCAGCCTGGGCGCTGGGG
The DNA here is from genome assembly GCA_023255415.1 of Cypionkella sp. Classification (GTDB taxonomy): domain Bacteria; phylum Pseudomonadota; class Alphaproteobacteria; order Rhodobacterales; family Rhodobacteraceae; genus Cypionkella. Next base: position 65,809 of record JALRIN010000003.1, on the reverse strand, counting down.
CCAAAGGTCAGGATCCCCGCAGCGCGGGTGGCATCGGCGACGCCTGCGGCCAGCGGGGCTTCGGGGCCGATGATCACGAAATCGATCGCGTTGTCTTCGCAAAACCCCACCACCTCGGCGGCGTTCAGAGGGTCAAGGTCGGCGCATTCGGCCAGCATGGCGATGCCCGCATTGCCCGGAGCCACGATCAGGCGATCGGTTTTCGGGTTTTGTTTCACCGCCCAAGCCAGCGCATGTTCGCGCCCGCCACTGCCAAGGATCAGGATGTTCATCGGCGTCCCCATAGAACTTTGCTTTGCGCCTCATAGGCACATGATGCCCGCGAGGCAAGCCAAGCTCGCATCGGCAAGGCTTGGCCGCAGGCGGCTGGGCGGCGCAAGAAGGGGCTTGTGGCGCTGCGGCCGATGGCTAGGGTGCGGCCAAATCCAACAGGAAGGACGCCTGTCATGCTGCGCCGCATTTGTCTTGCGCTGATCTTCGCAGCCCTGCCGCTGGTGGCTGTGGCAGGGACCGGGGTTCTGGCCGAGGCCTATGCCGCTTTGCCCGCAGCCGAGCGCATTTCCATTGAGCAGGAGATGCAGATCGGCGGCTTTTATGATGGGCCGCAGGATGGCAGCTTTTCTGCGGCGGTTCTGCGCGGGATCGAGCAGACCGCGCAGCAGATCTTTGCCAGTGGCTATGAGGGCGCGCCGATGGATCTGACCACCTTAAGCGGGGCCTCGGCCTTTTTGAGCGCGCTGGCCAAGGGTGATCTGTCGATCTGGATCTATGGCGCGGGCGAAGAGCTGGACGGCTAGCCGTCTTGGCTCTGGCCCTTGGCGGCGGGCTTGGTTAGGCTGGTGCGGATAAAACAGGGGCAGCAGCAGATGAATGATCTATTTGAAGACGGCCCGCTGGTGTCGAATGCGCCCGAGTTTTCGGTCTCGGAGCTGTCGGGTGCTGTCAAAAAGGTGATCGAGGGCGAATTTGGTCTGGTGCGGGTGCGCGGCGAAGTGGGCCGGGTGTCGCGGCCGGCTTCGGGGCATTTGTATTTCGCGCTGAAGGATGATCGCGCCAGTCTTGATGCGGTGTCTTGGAAGGGCCAGGTTGCCAAGATGCAGACCCGCCCCGAAGAGGGGATGGAGGTCATCGCTACCGGCCGGATGACTACCTTTCCCGGTCAGTCGAAGTATCAACTGATTGTCGAAGATGTAGCACCTGCAGGGGCTGGCGCGCTGATGGCGATGCTGGAAAAGCGCAAGGCGGCTTTGGGCGCAGAGGGGCTGTTTGACCCTGCCCGCAAGCAGCCGATCCCCTATTTGCCGCAGGTGATCGGGGTGGTGACCTCGCCGTCGGGGGCGGTGATTCGTGATATTTTGCACCGGCTCCGCGACCGCTTTGCGCGTCATGTGCTGATCTGGCCGGTGGCGGTGCAGGGTCAGGCCTGCGCGGCAGAGGTTGCCGCCGCCATTCGTGGGTTCAATGCCATTGAACCGGGGGGGGCAATTCCGCGCCCCGACCTGATTATTGTGGCGCGCGGTGGTGGCAGCCTGGAAGACCTGTGGGGCTTTAACGAAGAGATCGTGGTGCGGGCTGCGGCGGCCAGCCGCATCCCGCTGATCTCGGCGGTCGGGCACGAGACCGATACCACGCTGATCGACTATGCCGCCGATCTGCGCGCGCCGACGCCTACGGCTGCGGCAGAGCTTGCGGTGCCGGTGCGGCTGGATTTGGTGGCGACGCTGGAGGCCTTGGGCGCACGGCAAGCGCGTGGCTTGGCGCAGGGCATCAGCCTGCGCGGCCAGCGCCTGCGCGATCTGGCCCGCGCCTTGCCACGGCTGGAAGGCCTGCTGGCCCAGCCAAACCAGCGCTATGATGCCGCCAGCCTGCGCTTGGGCGGCGCGCTGAGCATGGCGGCGACGCGCAAACGTGCGGGCTTTGCTGCAACCGCAGCGCGGCTGCGGCCTGCGGCGCTGCTGACGCTGATTGCGCATAAGGGCGAGCGGATGCAGACCCAAGCCGACCGGCTGTCTGCTGCACAGATGCGCAGGCTGGAACGCCATGCCGACCGCGCGGCCAATCTGTCAAACCGGCTTGCGCCGGCGCTGTTGCGGCTGATCGCAGATGCCGCCCGCAAAACCAGCGAGGGCCGCATGGCACTTGCCCAGTTGGATGCCCGCCTGCAAACCGCGCCTGCGCAGCGCTATGATCGGTTGCGCCAGCGGCTTGACGCGCTTGACCGCACCCGCAGCACATTGGGCTATGCCGAGACGTTGAAGCGTGGCTATGCCGTGGTGCGCGGCGATGGCCATGTTGTCACCAGCAAAGCCGCCGCCGAAGCGGCCTTGAGCCTGGAGATCGAATTCTCTGACGGTCGGATCGGCTATGCCAAACCCACGCCAAAGCGCAGCAAATCCGAAGGCCCCGATCAGGGCAGCCTGTTCTGACTGCGCTAAACCCCCACCTCGGGGCCCGCGCACCGCAAAGGGGCTTGCGATTGCGCCACCTCTGACAGCGCATCACCGCCGCCAAGCCCCAGAAACTGCGCCTGCAAGCCCGTGGGGCCTTTGAAAAACAGCCAGCATTGCGGGTCATTGGGGTCTTCATAGACAAAGCAAATCTGCTCGTCTTGGCTATACCAGCGGCCCTCGCGGCATTCCGATTCGGAAAAGGCCCAAATCACTTTGCGCGCGGGCAGATATTCCTCGGTTCCGTAAACCGTGCCACCTTCGGCATAGGTCAGGGTGCGCCCCTCGACATAGGCTTCGAATTCGGCCCCGGTCAAAGGTGGGCCAAGATCGATATCTTGCGCCGCAGATGGCAGGGCAATCAGGGCGCAAAGACCGATCATGGCAGTCCGCATCAAAACCTCCATTTTTGCAAAGCGGCCGCCATTTTCAGACAGCCTTCCGCCAAGGTGCCAAATGCGGCCTGATCGCGCGCCGCCACACAGGCGGCGCCAGCGCGATCATGCAGGCCAACGGCAAGGGCCAGGGCAGACGAGGTGCTGCCTCGGGTGCAGGCAAGCGCAGCGCAGGATAGGGGCGGGCCGGATGCGCGTGATGGTCCGAATGGCGCGGCGCATTCAGCATATAGGCGGCGGAAAACCACTGCGCGGCGTTCCAGCTGTGCGCAATCCCCACCGGCTCTAACCGCCCATCGGCGCGGCGCGCCCGCATCAAGCCATAATGCTGAACATAATCTGACAGCATCAACTGGGTCTGGGCGTAAAACGCCAAAGCCGCCCAAGTCATCAGCCCCCAGATCCCCGCAATCGCAAACCCCATTCCCAGACAGGCCAAGGCCGCCATGACATAGACCAGATAGGGATGCAGCCCCGCCTTGTTGCGGACACGCAAGTCGGTCTCAGCCGCCCAACCCTTGGCAAAACTGCCGATCCAAGCCCGCAGGAAGAAGCGATAATACCCCTCCCCCGAACGGGCGGTATTTGGGTCGTCAAGGCTTGCGGCATGGCGGTGATGCACCAAACGATGCGCCGAGGTGTGGTGCCCAAACAGCAACAGGCAATAGACCGCAGCCCCCAGTCGAAACAGCCAGCGATTGCCGCGGTGGATCAACTCATGTGCAGTTGAATTGGCCACCTGCCCCAGCCACAGCCCGGTGCCGAAAAACAGCGCCACCTTGGCGGGCAGGGAAAGCTCGGACCCTGTCAGCGCCCAAACCGTTGCCGGCACCAGCAAAACCGCACCGCAAGCCAAAGCCACCAACAGCAGGTCTGCGGCGGGAAACTCTGCCGCCTCGGGCACATCCGCCTGCCCGGTGCCAAAGGCTGCGATGCGGTCCAGCCCTGCGGCCAAAACCGTCATGTAAATCAGCCCCGCCGCAGCCCAAAGCCCGCCAGTCCAAATGGCAAGGGCAAACAAGGCCAGCGGCGCAAGCGTCGCTACAGCAAAGACCACCGGAAACAGAACAATCATTTTACGCATCATTTGCCTAATGTAGCATCAGTTTTCCATTCCGCCAGCACCCTCAGGCCTTCCCATAAGCTGCGCAATTGACTAGGTGAAAAGAAACCCCTGCGACCGGAGAGCCCATGTCCTTTTTCAAAAAGCTGAAAGACCGGATGTTCCGCTCGTCCGACAAGCTGGGTGAAGGCCTTGAAGCTTTGATCGCAGCACCCGATCCAGCCCCAGCCGCGCCTGAAAAATCTGGTCTGCTGGCCCGCCTGATCCCCAGTGCCGAAGCGCCGCGCCGGGTGATGGACGACGCGATGCTGGAAAGCCTGGAAGAGGTGCTGATCGCCGCCGACATGGGCGTGCAAACCGCCACCCGCCTTGCTGCCAATATCGCCGAGGGCCGCTTTGGCAAGCGCATCTCGACGGCCGAATTGCGCAGCGCTTTGGCCGACGAAATCACCCGTATCATGACGCCGGTGGCCAAACCGCTGCCGCTTTACCCGCAAAAACCGCAGGTGGTGCTGGTGGTCGGGGTCAATGGCTCGGGCAAAACCACCACCATCGGCAAGCTCGCCTCGCAGTTCAAAGCCGCCGGAAAATCCGTGGTCATTGCCGCAGGCGATACCTTTCGTGCCGCTGCGGTGGAACAGCTGCAAGTCTGGGGCAACCGCGCTGGCGTGCCGGTGCTGACCGCCCCCGAAGGCTCTGATCCCGCCTCGCTGGCCTTTGACGCCTTTACCCGTGCGCGTGCCGAGGGCGCTGATCTTTTGCTGATCGACACTGCAGGCCGCTTGCAAAACCGCCAAGACCTGATGGAGGAACTTTCCAAAATCGTCCGCGTCATCCGCAAGGTCGATCCGGCAGCGCCGCATAACACCCTGCTGGTGCTGGATGCCACCACTGGGCAAAACGCGCTGAACCAAGTCGAGATTTTCCGAAAAATCGCCGATGTCTCTGGCCTTGTAATGACCAAACTAGACGGCACCGCCAAGGGTGGTGTGCTGGTGGCTTTGGCCGATAAATTCGGCCTGCCGATACATGCCATCGGCCTGGGCGAGCAAATCGATGACCTTTCGCCCTTTGACCCGCAAGATTTCGCCCGCGCGCTTGTCGGTCAAATCGACTAAGGCGCAAAGCCCCGCCTAGCTGTTGGCATGCATTCGCTCGATATAGGCGCGCATCTCTTCGGCCTCGTGGCGCGCGTCGCGCAGGCCTTCCATGGCGGCACGCAATTCGGCTTCGGTCTGGGCGATTTGATTGGTCAGCTCGGCCTCGCGGCTTTCCAGATAGACCAAGGCCTGATCGCGCATCTCTTCCGCCTCGTGCAGCGATTGCGCCAGCTTGTCCATCTCGGCCACATCGCCGCCCGCAACGCGGGTAAAGCGGTGCAGCAGCCAATAAGTAAACCAGCCCGCAGCAAAGGCCAAAAGCAAGATGATCGCGGTCGCAACAATGAATTCGGTCCGGTTCATATCGGTCTGCCTTTTAGCCGTTGGGATTTGGACGCGCTTTGGGGCGCTTGGTCATTTCTGTCGGGGCGACCGAGGGACTTGTGTCGCCCGAAAAATCGGGCCCTGCCTCAGGGATCGCTTGATCGGCGGTCTCGATCGGGGGGCTGTCCTCGGCCGCTGGATCAATTGCATCCATTGGCAGGGCATCGCCCGTATCTTCTTCCAAAAGCCCGTCGGTTGCCGAAACCGCACTGGCGGCAGGTTCCGCTGGCGCCAGTGGTGCGATCAGGTTGAACTCGATCCGCCGATTGGCCTCGCGACCGGCTTCGGTTGCATTATCGGCAATCGGATTTTCAGCACCATAGCCCTTGGCGATCAGGCCAGAGACATCGATCTGACGCCCCTGCAAGCCCAGAATAACCTGTTCCGCCCGCGCTTGGCTTAGGGCGCGATTGCCCTCGGCAGAGCCCTGCGCATCGGTATAGCCTGCAACCTCAAGCTTGACGCCCTTGCAGCGCTGCAAGGCCTTGGCCAGATCGTCCATCACCGAAGCAGTGCCTGCATCGATTTCAGCAGAGCCAGGATTGAAGGTGATTTGTCGCTTGGCCAAAACCGCAGCCGCCGCAGCCGAACATTCGGCAGGCGTCGGCAAATCGGCCAAAGGATCAAGGCTTTTGTCATAGCTGACCGCGACCTTGAAAGTCTTACCCTGCCCCAGCTTGGCCGACAGAATTTGCGAGATCCGTACCTTGCCCGATTGCGATCCGGTGATGCCGCTGATCTCGACCGTATCGGCGCGCACCACCAGCTTGCCGTTGTCCAATTCCGACAGCGCTTGCAGCCCCGCCAGCACGCGAACCGGCCAGCCGTCGGGCAAATCCGGGTCAAGCCGCGTGCCAACCCGCACCTTTTGCGAGCCAAACTCTGCCTTGGCAAAGCTTTCGACCGCATCGCGCATCATCACATCGGTCAACCGCCCGCGCAGTTCGACCAGATGGGTTTCGGGGGCGAGGGTCGCTGTGAATTCGGCGGGCCCCTGCGGTGCTGCGGTGGCCTTTTTCTCCAGCGTGGATTTCAGCGAAAACACATCTGGCAAGCCGTTTTCCAGATCACCCACCACGCGATCGAAATCGTCTTGGCTGACATCATCGCCCGCAAGCAGGCTGACATCGGCATCCGAAAAGGTCAGCGTCGCGGTCGGCAGGCTGGCCACTGCGCTGATGCCCAACGCAATCGCCTCGGCCCAGCGCGGCGTGGGCACGCCCAAACCAATGGTGCAATCCGATCGCGGATCAGCCCCCGCAGCGCCTGCAGCTGCCAAAATCTTGGCCTTTGCTGCATCGGTATCGGCCGCACAGGCATCAAATCGCGCACCCTGCGCATCTTTGACAAAGCGCAGTGTAAAGGGCGTCAACACCGGACGCGGCGCAGAAATCCCGATGATGGTCTGCAGACCCTTGGGCTTGTTGCCGGAAAGCTGCGCTTCAAAGCTACGCTTTTCTGCCTCTGATTCAGCAATTGCTGTGATTGTGACTTTGTCAGCAGCGACCGAAATTTTCGACCGTGGCAAAAGCCGCAGCGCTTCCATGCCATAGCCCAGCGCGGTATCCCAACCTGCGGGGGCGGGATAATCTGCGGTTTCGATCATATCCATCAGCGGAATATCGGGGCTAAGCGCCTGTGCGGCCTCGGTAACCTCGTCCACTTGATCCAACTGCGGCAACAGGCCGATCAGCTGAATGCCGTCATCATTGCGCAGCATTTCAATCGAAAATCGCGGCGCGGCGATGGCTTTGATTGGCGTGATCTCCATATCATCGCGAATGCGCGAGACCTCGATCACCGTGCCAACAAGATTGATCATGCGGTAGCGCACCGCCTCATTGGGCGCGACACCGCTAAGATGAATTTGCAACCCATCCGCGCGCACCTGCACAAAGGTTATGCCTTCGGCCAAAAGCCGCGAGGTGACCGCCCGCGCCGACACCCTTTCGACCAATGCCGAAGCACCCCATGCCACCAAAGTAAAAACACAAGCCGCCCCGACAAAAGCGGTCGGTGCCATCATTCGGGTTTTAAGCTGCAAAGAGCGAAGGGTGTGTTGTTTTACCACAGGGGCCATATTTCTCGGTTTAAATGCCTAACGTCAACTTGGGAAAGGCCCGCGTCTGGCACCCCCTTGGCAAGCCATAAAGGCCCGCGCGCAAGGGATCAATCAAAGGAAAGCTGCAACGGCAAGAAACAGCGCAGCAATCAGCCCCGCGTCGCGGTTCGAGCGAAACAGCAGCATGCAGACCTCGGGGCGATCAATATCCAGCCGGCGCAATTGCCACCACATGTGCAACCCAAACCCCCAAACCCCGATCAGCGCGACCGACAGAGCCAGCAGGCGCTCTGGCCCCAAGGGCAGGGCAATCACTGCAAGCGCCAGCAACGACACCGCTGCAATCATAAAGCCCTGCAACCAAAGCAGCGTCTTTGCGCCAAACAGCCGCGCGGTGGATTTTACCCCGATCAGCGCATCGTCTTCCTTATCTTGATGCGCGTAGATCGTGTCGTAAAACAGCGTCCAGGCAATGCCCGCGGCGTAAAGCAGCAGTGCGGGCAGTGTCACCACGCCTGCATGGGCGGCAAAGGCCAGCAATGCCCCCCAGTTAAACGCCAACCCCAAGAACACCTGCGGCCACCAAGTGAACCGCTTGGCAAAGGGATAGATCGCCACCAGCGCCAAAGACCCCACACCCAGCGCCACCGCCAACCAGTTATAGCTGAACAAAATACAGGCTCCGATTAGCGCCTGAACCACCATCCAGACTAGCGCTGCCTTAACTGTCACCTGCCCCGAGGGCAGCGGGCGGCTTTTGGTGCGCGCCACGGCTGCATCAATTTCGCGGTCGGTGATGTCATTCCAGGTGCAGCCCGCGCCACGCATCACAAAGGCTCCCAGCCCACAAGACACCACCAACCACAGATCCCACAGCCGAAAGCCATCCAGCATCGCGGCCAGCGTAATCCCCCACAGACAGGGGATCAGCAGCAGCCAAGTGCCAATCGGGCGGTCTGCCCGCGACAGCCGCAAATAGGGCCTTGTGGCCGCCGGAGCCCAGCGGTCCACCCAATTGCCCGCAGGCGCATCGGCAACCGTTTTGGCCTCTGGCATTTCGCGCGTCTCGGACATAGGTTCCCACCATGACAGAAGCAAAGATCAGACTTTATGTAGACCAGCCCTTGGGCACGGGGCAAGCCGTGGCTTTGTCGGCGGAACAGGCCAACTACCTTTTCAACGTCATGCGCTTGGCGCGCGGCGGCTTGGTGGCGCTGTTCAATGGCCGCGATGGCGAATGGCGCGCAACCGTGGCCGAGGCAGGCAAGCGCGGCGGCATCCTGTTGTGCGAAGTGCAGACCGCAGCCTTGCGCCTGCCGCCCGATCTGTGGCTGATCTTCGCGCCGATCAAAAAGGCCCGCACCGATTTCATCGTCGAGAAAGCCGCCGAGCTGGGGGCCGCCCGCATCATGCCGGTGCAAACCCGCCACACCAACGCCGACCGCATCCGCCAAGACCGGCTGCAAGCCCATGCGATGGAGGCCGCCGAGCAATGCGGTGCCACCTTCGTGCCGCAGGTGGCCGAGATCACCAGCCTTGACAAACTGCTGGCCACCTGGCCCGCCGAGCGCCACCTGATGTGGTGCGACGAAAGTCTGGTCGGCCAAGCCCCCGCCCTGCCCAGCAATCGCGGCGCGCCTTGGGCGATCCTGATCGGCCCCGAAGGCGGCTTTTCGGCGGACGAAAAAACCCGCCTGCGCGGCCTGCCCATGGTCCACCCCATCGCCCTTGGCCCCCGCATCCTGCGCGCCGACACCGCCGCAGTCGCCGCCCTCACCCTATGGCAAGCAGCCCTTGGCGATTGGGCATGAAGGTTATTTGCACCCAAAGGCCACCATGCCGCTGATCCGCCCCGAAGTCACCGCCCTTGCCTTGCGCGCCCGCGAAGTGATCATGGGGGCCGCGATCCTTGGCTTTGGCCTTTGGCTGATCGGCCAAGGCGGCTATCTGCTTACCCCTTTGGGCGGCGGCATTGGCGCGCTGGGGCTGGCTTGGGCGATCTTGGCCTATCGCCGCATGCGCTTTGCCCAAACCATTGCCGCCCCGGGAGTGGTCGAGGTTGACGAGGCACAGCTGGGCTATCTGGGACCACAGGGCGGCGGCTATGTCTCGATCGCCGATCTGCAAGAAATCCGCCTGCTCAGCTTACACGGACGCAGGGTCTGGCGGCTTAAGCAACTGGATGGCCAAGCCCTCTTGATCCCCGTCGATGCCGAAGGCGCAGACCGTCTGTTTGACGCCTTCGCCAGCCTGCCCGAAATCGACACCGCTGCTTTGGTCGCAGCCCTGAACTCTGCCCCAGCCCCCGCCAGCAGCCTGCCGATCCGTGGGGACATCCCCGAAATGACGCTGGTCTGGCGCAGGCGTGGCAGCGGCGTGGTCACAGGTGCCTAACCGCGCCGATTATTTCCAGCCGCCGGCGTTCAGTTTCACGACTTGCCCTTGACTTGCCCGGCTTTCGACGACACCTAATCGGCTTGAAACACGAACCAAGGGGTGCGCCCATGTCGATTCCACAGTCCGGCGGCGGCCCGATCGAAGACTTCTCGCAACTGGCCGAATACATGGCCTCGGGCTGCAAACCCAAAACCGAGTGGCGCATCGGTTCGGAACACGAGAAATTCGGCTGGCTGACCGACAGCCACGCGCCGCTGCCCTATGCGGGCGAACGCTCGATCTCGGCGATCTTTGCAGGGCTGGAAGCCCGCTTTGGCTGGATGCCTGTGCGCGAGGCCGGCAATATCATCGGCCTGACCCGCAATGGCGCCAATGTCTCGCTGGAACCGGGCGGTCAGTTCGAACTTTCCGGCGCGCCCTTGGCCACCCTACACGAGATCGCGGCCGAGCTGCAAAACCACCTTGACGAGGTGCGCGCCATCGCAGCACCCTTGGGCATCAAATTCATGGGCATCGGCGCCGCGCCCGACTGGAGCCACGACACCATGCCGGTGATGCCAAAGGGGCGCTACCGTCTGATGACAAATTACATGGGCAGCGTTGGCACCCATGGCACCCAGATGATGTATCGCACCTCGACGGTGCAAGTGAACCTCGATTTCGCGTCAGAATCCGACATGGTCAAGAAACTGCGCGTGGCCCTGGCGCTGCAACCGGTGGCCACCGCGCTTTTCGCCAGCAGCCCGTTCTTTGACGGTGGGCTCAACGGCCATAAATCCTGGCGCTCGCGGATCTGGCGCGGGTTGGATGACAGCCGCACCGGCATGCTGCCTTGGGCCTTTGAAGACGGCATGGGCTTTCAGCGCTATGTCGATTGGGTCTTGGATGTGCCGATGTATTTCGTCTATCGCGACGGCGCCTATATCAACGCACTCGGCCAATCCTTCCGCGATTTTTTAGCCGGCAACCTGCCCGCCCTGCCGGGTGAAAAGCCCACGCTTTCCGATTGGGCCGATCACATGACCACGGTCTTCCCCGAAGCCCGCGTCAAGAAATACATCGAAATGCGCGGCGCAGATTGTGGCGATCAAGCCCATATCAACGCGCTTTCGGCCTTTTGGGTTGGCCTGATGTATGACCAAACTGCGCTGGATGCCGCTTGGGATCTGGTCAAAGGCTTCGATGCCGAGACCCGCGAGGGCCTGCGCATCGCAGCCTCCGAAAAAGCGCTTCAGGGCGAGGCCAATGGCGTCAAACTGCTCGATCTCGCGCGTGCGGCGGTGGCTTTGTCGCAAGCAGGCCTTGCCGCAAGGGGCTTGGGCGAAGAGATCTACCTCAAACCGCTCGTGCATGGCCTGAAATCGGGCACCACCCAAGCCGACACGTGGCTGCGCGCCTATCACGGCACCTGGGGCGCCAGCCTCACCCCGATCTACGAGGCCGCAAGCCTCTAACCGCTGCTTTCATCTTGGCCTAAATATCCCCGCCGGAGGCTGCTCAGGCGGGGCCACATCACTGCTTCAGGGGTTTTTCGCGCCAATTTTGGGCTCGGTGCCGGCCTTCAGCCGCTGCAAATTCGGCCAATGCCGCAGATAGACCAGCAGCGTCAGCACGAAAACCAGCACCACCATCCGGCCCTGACCAAAGACCACCAGCCACATCACCGCACTGGCCGCAGAGACCAAGGCCGAAAGCGATGAAATCCGGCTGATCGCCGCCGTCACCGCCCAAACCGCACAACAGGCAAGCCCCACCGGCCAGGCCAGCGCCAGCAGCGTGCCCAAAAACGTCGCCACACCTTTGCCGCCCTTAAAGCCCAACCACAGCGGAAACAGATGCCCTAAAAAGGCGCAAAGCCCAGCCAGTTGCGCCGCATCCGCCCCCACAGCCGCCCGTGCGATCATCACCGCAATGCCGCCCTTAGCCGCATCCAAAACCAAAGTCGCCAAGGCCGCCGCTTTGTTGCCGGTGCGCAGTACATTGGTCGCGCCAATATTGCCCGACCCAATCGCGCGCAAATCCCCCAGGCCCAGCAGCCGGGTGATCACCAGCCCAAAGGGCACCGATCCCAGCAGGTAAGACAGCAGCGCAACAACAGCCAACAGCAACGGTGAGGTAACAATCTCGGGCATGATCTATCCTTGATACACTTGCGCACCGCCGACATAGGTCGCCAGCACCCGACCCTCCATGCGGCAGCCGTCAAAGGGGGTGTTTTTCGATTTCGAATGCAGCCTGCTGCGATCCAGAAGATAGGGCGCATAGGGGTCAAACAGCACAAGATCCGCCGGCGCGCCCAGTGCAAGCCGCCCCTGCGGCAGGCCCAGCAGATTGGCCGGGTTCAACGCCAGCGCCCGAAACAGACTTGGCAGGTCGATTTGATCGGCATGATAAAGCCGCAGGGCAGCGGGCAAAAGCGTCTCAAGCCCCACCGCACCCGAGGCGGCATCTTCAAACGGCAAGCGCTTGGATTCCTCATCCGCAGGGGTGTGGAACGACCCGATAATGTCGATCAGCCCCTCGGCCACAGCCTGTACCATCGCCAGACGGTCTTCTTCCGACCGCAGTGGCGGGGTGAATTTGAAAAAGGTGCGGTAATCGCCCAGATCCAGTTCATTCAGCGTCAAATGGTGAATAGACACCCCAGCCGTGATCGCAAAGCCATTGGCCTTGGCGCGTTCCAGCGCCGGCAGGCTGCGCGCCGTGGTGATCTGATCGGCATGATAGCGCACGCCGGTCATCTCAACCAAACCAATGTCACGGTCCAGCCCCATACGCTCGGCCATGGCCGAGACCGCCGGAATGCCGCGCAACGAAGCAAACTTGCCACTGGTGGCTGAAGCCCCCTTTGACAGCCCCGGTTCCTGCGGATGGCCAATCACCAAGGCCCCCAATGACCGCGCATAGGTCAGCGCTCGGCTTAAGCCCTTGGTGTCAGAGGAAACCTGAAACACATCGCTAAAGGCCACGGCCCCCGCATCTAGCAAAAACCCAAGCTCTGTCATCTCGTGGCCGGCGCGCCCCTTGGTCAGCGCCGCCATATGGCGAATGCGCACCCGCGCCTCTGACGCGCGGCGGGTGACAAATTCAAGCGTCTCGGGCGTGTCAATCGCGGGCTCGGTGTCAGGGCGCGCAATGATGGTGGTGACGCCGCCCGCCGCCGCCGCCAAGCCCGCCGACCGAAAGCTTTCCTTATGCCGCTCGCCCGGCTCGCCGATCTTGACGCCAATATCGACGATGCCGGGGGCCAGGCAATGGCCGCCGCAATCCACCTCGACAGCGCCCTCGGGGGCAGGATCATTCATCGCCACGATCAGCCCGTTGTCGATGGTCAAAGACCCCAAGGCGTCAGTGCCGGTTTCGGGGTTGATCAGGCGGGCATTGGTCAGATGCAGGGTCATTTTGCCTCGCGGTTCGGCTGCGCCAGTGGCAGCGCCAGAAAAGAAGTCATACCGACAGCAGCCATCAGCCTGCCATCCAAACGAAAGCCAGCGTGAACACCGCCAGCAAAACCAAAACCACAGTGGCGACCCTGCCGCCCATACGCATTTCAGCCTTGGTCGGTTTGCGGTCGGGATCGGGGGTCATGCGGCCTCCTTTGCAGCCATGATCTGCGCCACGACGGCGGCAGCATTGACTTGATATTTTATCAGATGCTTGTCGCCGTTTTGAGTGACAAGCTGCACCGCCCCCAAGAATGGCCGCGCCAGTTTCAGCCGCGCAAGCGGCGCAATCCGCCCCGCGGGGCCCAGCAGCCGCCAATTGGTCAAGCGCCATTCTTCGGCGAAAATCTCGGATCGCAGGTAATAGCCGCGCATCGCCATCGCAAGCGCGGCTGCGACCGGCCCAACCCAAGGATCGGGATTGCCGATGATCATCAGCGCAAGCGCCGCCAGCACACCGCCAATCACCGCCATCCTGGCGTGCAAACGCCAATAAAGCTGCCGGTCAGGCGCAAAGCGCGCAATCACAACCTCGCCCGGCTCGAGCGGTGCCGGCGCGCCATACATCTGATCGGCGGTCAGCTTGGTCACACCATTGCCCCCACGGCCTTGGCGCCGCGCTCGGCCCGCAGGTTACGCGCAAGCAGGTCCATGCAGGCCATTCGCACCGCGACGCCCATTTCCACCTGATCCTGAATAACGCTGCGGTTGATGTCATCGGCTAGCTCGCCGTCAATCTCGACGCCGCGGTTCATCGGGCCGGGGTGCATGACAATGGCATCAGGCTTGGCAAAGGACAGCTTTTCGGCATCCAGCCCATAGCGGTGGTAATATTCACGTTCTGACGGGATAAAGCCGCCGTCCATCCGCTCTTTTTGGAGCCGCAGCATCATCACCACATCGGCGCCCTCAAGCCCCTTTTTCATGTCGTCATAAAGCTCGCATCCGAAATGTTCGACACCAGCGGGCATCAAGGTGGGGGGGGCGATCAACCGCAAACGGTTTTCCATTTTCCCCAGCAGAATCAGATTGCTGCGCGCCACACGGCTGTGGGCGATATCGCCGCAAATCGCCACGGTCAGGCGCTGAATCCGGCCCTTGGCGCGGCGGATGGTCAGCGCGTCCAGCAAGGCCTGCGTCGGGTGTTCATGCCGCCCGTCACCTGCGTTCAGCACCGCACAGTTCACCTTTTCAGCCAGCAGGTTCACCGCCCCAGACGCGCCGTGCCGCACCACCAGCAGATCGGGGTGCATCGCATTCAGCGTCATCGCGGTGTCGATCAGCGTCTCGCCCTTTTTGACACTGGAGGAGCCCATCGACATGTTCATCACATCCGCGCCCAACCGCTTGCCCGCCAGCTCGAA
>JALRIN010000003.1:0-51144 GCA_023255415.1 Cypionkella sp. | reverse complement strand
GAGTTTTCAAAGAACATATTGATCTGCGTTAGCCCCGCCAAAGCATCCGAGGATTTCACGGTGCGGCGGTTCAGATCGACATAGCGGTCGGCCAGATCAAGGATTGTGGTGATCTCGGCGGGCGAAAGATGCTCAATCCCAAGCAGGTGGCGGGCGCGAAACGACATGGGCCTCTCCGTGATGTTTGACTGCTTATAGAAAGCCCGCGCCCGCACGACAAGTCGGCTTGTCCGAGGCGGCGCAAGCGCCTAGTTTGGCCGCATGGGAATCGAGACCGACATCGCCGCCGATTGGCACGCATCGCTTGCAGCCTTGGCGTGGCAAGTTGATCTGGGCGTCAGCGACATCATCGGCGAGGCCCCGCTTGACCGATATGACCTGCCAGAGCCTGTCAAACTGCCCGATGCAGCACCCGTCACGCCAAAACCGGCGCCGCCGCGCGCGGTGGCCCCTGCAGTGCCAACTGCCGATATGGCGATTGCAGCGGCGACGGCTGCGGCAACGGCTGCGCAAAACCTGGGCGATCTGCGCGAAGCACTGGCGCGGTTCGACCAGCTAGAGATCAAACGCGGTGCGCGCAATTTGGTGTTTGGCGATGGCAACCCGCAGGCCCGCGTGCTGATCCTGACCGAAGCGCCCGATGTCGAAGAAGACCGCGAAGGCCGGCCTTGCGTTGGCAGCAAAGGCGAGATGCTGGACCGCATGTTTGCAGCCATCGGCCTGTCGCGCAGCGCCGAAGCCGCACAGGCGATCTATATCACCCCCAGCATGCCATGGCGCGCGCCGCACCGCGAGCCAAGCGCGGATGAAATCGCCATCATCCGGCCCTTTGTTGCGCGCCATATCGCGCTGATCAATCCTGCCGTGGTGGTGCTTTTGGGCAATGACGCCTTGCAATTGGCGCTGAACAGCAGCGGGATTTTGCGCCATCGCGGCACTTGGGCACAGGCCTTTGACAAGCCGGTGCTTGCAATGACCCACCCGGCCTATCTGCAGCGCAATCCCGCCGCCAAGCGCGAGGCTTGGGCTGATTTGCTGTCACTGCAAGCGAAACTGCGCAGCCTTTAGCCCGGCCTAGGGCGCGGGGCAGCCCTGAATTTCCAATGCGCCGCCCTGATGCAGCACGGTCAGCGTGATCGCCGAACGGTCCAAGGCAAAGGCAGCCCCACCACTGGCGACAAAATCCGCCACCGCTGTCAGCGCGTCGCCTTTGCGGTGCGATTGCGCCTCTGACACCCAGATCGCCGGATCGCCAGCCTCGAAAACCACAGTTTCCTCTGTGCCTTGCAGGCCCAGCGCCAGTTCTGCCGTCACCCGCAAGCCATCCTTGATCGGTTCAACCTGACAGACGATTTTCATCAGACCCGCCGCCTGTGCCGCCTGTGGCAAAGCCCGCAACGCGGCCTCGATCCGTGGGTCGGGCGCGGTTTTGCGGCCAAGCTGCGCCTGCAGATCAATCACGGCCGGCATGCAGATATCCTTGCAAACCCCCAGATCAACCCGCGCCTGTAGGGCAACAGGTTTGGCTGCATCCACTGGCACAACCTCTATCGGCAGCACAACCGCATCGTGATAGCCGATGGTCTGCATGCCATTGGTGTGAAACACTTCGGGGCTTGGCCACAGCACCCGCAGCGATTTCACGTTTTGCGAGCCCGCCCAGTCAAAGATCGGCGGAATGCCTGCCTCGCCGGGGCTGCGCCAATAGGTCTTCCACTGCGGTGCCAGCGTCAGGCTGATCGCGGCCATGTAGTGGCCATTGCTTTGCTGCCAGCCGGACAAAATCTGGGCGGAAATCACTTCGTCTTGCTCGGTTGCAAGGGCGGGCGTGGCGGTCAGCAGGGCAAGAAACAGGGCTTTTATCATGCCGTGACCTTAGCCAAATCTGCCGTCAGGGGAAGTCACGTTTGGGCGAGAGTGAAAGCACACCGCTAAAATCTTGCGTGATTGGGGCTTGAGCGCGAAGGCCATAGCCCCCATCCTTTGACTATTCGGACGAAAGGCCCCGATTCTATGGATTTGGTTGGCAAACTTCTGGTGGCAATGCCCGCCCTGCAAGACCCGCGCTTTGAGCATTCGGTGATCTTGATTTGCGCCCATTCGGCCGAGGGCGCAATGGGCCTGATATTGAACAAACCAGTGCAAGATCTGTCCTTTGCCAAGCTGCTGGATCATCTGAACATCCCAAAATCATCGCAGGGCCGCGACATTACCGTGCATTTTGGCGGCCCAGTGGAAACCACACGCGGCTTTGTGCTGCATTCGCCTGACTATAGCTCATCAGGCACCACGATGCGGATCTTGGGTGGTTATGGCATGACTGCGACGATGGATGTGCTAGAGGCGATGGCACAGGGTGCCGGGCCTGATCACGCTTTGCTAGCGCTTGGCTATGCAGGCTGGGGTGCGGGACAGTTGGAATCCGAGATTGGCCGCAATGATTGGCTGACCGTCGATCCAACGTCGGCGCTGATTTTTGGTGCCGAAGATGGCCGCAAATGGAGCGATGCGCTGCGCAGTATGGGGATAGATCCGTTGTCGCTTTCGAGCGCCGCCGGGCGGGCCTAGGGTTTTGGGTGGTCGTCCCAGTCTTTCATCAAGATGCGATTGGCATCGCCCGAGGGGTCGTCAAACTGCTTGCTTTTCATCGCCCAGATAAAGGCCGCAAGCCCACAGCCGCCCAGCAAAAGCGAGGCCGGGATCAGGATTGACAGAATTTCCATTACTTCAGCCTTAATGAGTTCAGCGAAACCGTAATCGACGACAGTGACATCGCCAAGGCCGCCGCCAAAGGTGTGGCAAAGCCCAAAAGCGCGATCGGCACCGCCACGACGTTATAGGCCGCTGACAGGCCAAAATTCTCGACAATGCGCCGCTTGGCCTGCCCTGCGATCCGTGCAGCATCGCCGATCGGCGCCATATCCTTGCCCAGCAAAACGATATCAGAGGCGGTACGCGCGGCATCCAAAGCACTGGCAGGGCTGATCGAGACATGCGCCGCCGAAAGTGCAGCGGTGTCGTTCAAACCATCGCCCACCATCAAGACAAAATGCCCCGTTTCTGTAAGCCCCCGCACCAGCGCCAGCTTTTCGGCCGGCAGCGCGCCTGCCGTCCAATCCTCGATCCCAAGCCGCAGCGCCAGATCGGCGACCGGGCCCGGGGTATCGCCCGAAATCAGCTTGATCGCTTTGCCCTGCGCCTTAAGCGCGGCAATCGCGGCTTCGGCTCCGGGGCGGATGTGATCGGCGAAGGTAAAGACATGCACCACCCCGTCCAACGACAGATAGGTTGCGGTAACGTCAACAGCCTGCGCGCCCACCCATTGCGCACGGCCCAGCCGCACCACCTGGCCCATATGGCGCGCCTCGATGCCATAACCTGCGACTTCGCGCAGATCCTCGACGCGGGCGGGTGCGGCGACCTTGGCCAAGGCCCGCGCCAAGGGATGCGAGGAGCCAGCAGCAAGCGCTGCGACCACGGCCAGAACCTGCGGGCTGTGATCGGCCAGATTGGTCGGCTCGGGCGTGCCCAGCGTCAGGGTTCCGGTTTTGTCAAACACCACCACATCGACCTGCGCCAGCCGTTCCAGTGCGGTACCATCTTTGATCAGCAACCCCTTGCGAAACAGCTTGCCCGAGGCCGAGGTCACCACCGCAGGCACCGCAAGCCCCAGCGCACAGGGGCAGGTGATGATCAGCACCGCCGCCGAGATATTGACGGCATGGCGAAAATCGCCGCCCGTGCGCCACATCCAAAAGCCAAAGGCAGCAAAGGACAACAGATGCACAAGGGGCGAATACCAACTGGCGGCGCGCTCGGCCAAAGTGGTGTATTTGCTGCGCGCCGATTCCGCCACGGCGACCAAATCAGCCATGCGGTGCAGGCTGCTATCGGCCCCCGTGGCCGTCACCCGCAGCGTCAAAGGTCCGGTCAAATTCACCTCGCCCGCCGAAACCGCCATGCCAAGACCGGCAAAAACCGGCAGGCTTTCCCCTGTCAGCAACGAGCGGTCAATCTCAGATGCGCCTTCGGCGATCACGCCGTCAACCGGCATCCGCCCCCCCGGCCGCACCCGCACCAGATCGCCCACGGCAATCTCGGAAATCGCGCGCTCGACCTCGGTGCCATCCACAAGCACCCTTGCGCGCGGCACCTCAAGTGCGGCCAATTCTTCGGCCGCTGAACGCGCCACCGCCCGCGTGCGATGGTCCAGATAGCGGCCCAGCAGCAGGAAAAAGCACAGCATGACGGCGGCATCAAAATAGGCATGCACCCCGCTTTGCGTGGTCTCATAAAGCGAAATCGCGCTTGCCAGCACAAGGGCCAGCGAGATCGGCACATCCATGCCCAAACGCCCCACCCGCAGCGCCGCCCAAGCCGATTTGAAAAATGGCTGGCCTGCAAAAACCACGGTGGGGATCGCGATCATTGCCGAAATCCAATGGAACATATCACGGGTCGCAGCCTCGGCCCCCGACCAGACCGCCACTGACAACAACATCACATTCATCATCGAGAAAAACGCCACGCCCAAACGCATCAGCAAATCGCGGCCCTGACGGTCGGTTTCGGTCGTGTTCAACAGGCCCGCGTCCAGCTCGTGCGCCTCATAGCCGACCCCGCGCAAAACCGCGATCATGTCAGCGGCTGTCACCTGCGGTTCGGCCTCGACCGACAGCCGCTTTAGCGTCAGATTGACCCGCGCCGAGATCACGCCATCGGCGGCCAGAACCGCGCTTTCCACCGCCGAGATACAGGCCGCACAATGCGCGGTTGGCAGCGACAGCATCAGCCGCGCATGCATGGGCTTTGCAGCCTCGGTCAAGGCCTGCGCCGAGGGCATCACCGCACAGGCAGGACAAGCGGCCATGCCGCCATGTTCAACTTGCAACGGATGTGCTGCGGCTTGGGTCATAACTTAGCTCGTGACAAAGATGTTCAGGCGCTGGCGAAACAGGGTGCCATCGGGCGCGCGGGCTTCGACATGCATCATCCATTTGCCGGGGTTCAGGGCAGCTACGGCCCGGTAAACCCCATCCTGAAACACAAAGCGCGGCTGCATATCATCTTTGGCTTCGGTGGGTCGCCCGACCACCACCATCAGATTACGCACCACCACAGGGGCGCCAGCCGCATCGGTGATCGTCAGATCCAGCGCGCTCTGCGCCCCATCATAGCTGGGCGTCACCGTCCAACCCAAGGCGCGCTGCGCCTTGGCATCGGCGTCAAAGCTCTGGCTTGCGACATAAGAGTTGTCAACTTCAAGCCCCGGGAAGGTCGAGTTTGCCTGATAGGCCATGGTGACATTCACCGCGATGATCAGGCCAAATGTCGCCACCATAAAGGCGCCAAAACGCGGGCCGGTGATTCCATTGCGAAACAACAGCCAAACCAGCCCCCCGAAATAGCACAGCATAAACGCCACAAACAGCAGGATGAACTGGAACCCGATCTGCATCTTAGTCTCCTTTGCCGAAAAATACCGTGTCATGCGACACCCGATCAGTATGGGGGAATTCGGGGGTGCCGATATCCTGAATCCACAGCCGAAGGGGGGTGCGTTCTTCCTCCGCGCCATGGCTGTGCGCGGGGGCAGTGATAAACAAGCGCTGGGTTTTCGTTTCATTGGCAGGCACCAAGACCTTTAGCCCCTGATCGCCTTCCATCGACAGCAAAAAGGTTGCATCAGAGGTTGCCGACAGCGTGAACCAGCGGTCTTCGCCATGTTTGTTGCGCAGACGCAGGTCATAGGTGTTGCGGATTGATCCATCTGACAATGTCACATACTGCGGATTTCGCACAGGTGTGACGTTGACATCAATATCCGTGCGCATGAACAAAGCCACCACAAGCGCCACACCAACCCCCGCCCAAAGCGTGGTATACATGATGGTGCGGGGGCGGAACACATGCGCCCAGACCGATTTCGGGGCCTTGCCTTCGCGCTCGCGAGTTTCGTCTGTCAGCGCGAGATAGCCGATCAAATCGCGCGGCTTGCCGATTTTATCCATGGTGTCGTTGCAGGCATCAATGCACAAACCGCAGGTGATACAGGCCATTTGTTGGCCGTCGCGAATATCAATCCCCATCGGACAGACGTTGACGCAGGCCATACAATCAATGCAATCACCGTGGCCTTCCACGCTTTGTTTGCCGCGCGGCTCGCCCCGCCAATCGCGGTAGCCGATTGTCAGCGTGTCTTCATCCATCATCGCAGCTTGGATCCGCGGCCAAGGGCAGGCGTAGATGCAGATTTGTTCCCGCGCGAAGCCGCCAAAGAAGAATGTCGTCGCCGTCAAAATCGCCATGGTGATATAGGCCGCCGGATGGGCGGTGCCGTGCAGCAGATCGTGAAACAGCGTCGGCGCGTCGGTAAAGTAGAACACCCAAGCGCCGCCAGTTGCCAGGCCAATCAGCAGCCAAGCCGTCCATTTCAGGCCGTTCTTACGAATCTTTTCGGCATCCCACTTTTGCCGGTGCAGACGAATGCGGGCGTTGCGGTCGCCTTCGATCCAACGCTCGACCAGAATGAACAGATCGGTCCAAACAGTTTGCGGGCAGGCATAGCCGCACCAAACGCGGCCGGCAGCACTGGTGAACAAAAACAGCCCCAGTCCCGCCATGATCAATAGACCGGCGACAAAATAGAATTCATAGGGCCAGATCTCGATCATAAAGAAAAAGAACCGCCGCCCCGACATATCAATCAACACCGCCTGATCGGGCAAAAGCGGGCCACGATCCCAGCGGATCCAAGGGGTGACATAGTAAATCCCCAGCATCAGCGCCAAAAGCCACCACTTCAAATTGCGGAAAGTGCCTTTGACACGGCGCGGAAAAATCGGCTCGCGCGCGGCGAAAAGGACTGGGGTTTCAGGGTCTTGGATCGTCACGGACCTATCTCCGGTTATAAAATCTGGCCTTGGGTTTGCGCCTGCCGTCCAAAGCTTGCCTTGATATGCATCAAACCGACATCGGCGATACAGCTTTAAGCCTGCGACAAAAGCGCCAATCTGGCGCGAAGGCAAAGCGGCGGCTGCGGCTGCCGCCAAAACAAAAACGCGGCCCGATGATCGGGCCGCGTCAGAAAAGCTTTATTCGCCGCCACCAAGGCTGTGCACATAGGTCGCAACCGAGCGGATTTCGTCTTCGGAAAGACGCACGTTCCATGCCGGCATCACCCCAAAGCGCGCATAGGTCACGGTCTGCACCAAGGTATCGCGATCGCCACCGTAAAGCCAAATCGCATCGGTCAGATTGGGCGCGCCAAAGTCGCGGTTGCCCATGCCCGCATCACCATGACAGGCCGCACAGTTTTCAGCAAAGACTGTCGCCCCTGCTGCTGCCATCGCGGCGTCATGGTCTTGACCCGAGATTTGCAGCACATGTTCGACCACATCATCGATCTGGGTCTTGTCCAGAATGCCATCCTTGCCAAAGCTTGGCATTTGCGAATAGCGCGCATCCCCGTCGGTGGCGTTACGAATGCCGTGGGTGATGGTGGTATGGATCGCTTCCATATCGCCGCCCCAAAGCCAGTCGTTGTCCAACAGGTTCGGATAGCCCTTGCCCTGAACCCCTGCAGCCCCCGAGCCGTGGCACTGGGCGCAGTTGTTCTTGAACACCGAAGCCCCAGCCGAGATGGCATAGGTCTTCAGCTCGTCATTACCTGGAATAGCGGCAAGATCAGCGGCGTTCAGCTTGGCCTTGATCGGCGCATTGGCTTCGTCAAAGCGCGCGATTTCGGCCACCACTTCGGTGCGTAGGGTTGGCCCCAACAGGCCTTGGGTTGCGCCGTGGATCAGCGGCCATGCCGGATAGGCGATGGAATAGCCGATGCCCCAGACAATGCAGGCATAAAACACCCAGACCCACCAACGCGGCATCGGGTTATCGTATTCTTGAATGCCGTCCCAGCTGTGGCCCGTGGTTGGGACCTCTTTCTCGGCTTTCTTAACTTGCTTGGCGCACATGGTTACGCCTCCTCGGCTTGCCGGTCGCTGCCAGCGCGCGGTGTCCGCGTGATGGCCTCGGCGGCGGGTTTCTTGTCATGGCGAAAGATCGAATTGGCGATATCGTCTTGAACAGCACGCGAACCGGGACGAAACACCCAGATCACAATGCCGACAAAGACCAAAAAGATCATCAGCATTGCCCAACTGTCGGCAAACTCACGCATCAGGCTATAGGTATCCATTTCGGCCCCCTATCGTTTGGGGTCTGGAATGAAGGTCGAGAAATCAACCATCGTGCCCAGAACCTGAAGATAAGCGATCAGCGCGTCCATTTCTGTCAGAGCAGGGTTGCCATCGAAATTGGCGATGTTCACCTTTTTATAGCGCTCTTCCAGCCCGGCAGTGTCTGCTTCTGGGTCCGCCTGTGCCTTGAAATCGGCAACAGCCGCGTCCAGCATCTCGGTGGTATAGGGCACGCCGACCATGCGGTGCACCTTCATGATATCCTCGATATAGCGGCCGTCTATTTCTGCATTCGACAAAAACGCATATTTTGGCATCACCGATTCTGGCACCACCGCCTGCGGGTTGCTGAGGTGGTCAACATGCCAAGCGTCCGAATAGCGCCCACCGACCCGCGCCAAATCTGGCCCGGTGCGTTTCGATCCCCATTGGAACGGGTGGTCATACATCGATTCTGCCGCCAGCGAGTAGTGGCCATAACGTTCGACCTCGTCGCGCATCGGGCGGATCATCTGGCTGTGGCAGACATAGCAGCCCTCGCGGATGTAGATATCGCGCCCTGCAAGTTCCAGGGGGGTGTAGGGGCGAACCCCTTCCACCTTTTCAATCGTGTTCTGAATATAGAACAGCGGGGCGATTTCGACGATACCGCCGATGGTCACCACAATGAAACTAAGCACCAGCAAAAGCGAGGCATTGGTTTCGATGAACTTGTGTTTGTTTAGAATAGACATCTGTTGCCCCCCTTATTCAGCCGGAACGGCGTTGTTGGCGTTGACCACTGCTTTGGAAGGCTGCGCGCGCACTGTCATCCACAGGTTATAGGCCATCAACAAGCCGCCGGTCAGATACATCAGACCACCGGTGCCGCGCACCACATACATCGGGAACTTGGCCGCCACCGTGTCTGCAAAGGCGTTGACAAGGAAGCCATTGGCATCAACTTCGCGCCACATCAGGCCTTCCATAATGCCGGTCACCCACATCGAGCTTGCGTAAAGAATGATGCCGATGGTGGCCAACCAGAAATGCCAGGACACCAGTTTCAGGCTATACAGGCTTTCGCGGTTCCACAGACGCGGCGTCAGGAAGTAAAGCGCACCAAAGGTGATCATGCCGTTCCAACCCAGCGCACCGGAATGCACATGGCCAATCGTCCAGTCGGTATAGTGGCTAAGCGAGTTGACCGATTTGATCGACATCATCGGGCCTTCAAAAGTCGACATGCCGTAAAAGCCGATCGAGATCACCATCATCCGAATAACCGGATCGGTGCGCAGCTTGTCCCAAGCGCCCGAAAGCGTCATCAGACCGTTGATCATGCCCCCCCAGGACGGCATCCACAGGATGATCGACATCACCATGCCCAAGGTCGATGCCCATTCCGGCAGCGCGGTATAGTGCAGGTGGTGCGGACCAGCCCAGATATAAAGGAAAATCAGCGCCCAAAAGTGGATGATCGACAGCTTATAGCTGTAGACCGGACGCTCGGCCTGCTTTGGCACAAAGTAATACATCATGCCCAGAAAGCCCGCCGTCAGGAAAAAGCCCACTGCGTTGTGACCATACCACCATTGCACCATCGCATCCTGGACACCCGAGAACACCGCAACAGATTGCGACGACAAGATCGAGACAGGGATCTGCAGGTTATTAATAACATGCAGCATCGCAATGGTGACGATGAAAGACAGATAGAACCAATTGGCCACATAGATATGTGGCTCTTTCCGGTTCACCAGCGTGCCGACAAAGGCGGCCAGGAAGGCCAGCCAGACCACCACGATCCACCAGTCGATATACCATACGGTTTCAGCATATTCGCGCGACTGCGTGCCGCCCAGAACATACGAAGTCGCCGCCAGCACGATCATCAACTGCCAGCCCCAGAACACAAACCATCCAAGGTTGCCGCCCCAAAGCCGCGCACCGGAGGTGCGTTGCACCACGTAAAATGCCGACATGATCAACGCGTTGCCGCCAAAGGCGAAAATAACCGCCGAAGTGTGCAAGGGCCGCAGGCGACCAAAGTTCAGCACCCCATCGGTGATATTGCCCAGGTTCAGCGACGGAAACGCCAACTGAAAGGCGATAACCACCCCCACCAGAAACCCGACAACGCCCCAAAAGGTCGTGGCAATGACCCCGGCGCGGACAACATCATCCATATATTCATTTTCAGGATGATGCCGAACTTCGCCCGCATGACGCAGCTCCCACACGAATGCGATGGCTGCGGCAAGCATCACGACGATCGCGTTCACCTGATAGGCAAGGTCATGTGCATAGTTGGCGCCAATTGCGGCCAAAACCGCAATCACCGCATATACAACAAGTTTAACGTAATCCCACATTTTGCGTCCCTTCGTAAGTCTGACTCACATGCGATTGCGATTCGCATTGCGCCCAGAGCTTTGACTGTACCCGCTTTTGGCAGGCGCAGCCGGTTCCAGCTTTGATCCATATCAACTTTGTGTGTAGCTAAGGTTGATCGACATCAAGGCCAATGCCCCACGTAGGTGACATGCTGACGCAGTCCCCTTTGAAAGGAGCATCCTCGCATGACCTATAAAACCATTCTGACGGTTCTGACAAACCCCTCCGAAGCCGAGTTGGCAATCCGGTCCGCCGCCCGTTTGGCGCGCCAGCTTGATGCCCATCTTGAGATTTTGGCGCTTGCCGTGGATCGCACGCAGCTAGGCTATTCCTATTTGGGCACCGGCGCTATGTTGCTGGAAGCTGGCCTAGAGCAAGCCGATCTGGAGGCACGCCGGATCGACGACGCCGCTCGCGTGGCGCTGAAAGAGGAAAGCCCGGATCTGCGCTATAGCCTTGAAACCATGGTGGCCCAGATTGGGCTAACCCCGGAATTGGTTGGCAACCGTGCGCGATTTGCCGATCTGGTGGTTTTGCCCTGCCCCTATGGCACGGGCCTTGGCCCCGAAGCCGAAGCGGTGGTCGAGGCCGCGCTGTTTGACGCCCATGCGCCGGTTTTGGTGCTGCCAGCCAGCGGCTTGGGCGAAAACACCCTGCCAAAGCGGATCGTTCTGGCATGGAACCAAAGTGCCGAGGCGATGGTCGCGGTGCGCCGCGCGCTGCCGCTTTTGAAACAGGCCGAAACGGTCAGCATCACCGTGATCGACCCGCCGATCACCGGCTCTGACCGCTCTGACCCGGGTGGCGCGCTCTGTCAGATGCTGGTGCGTCACGGCGTCAAAGCCGAGGTTGCGGTTTTGGCCCGCACCCAGACCCGTGTCTCGGATGTGCTGGCCCGCCATGCCCGCGAGATCAATGCCGATATGCTGGTGATGGGGGCCTATGGTCATTCGCGCCTGCGCGAGGCCATTTTGGGCGGCACAACGCGTAATATGCTGGAAAAAGCCGAAATTCCGGTTTTAATGGCCCACTAACGCAAAGAGGCGGTCGATTTATCGACCGCCTCTTTCAGATTTCAGTCCCCAAGCTCGCGCTTAGCGCACCAAGTTATCCTCTTCGTCGTCTTCATCATCAACGTCGGGCAGGTTAAAGAAGCTGTCCGCGTTCGAGAAATCGGCAGGCTTTTCTTCTTCATCGCGGCGGGTGAATTGTTCAAGACCAGAGGCCATCTTGCCCTCGGTTTCCATGCCCAGCGATTGCTCGGTCGAGACCAGCTTGCGCCGCTCGTCATCGGTCATCACAGAACCTTCGGCGGCCTTTTTGCGCGCAGCGGCCTGAACCGCCGCATCCAGTTCAGACTGCTTGCACAGGCCCAAAGCCACCGGATCAATCGGGGTGATGTTGTTGATATTCCAATGCGTCCGCTCGCGGATCGCTTGGATGGTGGGCTTGGTGGTGCCGACCAATTTGCCAACCGCGCCGTCCGACAGCTCTGGGTGGAATTTCACCAACCACAGGATCGAGGCCGGACGGTCCTGACGCTTGGACAAGGGCGTATAGCGCGGACCGCGACGCTTTTCTTCGCCAACCGCACTTGCGTTAAACTTAAGCTTCAGCTTGTAGAGCGGATCTTTCTGACCCTTCTCGATTTCGCCTGCGTCCAATTGGTTGTTGCTAACCGGATCAAAGCCTTTGACCCCTGTTGCCACATCGCCGTCGGCAATGCCCTGAACTTCAAGCTCGTGCATGCCGCAGAATTCAGCGACCTGACGGAAGGTCAGCGTGGTGTTATCGACCAGCCAAACAGCGGTTGCTTTCGCCATCAAAGGTTTCGACATCGCAATGTCCTTTCGGTTTCTGCCCACGTGGGGCCAATTCGCAAATCTTCCCCGAGCCGGGAAAACGGCTGCGACCCGGGGGCCGCGACTTCCACGTTTTCAGGGAATTCATCTGTCGATATAGTGTGCTTCAAGCCAAAGGGAAAGTGGAAATGCGTCTTATTTTAGGGTTCTTGGCAGTGGTTTGCCTGTGCAGTGCGGCGCGTGCCGATGGTGAAAAGGCGGGCGACTTCGATTATTATGTGATGTCGCTGGGTTGGTCGGCAAATTGGTGCGCGCTGGAAGGCGATGCGCGCCGCGATCCGCAATGTGACGCGGGGCGCGGGCTGACCTGGACGCTGCACGGGCTTTGGCCGCAATATGAGGCAGGGTTCCCGGCCTATTGCCGCACGACCGCCACAGACCCCGCCCGCAGCGCCACGGCGCAAATGGCCGACATCATGGGCGGATCGGGGCTTGCGTTTTATGAATGGAAAAAACATGGCCGCTGTTCGGGGCTTTCGGCCGAAGGCTATTACGCGGTGATGCGCAAAGCTTACCGCTCGGTGACGATCCCTCCGCTTTTTGCCAAGATAAACAAAGACCTGAAGGTGCCCGCCGCTGTGATCGAAGGCGCGTTTCTGGAACGCAACCCGCAGCTGAGCCGCGATCAAATCACCGTCACCTGCAAAGCGGGCATGATCCAAGAGCTGCGGATTTGCCTGACCAAAGACCTGACCCCGCGCCGCTGTGGCCGCGACACCATTCGCGATTGCACGCTGCAAGATGCGGAACTGGACGCGGTGCGCTAGGCGTTACGGATCAAGCAGGCCCGAGGTCTGCATCGCCTCTAGCCCATCGGCAAGATAGGTCGCCACCAGCGGTTTCGACAGCAAATAGCGGCTGACCCGACCAACATGGCGGGCGCGGGCCAGACGGCAGGTCTCGGCCCAGCTTTCAGGCGCGGCATCGCCGCGCCCGATCCAGAACAAGGCAACCAGCGCGTCTTGCTGATCGTCATTCATCGTCTCGATTTCTTGGGTAATCTCGTCGCGGCTTAAATCGCCTGCGGTTTCCTGCAGCATCTCGGTGATCTCGTCATCCGAGGCATTGCCGCCCAGATCAGGGATATCAAGACCTTCGCGGGCCATGACGGATTTGAAACGCAGAACCAACGCGTCAATCTCGGCGGTGTCGAAAGGCAGCTCTATCATCGGGGATCTCCTGTTCGACCCCGATGATAGGCGCGCAGGATCTGCGCGCCTTGATCTCGATCAGCCTTGCTTTTTCGCCTCGGCGATCGCTTTCAGCTTTGCTACCAGCTCTTCTTTGCTGGGACGCCCGCCGGTCGGGCTTTTTTCAGCACCAAGCCCACGGCCGGGTTTGTTTTTCGGGGTGTTTTTGTCAGGACGCGCGTTGCCGGATTTGGAATAGTCCATGTCGAAAGCCTCTTTCTGGTTGCAATAAGCCTTGCCCTAAAGCCAAGCCCGCCGCAAGCGGCCATGCACGAAGGCAGGGCGGCTTGCTTATATCAGGCCAGCCTCGGCGAAAAGGCGGCGCAAATCAGCTTCGGGACGCGCGCCGATATGGCTGATGATTTCCGAAGCCGCCAGATTTCCCATCTTGCCCGCAGTTTGCAGATCATAGCCGTTGGTGATGCCCCAAAGGAATGCGCCCGCAAACAGATCCCCCGCGCCTGTTGCATCAACGATCTGCGTTGGCACCGCTGGCAGATGCCAATGCTGCCCCTGCGACAAGATATGCGCGCCATCGGCACCGTCGGTGCAAGCGACAATCGCCACCTCTGCCGCAGCCAAGCGCAGGGCTGTGGCGAAATCTTCGGTCTGATACATCGCCAGCAATTCGGCGCGATTGGCAAACAGCAGATCGACATCGGCCACAATCATCTTGTGAAAGGCATCGCGGTGACGCGAGATGCAAAAAGCATCCGACAGCGTGATCGACACGCGCCCGCCCGCCCCCTTGCAGGCCGCAATCGCCTTTTCAAAGGCCTGATGGCTGTCGGGACCGTCAAAGCGGTAGCCTTCCAGATAAATCCATTCCGCCTGTGCCATTTGCGCGTCATCAATATCGGCGGGGGTCAGAAATTCTGACCAGCCCAGATAGGTGTTCATCGAGCGTTCGCCATCCGGCGTCACGATGATAATGCAGCGGCCGGTTTCTTGCTCGGTGGCTTTGGCGGCAAGGCTGGTTTCATAGACAGCGCCCTGCGCGCGCAGATCATGAGCAAAGATCGCGCCCAGCTGATCGTCCTTGACCTTGCCGACATAGGCGGTACGCCCGCCAAGATGTGCGATGCCTGCGATGGTATTGGCGGCCGACCCGCCCGAGATTTCCTTGGCAGGCCCGATGCGGGCATAAAGATCAACCGCGCGCGGCATGTCGATCAGCTGCATGATGCCCTTGCCAATGCCATTGGCGGCCAAAAAGGCCTCGTCGGCATGAGCCAGAACATCCACCATTGCATTGCCGATTCCGACAACCTGAAACTGTTTCATTCGGTTTTTTCCTCATACAGGCAATCGTCACGGATCGGACAAATCGCACACTTTGGTTTGCGCGCCGTGCAGATATACCGCCCGTGCAAAATAAGCCAGTGATGGGCGTGTAATTGGTATTCAGCGGGCACGTTGTCTTCAATCGCCCGCTCGACCGCGGTCTCGTCACGGCCCACGGCAATGCCTGATCGGTTGCCCAGCCGCAGGATGTGGGTATCGACCGCTTGCGAAGGCTGGCCAAACCACATGTTCAGCACCACATTCGCGGTCTTGCGCCCCACACCGGGTAAAGATTGCAGCGCGGCACGGCTGGAAGGCACCTGCCCACCATAGCTTTCAACCAGAATCCGGCTGAGTTTGATGACGTTCTTGGCCTTGTTACGGTAAAGCCCGATGGTCTTGATATGCTCGATCACCGCCTCTTCGCCCAAGGCCAGCATCTTTTCCGGCGTATCTGCCAGCTCGAACAGTCGCTTGGTGGCTTTGTTGACGCCAATATCGGTGGACTGCGCCGAAAGCGCCACGGCGACCACCAGCGTAAAGGCATTGCTGTGGTGCAATTCGCCTTTTGGTTCGGCCTCGGCCTCGCGAAAGCGCGAAAAGATGCGTTGCAAGGCGTGATAATCGAGTTGTTTGACCATGAGAGGGATATGGCGCAATCGCGGGCTTGCGACAAGTATTTGTCGCAAGTTTCGGGTCGCGTGCAGGCCACAACCGCCCTAATCTGGCGGCAAGGAGAACCTGATGACCGACCAATCGCCATCTTATCACTACGCCCTGATCGCCCGCGCGCTGCGGCTGCTGGAGGCAGAAGGCCCAGCCTTGACGCTCGAGGCTTTGGCCGCGCGCATGGGGATCAGTGCGGCGCATTTTCAGCGGGTGTTTTCGGCTTGGGTCGGGGTTTCCCCCAAGCGCTATCAGCAATATCTGGTGCTGGACCATGCGCGCGATCTTTTGGCGCGCAAGTTCACCCTGCTGGACACCGCGCTGGAAACCGGGCTTTCAGGCCCAAGCCGGCTGCATGATCTGTTTATGACATGGGAGGCGATGACGCCGGGCGATGTCGCACGCGGTGGCGCGGGGTTGGTGATTGATTGGGGCTGGTTTGACAGCCCCTTCGGTGCGGCGATTGTGATGGGCACTGAAAAGGGCATCTGTGGTCTGGGATTTGCCGCCGAAATGGGCGAGGCCGCAGCCTTTGCCGATTTGCAAAACCGCTGGCCTTTGGCGCAGTTTCGCGAAAATCCTGCCCAGCTTGCGCCTTGGGTGCAGACCGCCTTTGGCCTGCAACGTGGCGCCAATGCGCCTGCGCCGCTGCTGCTGATTGGCGCGCCGTTTCAGATTAAAGTCTGGCAGGCGCTGCTGGCGATTCCTTCGGGCCATGTCACCACCTATTCCGAAATCGCCCGCCATATTGGCCACCCCAAGGCGGTGCGGGCGGTTGGCTCGGCGGTGGGGCGCAATCCGATCAGCCTGCTGATCCCCTGCCACCGCGCCCTGCGCAAATCCGGCGCTTTGGGCGGCTATCATTGGGGCCTGCCCGTCAAGCGCGCCATGCTGGCTTATGAAGCCGCCCGCGCCGATGCCACCGAGTAGCGGATAAGTGATGGGCGAAAACCTGCCGTGACATGTGCGCCACTGTCAGAGCTGACGCCGCACTGCTATTATAAACGCTTAGGCCGTTTAAAGGTCCAGTTGAATTTCGAGGCAGCAGATGATCCTGAACAAAACCCTTCTTCTTTCCACCATTGCCCTGATGGGGCTGACCGCTTGCGTTGACCCAAACGCCTATCCTGATGATCCAAATGCACGCACCAAGAACGGCGCAATTGTCGGCGGCATGTTGGGGGCCTTTGCCGGCGCCACCCGCTCGGGCGATGACAAACTGGGCAAGGCCGTTGTCGGCGGTGTGATTGGCGCAGCGCTTGGTGGCGCAATTGGCAGCACGCTGGACAAACAGGCCGCCGATCTGCGCGCCTCGATCGGCAATTCTACTATTTCGGTCACCAACAACGGCCAATATCTTGTCGTCAACATGCCGCAAGACGTGCTGTTTGCCACCGACAGCGCAACTCTGCGCCCCGATTTGACCTATGATCTGCGCGCGGTGGCGGGGTCTTTGAACCGCTATCCCGACAGCACCATCGAAGTCGTCGGCCATACCGACAATTCGGGTGCCGCCGCCTATAACCAAGACCTGTCACAACGCCGCGCTACCTCGGTGGCGCAGGTGCTGCGCGATGCTGGCGTGCAAGGCAACCGTATCGCCGCCTATGGCCGTGGCGAAGATCAACCCGTCGCCTCTAACCTGACACCAGAGGGCCGTGCGGCGAACCGTCGGGTGGAAATCATCATCCGTCCTTCGGCCTAATCCGCCCTGAAAGCTGCAGAAACGCGTGGGGCCCCAGCCTTGCGCGTTTTGTATTGAGAGCGCCGCAAATTGGTCATATGTTTGCTCCAGTTCGGAGAAACCCATGCCATTCCAAAAGATCGAGGCGGAAAAACTATCGCAATCCGTGGTGCAGCAAATTGAATTGCTGATCCTGCGCGGCATCTTGCAGCCCGGCGAGCGATTGCCCTCGGAACGGGAATTGTCGGATCGACTGGGCGTATCGCGGCCTTCGCTGCGCGAAGCGGTGTCCGATCTGCAACAGCGCGGCCTGCTGACCAGCCGCCCCAATGCCGGAATCTTTGTCGCCGACGTGCTGGGGTCGGCATTTTCGCCGGCTTTGATTGGTCTGTTTTCCAGCCACGAAGAGGCGGTGATTGATTACGTCGCCTTCCGCCGCGATATGGAGGCGCTGAGCGCCGAACGCGCCGCGCGGCTTGGCACCGAGACCGATCTAAAGGTGATCGCCGCGGTTTTCGCCAAGATGGAAGCCGCCCATCAAAAGCGTGATCCTTCGGATGAGGCCGAACTGGACGCCAGCTTTCACATGGCGATCATCGAGGCCAGCCATAATGTGGTGATGCTGCATATGATGCGGTCGATGTATGACCTGCTGCGCAGCGGCGTGTTCTACAATCGGCAGGTGATGTTCAAAAACCGCCTGACGCGCGATCATCTGCTGGACCAACACCGCGCGATCAATGATGCCGTTCAGGCCCGTGATCCTGCCGCCGCCCGCGCCGCAATCGAGGCGCATATGGATTTCATCCAAACTGCGATGGCCGAACAGGCCAAAGCAGGGCGCAATGAGGCCATAGCCAAGCTGCGGCTGGAACACGAACACAGCAAATAAAAACGGCCCGGCAAAGCTGCCGAGCCGGTTTAAAGGATGTATCAGCCGGTTAGTGGAACTTTGCGCTCACTTCGGCAATCGCATGGTCAATCGACGCGGTCGCAGTTTCGGCAGTTGCCTGCTTGGCCAGCACCTCCGCCGCAGCAGCAACTGCCACCGTGATGGCGCTTTCACGCACCTGACGCAAAGCGCCAGCTTCGGCCGCTGCGATCTGCTCTTCTGCCGCAGCCAGACGGCGTGCGATAGAATGTGCAAGATCATCCTTGGCTTTGGCGGCAGCAAGCTGCGCTTCTTCCTTTGCCTGAGCGATAATGCGTGCCGATTGCTCCAGCACTTCTTTCTGCTTGGCCTCGTAAGAGCCCAGCAGCGTCATGGCTTCAGCGCGCAGCGCCTTGGCTTCGTCCAGATCAGCCTTGATCCGCGCCGCCCGTGCGTCAAGCGCATTGCCCAGCATCGCCGGCACGCCGGTGTAAAGCAGCACGCCGATGAACAGCAGGAACGAGATCAGCACCACAAAGTTGGTGTTGTGCAGGCTGAACATCGCAGCGCCGTGGCTGCTTGCGGTCAGCACAGCAACGATGCCTGCCAGAGCGACGATCAGAAAAATGTTTTTCATAATCTTACCCTTTCATCCGCGCGGTCACCGCAGCGGTGATCGAACGCGCATCGGCAGAGCCACCCAAAGCTGCAACCAATTCCTTGGCCGTGTCTTTGGCGACTTCGTGGATTGCTTCTTGCGCACCAGCGCGAATTTCGTCGATCCGCTCGGCGGATTCGGCAGATTTCGCGGCGATTTGCGTGTCGGCTTTCGCAATGGCTTGGTTCAGGTCTTGCTGAATTTCTGCCTTGGTCTGAGCGACGATCTTGCCTGCTTCGGCACGGGCTTGCGCCAATGCGTCGTTATAGGCTTTCTCGGCCGACAGAGCCTTTTGCTTGAACTCTTCCGCAGCGGCCAGATCGTTCAGGATCGTGCCCTTGCGATTGGCCAAAGTGCCGCCAATCCGTGGCAAAGCGATAAGCTTCAGCACGAAAAAGATCACGACCAGCGTGACGACGAGCCAGAAAATCTGGTTCGCAAAATGCGAGGGATCAAGCTGCGGCATTCCTGCCGCTGCGGCCTCGTGCGCAACTTCAGTTGCGGCTTCTGGTGTGGTGGTCGCTGTCATTTTGCCCTCCGTCGGACCCTTTTGGAAGTTCAGGGGCGCCGCATTATTGCGGCACCCCTGACCGTAAGGATGCGAAGGTCAGATTAGACTGCGAACATCAGCAGAAGAGCGACGAGGAACGAGAAGATCCCCAAAGCTTCTGCGAAGGCCAGACCGATGAACAGGGTCGCGGTCTGCGAACCAGCTGCCGACGGGTTGCGAAGCGCGCCCGACAGGAAGTTGCCGGCAACATAGCCAACGCCTATAGCCGAAGCGCCCGAACCGATAGCTGCCAGACCGGCGCCGATGAATTTGCCCAAAGCGGCTGCTGCTGCGAGTTCCATGAGATTCTCCTTAGGATGGAATGAGATAGTGTTTTCAGACGACTGACGCTTAGTGACCGGGATGCAGAGCATCTTTCAGGTACACACAGGTCAGAATGGTAAAGACGTAGGCTTGGATGAAGGCGACGAGCACCTCCAGCGCATAGATTGCGGTGATGGCAAGGACCGACACCGGCGTTACCAGCACACCGATCCCCGAAATCAGGATCATCGGGGCAAAGGCCGCGAAAACTTTCATAACTGCGTGGCCAGCCATCACGTTACCCGCAAGACGGATCGAGTGGCTGACGGGGCGCACGAAGTAAGAGATCAATTCGATCACTGCGATGATTGGACGCAGAACCGCAGGCGAGTCCTTCATCCAAAACAGACCCAGAAAGTGCAGCCCGTGCTTCCAGAACCCCAGAAGTGTGACAAAGAAGAACACGCCAAAGCCCAGAACGGCCGTCACAGCGATGTGCGAGGTTGGGGCAAACGACCCCGGCAAAAGGCCCAACATATTCGAGAAGGCAATGGTCAGGAACAGCGTCATCACCATTGGGAAGTATTTCGCGCCATCTTCGCCCGCGACATCGACGACCATGTTATGAACAAAGTCATAGGCCATCTCGCCCACAGATTGCATGCGGGTCGGGATCAGGTTGCGACCCTTCGAGCCCAGAACAAAGACGCCAACAACAGCCAGCGCCGCGATCACCAGCCACAGGGTCGAATTGGTGATGGTGTACCAATGGATCGGACCCTCGCCAAACAGCGGGTGAACCTCGAACTGCTGGAGAGGATGGAACGCCAACCCACCTTCGCTATGCGCTTCGCCTGCCACGTCAGTCTTCCTCTTCATCGTCAGCTGCATCTGCAGCGTTTGCTTCTGGAACAGGCGCTTTTGCGGCCTTTTCCTGCATCTCTTTTGCCGAGCTGAGCATGGTTTTCACCCCTGCCGCAAACCCAGCCAACACAAACAGCACCAAGAACAGCGGCATGGTCCCAAATAGGGTATCCAGCCCGTATCCGATGCTGAAGCCGATCAACAGACCGGCAACAAGCTCTATCACCATGCGCCAAGCAAGCTGTGCTTGGCGATGCTGCTCCGATTTGGCAGAGCGGCGCGGTGCCGCTGCGGCTTTTGCCAAGTCGATCCGCTGTTCCAAGGCCGCAAGGCGATCCCGTTCGGCGTCCGATACCATGGCAGAAAATCCCCAAATGGTTCGAGCGATGTCTACGCAGCAGGCGTCAAGGTGTCAAGCAGGGATAATACACCCCAACTATCTGACTTTATTTAATAATTCTTACAGATGCAGATTCGAATTCATGCGCCATTCCCGCAAAGACCGCCTTGACTATATTCAACCGAATGGTTGACGATTCCGCAAAGCCCCGCGATAGTCGCGCCATGGCTCAAAATTTGGACATGGTCTTTTCGGCGCTTGCCGACCCGACGCGGCGGGCAATCCTGAGCATGTTGCTGGAAGATGACATGGCCGTCACCGATGTGGCGACGCCGTTTCAGATCAGCCTTGCAGCGATTTCCAAACATTTGGGCATTCTAGCCGAGGCCGGGCTGATCAGCCGCGAAAAGCGTGGGCGGGTGATCTGGTGCAAGCTGGAACCCGACGCGCTGCGCGCGGCGTCGGTTTGGATGGGAAGCTTTGGCCAGTTTGAACCCGTCGATCTTGACGCCTTCGAGCGGTTTTTAGAGGATGAGTTCAACGCGCCCACCGAGGATGCAGACCAAGACCCCGGCGTATCAGCCTGAAAAAATCCCTAACGCGCGCAGATTCTTCACAAGCAAGCCTTAATGCAGCCGCGATTGCCCAGCACTCTTGCCACCAGATGTCAGCAAAACTGAGGCATGCCGTGACACTGAGCAAAATGGTCAGACAGTTTATTGGGAAATTAGGCGTAAAAAGCGACCTGGCCCCCGACGCCTTCACCCTGCGGCTGGAACGCAGCCTTCAACGCGACGGCTGGCGCGCGCCACCACAGGCGGTGTTTAAAATGCGATCGAAACCCCTGGCAAGCGCAGCTCGGTGATCAAATCGCGCAGCTCTTGCCGCGCCGCGATATTAGACAAGTTCAACCCATCGACGCCGGTGTCGCGCAGATCCAGCAAGGTCAGCCCGCGCGGAAACAGCTCGCGAAAGATCACGCGTTCAGAAAACCCGGCGGCCACGCGAAAGCCGATGCGCTTTGACAGCTCTTCCAAGGCGGCGCCAACTTTTTTCTTATTGTGCATCTGCTGCGCACCCAAACGGTTGCGCAAAACGATCCAGTCGATGGGCTTCAGTCCCGCCTGCGCGCGCAACTGCCGCGCGTTCCAGACCATTTCGGAATAGATCGACGGGCCTTTGACGCGCCCGGTTTCGGCGTCTATCCGTGCCAGCAGATCGAAATCGATAAAGCTGTCGTTCAAAGGTGTGACCAGCGTGTCAGCAAGGCTATGGGCGACTTGGCTGAGGCGGGTGTGGCTGCCAGGGCAATCGATGATGATGAAATCGGAAATCGGCTCTAGCTGCGCCACCGCAGCTGAAAGCCGTGCATCAAAGGCGTTTTCGCCGGTGGCAAGGCTGTCGGCGGCGACTTCGGGCAGTTCGATATAGTTGGGGCTGGGCAGATCA
Source organism: Cypionkella sp. (assembly GCA_023255415.1). Classification (GTDB taxonomy): domain Bacteria; phylum Pseudomonadota; class Alphaproteobacteria; order Rhodobacterales; family Rhodobacteraceae; genus Cypionkella. The sequence goes on along the minus strand of JALRIN010000003.1, from coordinate 28,888 downwards.
AGCCCAGCGCGCTTTAGATAAGCCATCCGATTTTCGACATAGCGTCCAAACGACCGTTGCCGCAAATCCAAATCCAAGACGCCCACGCGGTGCCCCATACGCGCCAAGGCGGTGCCGACATGCATCGAGGTGGTCGATTTTCCCGACCCGCCCTTTTCGTTGCCAACAACGATGATATGCGCCATGGTTTGCGTCCTTATAATCTTTCGATTGCTTCCTACACGTTTAGACCGGCAAAGGGGAAGTCTCAAAACGGGCCGGATGCCCTGACAATATCAGGGTGCGGCTGGCAAGTCGCAGTGCCTCGGCAGGGTCATGCGTCACCAGCACAGTCGCAAGCGGACGCGCGGCGCGCAGGGTCTCGAATAGGGTCATCATTTCAGCGGCAAGGCTTGGATCCAGCGAGGTGAAGGCCTCGTCCATCAGCAGGATCTGCGGCCGCATCGCAAAGGCACGCGCAAGCGCAAGACGGCGCTGCTGACCGAGCGACAACGCGTTTGGAAAGGCCGCAGCCTTCTCGGCCAAGCCACAATCGGCCAGGGCCTGATCTGCCATTTGGGCTGAACAGCCTGTCAAAAGCGTGATGTTGTCGCGCACGCTGCGCCAGGGCAGCAGGGTCGGTTCTTGGAACACCATCGCCGGCGGGGCTGTCAGCGACAGATCGCCCTGCCACTCGGCATGCAGCCCGGCAAGGATGCGCAACAGCGTCGATTTCCCCACACCAGAGGCCCCGCAGATCGCCACGGTTTCACCCAGCCGCACCTGCAGCGACAGCGCGCCCAGAACCGACAAGCGCCCCTGCTCGGCCGCGCGCAGATCCAGCGACAGCGCGGGCGTCATGGCGTGTAAAAGGTGCCTGCAGGCAGGCTCTGCAGATTACCAACCAGTTCGGCCCCGCCCAGATCGGCCATCACAGCCAGCAGTTTGGCGGCGGCAGCCTCGTCCACCGCGCCCGCGCTGGGGATGCCTTGCCGAAAGCCTGCTTTCAGCGCCTGAAACTCGGCCTCGGATTTGGCGTTCATCTGTGGGCGCAGGGCCTGCCATGCCGCATCGTCGCTGGCCAAAAGCGTCTTGGCCGCACGGCTGGCCTTGGCCAGACCTGCCGCAACGTCAGGATGATCGCGCAGCAAAGCCCCCTGCATCACATAGCCCAAAAGCGGCGTGTCAGGGTTCAGGCCCAGCGCAAGCGCGGCCTCTTGCACTGTCACCAAGGGGCGCAGACCAGCGGCCTGCATCTTGGCGCCAAAATGCCAAAAGTTGATCGCACCGCCATATTGGCCCTCCAGCGCGGTTTGATAGATCAGCGGCGGTGCGCCAAAAACTTGGCTCGTCTGGCCTGCCAGATCAAAGCCATATTGGCTTTGCGCATAGGCGCGCAGGATCAGCCAGCTTTTGTCCACCGGCCCGCCTGCAATGCCAATTTGGCTGCCCTTCAGATCGGGCAAGGTCTGAGCCGTGCTTGTGGCCGGCACATAAAGCGCGCCCACCGCCTTGGAATAGGGGATAAACACATAGTCGCGCCCCTCGGCCCGCTGCCGTGCCACCCAAAGCCAATCCGAGACGATCACATCTGCCGCACCGCCTTCAAAGGCGATCTGCGCAGCGGGGCCGCCAGCGACATCGGCGACCTCAAGTCGGAAGCCATTGGCGGTATCAAAGCCGTTTTGGGTGATGGTGGTCAGTTCCCAATTTACCGTGCCGCTGACTTGGGTGGCAATGCGCAGCGTGGCAAGATCACCCGCTTGGGCCGAGGTGGCAAGGCTAAGGGCAAAGAGCAGTGATTTGAACATATCAGGCCTATGGGTTGCGCCAGCGATTTGCATGCCGCTCGATGGGTTGAACAAGGGCGTAGTCGATCATAAGCATCAGCGCGGTGAAACTTAGCGCATAGGCCAGCACGCCGGTGATGTCGAAAAGCTGAAACTTGAGGTGGATCTGAAAGCCGACGCCAGAGGACCGGCCCAAAAATTCAACAACCAGCACGATTTTCCAGATGATCGCAAGGCCGTTGCGGGTGGCACTGGCGAGATAAGGCGCAAGCTGCGGCAGGGTGATATGGCGCAGGCGCCTCAGCGGAGTCATACGGTAAACCTGCCCCAGATCGGCCAAACTGGGGCTAAGGGCGCGACTGCCCTCGCGCAGGGTCACGGCGACCATGGCGGTTTTGTTCAAGGTGACGGCGGCGATGGCGGCGGTCTCATTCAGCCCGATCCAAAGGTAGCAAAGTGCTATGACGACCAAAGCTGGCAGGTTCAGCAGGATCATCAGCCAAGGCTCGACCCATTGGTTCAGCCGCGGCCTGCGCCCCAGCACAAGCCCCAGCGCGATGCCAATCGCCATCGACAGCACAAAGGCGATCCCCACCCGTGTCAGCGTCGCCGCGATATGGTGGATCAGTCGGCCCGAGACCGCCTCGGCCCAGATCGCTGCCAGCACGGCGGGCGGGGCGGGCAAGATTTGCGCATCTGCGCGCAGCACCGCCAAAGCGGCCCAAAACAGCACAAAGCCCGCCAGCGACAGCGCTGTAACAAGGACGCGGTGGCTGGAGTGCGGCATGGGCGGCGGGCCTTTTGGCAAGGGACATGCCCCATATGCCAAGCCATCGGCCAAAAGAAAAGGCGCATCCGAAGATGCGCCTGATCTGATCAGAAAAGGTCGGGCTATTAGAAGCCAAGACCTGCGTATTTGTTCTTGAACTTCGACACGCGGCCGCCGGTGTCCATCAGTTTGGCGTTGCCGCCGGTCCATGCTGGATGCGCCAGAGGGTCGATGTCGAGCGCCATTTGGTCGCCCTCTTTGCCCCAAGTGGTTTGGGTCTGGAACACAGTACCGTCCGTCATTTTGACGTTGATCATGTGGTAGTCGGGGTGAATTCCGTCTTTCATCGATCCGGTCCTTATTCGGCTTTGGCTTTGTAATTTGCATCCTCGGCGATACGTGCCGATTTGCCGCGACGATCGCGCAGATAATAAAGCTTGGCGCGACGCACGCGGCCACGACGGACCACTTCAATGCTGTCGATATTGGTCGAATACAGCGGGAACACACGTTCCACGCCTTCACCGAAAGAGATCTTACGAACGGTGATCGAGGCTGCGATGGTTGCGCCACCTTTGCGCGCGATCACGACGCCTTCGTAGTTCTGCACGCGCGAACGGGTGCCTTCGGTCACTTTGTAGCCGACACGAATGGTGTCACCGGCCTTGAAATCCGGAATGGTCTTGCCGAGCGCAGCGATCTGCTCGGCTTCGAGTTGGGCGATAAGATTCATCGCATGTCCTTTGCTAGCGGGGTTTTCCCCGACGTGATGCCCGCGACAGAGCTTCTGATCTTCGACCGGGTCCCTACAAAGTAAGCCCGCCAGAGGTGCCGCTTGCGTTTTTTTGCCGAGTTTTCAGCCAAACCTGCGGAAGAAGGCAAGTCTTGAGGCCAAAAGGAATCGGGCCCGATAAGGCATTAGCCCCCGGACAGGAGGCGTATAGAGTTTGGCGCGGCTGGGGTCAAGGGCTGGAGCGGTGGCTGGTGGCACAAAGGGCGGATGCCTCCGGCGGGGATATTTTTGCCAAGATGAAAGCGCTGGTTCAGCTTTTCTTGCGCAGGAAGGCTTGCCACAGATCAGGGCGGCGAATTTTGGTGATGTCTTCGGACGCGGCTTGGCGCCATTTGGCGATAGCGCCGTGATTGCCCGAAGTGAGGATCTCTGGGATCGCGAGATCGTTCCAGAGCGCGGGGCGGGTGTAATGCGGATGTTCGAGCAGGCCGTCGGAGAAGGATTCCTCGACCGTGCTTTCGGCATTGCCAAGCACCTTTGGCAGCAGACGCACGCTGGCGTCGATCAGCGCCATCGCGGCGATTTCGCCGCCCGTCATCACGAAATCGCCCAGGGAGACTTCTTCGATTTGATAATGGTCGAGCAGGCGTTGATCGACACCCTCGAAGCGGCCACAGAGCAGGGTCAGGCCGTCACAGGCAGCAAAGCGCCGCGCCATGGCCTGGTTAAACGGTTTGCCGCGCGGCGAAAGATAGATCAGAGGCCAGCGCAGCCGATCGGGCGGGGTGCCAAGGGCAGCATCGGTGAGCGCCGCGTCCAGCACATCGGCGCGCAGCACCATGCCTGCGCCACCGCCTGCGGGAGTGTCATCGACATTCAGGTGTTTGCCGACGCCATAGGGCCGCAAATTCAGGATATCGAGCGCCCAGAGCCCGAGGTCAAGCGCTTTGCCTGTCAGCGATTGGCCAAGGATGCCGGGAAAGGCATCGGGCATCAGGGTGATGATTTTGACGCGCCACGCCGATTTAACGTGCATCGGTTCGGCCATCAGATCGCGCGGCTGCAGGCTGGCGCGGATCGAAATGCGGCCATGCGATTTGCTTGGGGCTTCGACATCGGGTTTGGGGGCGGTTTCATCACTCATGCGCGCTTTTAGCTTGGGACGCAGCGCGGCGCTAGAGGCTTGCGCGGGGGGCAGGCTTTGCGGCGGATTGAGGCGCCGGTTTCTAAAGCAAGATCGAGCTTGGCCCAAAAAGTGGGATTTTTTGCCTCAAACCGACCGACGCAGCACATTTCCCGCGATATTTCTACAACGTAAAGACGATTTGACTTGCCACAAAGCTGTCAAAACCAGCAAAGACATTTGGTGCCCTGTCATAAGCGCGTGGCAGGACACTGATAGTTATTCCTTTAAGCAAGGTGCAGGCGCATTGCAGCCAGAGCAGATCTATTATTCTTTTTGCAGCCTTGTGACCGATCCGGCGCAGTATCGGGCCATGGTGCAAAGCTTTGTCGCGGCGGGCTTTGAGGCCGGGCTTTGTGAATATCTGCAAGCCGACAATTCTGCGGGCGGTTCTGCGGATGGTTACACAGGCTTGAACCAATTGATCACAAAGGCCAAAGGGCGTTACGTTGTCTTGTTGCATCAGGATGTGATCGCCTTTGACAGCAAAGATCATCTGGATCAGATCTTGGCCAATTTGACCCAAGCCGATCCCAATTGGGCGGTGGCGGGCAATGCGGGCTGCGATGCCACGGGTGCGCTTCACATTCGGATCACCGACAGGCATGGCTTTGACGCAAGGCTGCGCGAGCCCGCGCAGCAGGTGATGTCTTTGGACGAGAATTTCATCATTCTGCGCAAAGACAGCGCGGTGCGGTTTTCCGATGATTTAAGCGGGTTTCATCTATACGGCACCGACATCGTGTTTCAGGCGCATTTGCAAGGCAGGTCGGCCTATGTGGTGGATTTTCACCTAGAGCATCTGGGCAAGGGCGAGATTGACCAAAGCTTTGTCACCTGTATGCAGGCGTTTCAGCGCAAATACAGCCGTTTGGGCCAAGGTTTGCAGATCAAGACACCCTCGACGCGGGTCAGTCTTGGGCCTCGGTCCTATGGCACTTGGCTTTGGCAGCGCAAATTGGCGCGGCGGGTGGCACGGGGGACGGCGGCGGCTTGGTCGCATCGGCTGAAATGGTTGACGGGGCATGCGGCAGATCTGTGGTATCGCCAGATTTTGGGCAGGGGCTATGTGCTGGACGGCATCCGCCTTGAATTGCCGGACGCGGCCCCGCTTGGTTTGCGCAAGCTGCTGCGGCAGGGCCGATATCTGCAAGGCGAGGCGGCGATGATCGCCAAGCATCTGCGCGATGATTTGCCCGTGGTTTTACATGGACCGCAGCTATCGTTGCTGACACCGCATGTTCGGCGCGCGATCGGGCTTGGGCAAGACATTGTGACGGTCGAGAGTCTGGGAACAGATCTGCCGGATCGGCCTTGGGCATTGGTGACAGCCGAGGCAGATCGCCTGTTCGATCTGCTGCAGCATCAGCCCACGGCTTTGGCGAACTGTCAGATGATTGTCCTAAGCCTGCGACCCGTGGTTTTGCATGACAGCGGCAGGACCGTCAGCGGCCTGATGTCGACACTTGGCCAAGCGGGGTTTCAGCAGATCGAGGCGCAAAAGGCGGCGCTGGTGCTGCGGCGGGCGGCCTAGTCCAGCCCCTCGGGCAGATCAAGGATCACGCGGCCTGCACCAAGATCGACAGTGGGCACCACGGCCAGAGTAAAGGGCAGCAACAGCGCCGATTTCAGGCTGGGGCCGGTAATTTCCAGCAGATCGCCTGCGCCATGATTGTGCACAGCGTGGACGCGCCCCAGTTCGACACCGCCGGTGTCAAAGGCCGCAAGCCCGATCAGATCGGCGTGATAGAATTCGTCATCGGGCAGTTTCGGCAGCTTTTTCTTATCGACGTAAAGGTTGACGCCGCGCAGATCATCGGCCTGTTCCTTGGTCGTCACGCCAGAAATCCGCGCGCCAAGACCGCCCGAGACGGGGCGGGTCAGGGTGATTTTATAGCTGGTTTGGCCGTCTTCGGTGAAAACAGGGCCGTAAGAGGCAATATCGGTGGGTTCGGTGCAAAAGCTTTTCAGCCGCACTTCGCCTTGAACGCCGAAAGAGCCTGCGATGGCACCGATACAGATCAGGTTGCTGGGCATGTGGCTCTCCGGGTTGAAAAAAGGCGGCCCCCGTTGCAGGAGCCGCCCGGGGGGATTATTCTGCTGCTGCTTCAGCAGGTGCCGCTGCGCGTGCAGCTTTCTTGGCAGCAAGTTCTGCCATGCGCTTGCCTGGAACCGCCGATTTAGGGTTCAAGCGGGCTTTCTTTGGCATCGCGCCAGCAGCTTCCAGCATGCGTGCGATACGGTCGGTTGGCTGTGCGCCCTGCGAGAGCCAGTACTGAACGCGCTCCATGTTCATTTTCACGCGCTCTTCGCTGTCTTTGGCCAGCAGCGGGTTATAGGTGCCCAGCTTTTCCAAGAAGCGGCCGTCGCGTGGGTTGCGGCTGTCAGTGGCAACGATCGAATAGAAAGGGCGCTTTTTGGAACCACCGCGCGCAAGGCGAATTTTCATGGACATAGTGTCGTCTCCTTAGGTTTTCTAGGCTGCGCATCTGCACAGCTTTTTGGGTTATTTCTGTAGGTGTTCGTGATGCCTGATGACTTCCGAGATGATGAAGGTCAGGAATTTCTTGGCAAACTCGGGGTCAAGGTCGGCGTCTTTTGCCAGACATTCCAGCCGCTCGATCTGGCGCGCTTCGCGGTTTGGATCCGAAGGCGGCAGGTCGTGCTGGGCTTTCAGATGGCCAACGGCTTGGGTGTGTTTGAACCGCTCGGCCAGCGTATAGACAAGGATCGCGTCCAGACGGTCGATCGAGGCGCGATGATCTTTCAAGATCTCGGCGGCGCGGGTGATGGCGTCGGTCATAGGCGGGCCTCAGAGGTTGGCACAAAGCAAAAGGAGCAAGCGGGCAGGATCATTTCTTTTTCATCAGTCCCGAAAGCGAGGCAGGCAGCGACAACCCGCCGCGTGGCATGCCGGGGAAACCGCCGCCCATGCCAAGACCCTCTTTCATGCCTTTGGCCGCTTCGGCCATGGCTTCGGGGGACATATTGGCCAGATCGGGGGTACCTTTGCCGCCCATCATCTGTTTGATGGCCTGCTTCATCATGCCGCCCTTGCCCATCTTCTTCATCATATCGGCCATCTGGCGATGCTGTTTCAGAAGTTTGTTCAGCTCGGCCACATCCATGCCCGCCCCAGCCGCGATGCGCTTTTTGCGGCTTGCGGCCAAAAGGTCAGGGTTGGCGCGTTCTTTTTTGGTCATCGAATTGATCAGCGCGATCTGATGCGCCAGCATTTTGTCGTTAAAGCCCGCGGCTTCGGCCTTTTTCGCCATGCCGCCCATGCCCGGCATCATGCCCATCAGGCCCTGCATGCCGCCCATCTTGACCATCTGTTCCAACTGGCCGCGCATGTCGTTCATATTGAACAGACCCTTGGCAAAGCGCTTGGCCATGCGTTCGGCTTGCTCGGCCTCAAAGGTCTCGCGGGCGCGTTCGACCAAGGCGACAATGTCGCCCATGCCCAGAATGCGGCCCGCAACACGCTCGGCTTCAAAGGTTTCCAGCGCGTCCAGCTTTTCACCCAGACCGACAAAGCGGATCGGCTTGCCTGTCACCGCGCGCATCGACAGCGCTGCACCGCCACGCCCGTCGCCGTCCATCCGCGTCAGCACGACACCCGAGATGCCGACTTTGCCGTTGAATTCGGCTGCGACATTCACCGCGTCTTGGCCGGTCAGACCATCGACAACCAGCAGCGTTTCGCGCGGCTGGGCGATGTCGCGCACCGATTGAATCTCGTCCATCAGCACTTCGTCAATGTGCATCCGGCCTGCGGTGTCAAAGAACACCACATCATAGCCGCCCATTGCGGCTTGGGTCTTGGCGCGTTTGGCGATCTGAACCGCGCTTTCGCCTTTGACGATCGGCAGGCTGTCAACGCCGATTTGCAGCGCCAAAATCGCCAGCTGTTCCATAGCCGCAGGGCGGTTGGTGTCCAGCGAGGCCAAAAGCACGCGCTTGCCGTTTTTCTCTTTCAGACGCTTGGCCAGTTTGGCCGTGGTCGTGGTTTTGCCCGAGCCTTGCAGACCCACCATCAAGATCGCCGCAGGCGGGTTGTCGATCTTCAGCGCTTCGGGCTCTTCGTCGCCCGCCAGCACCCGCACCAGCTCGTCATGCACGATCTTGACGACCTGCTGACCGGGGGTGATGGATTTGGTCACCGCTTGGCCGATGGCCCGGGTCTTGACCGCTTTGACAAAGTTGCGCGCCACATCCAGCGAGACGTCCGCTTCCAGCAAAGCGGTGCGCACTTCGCGCAGGGCGGTGTCGACATCGGCCTCGGACAGCGCGCCGGCCTTGGTCAGACGGTCGAAGACGCCACCAAGGCGTTCTGACAGGCTTTCAAACATCGCGCTCTCCTTTTATGCCCATATGGGCGCTCGGTCGGGTTTCCCAAAGGCAATGCGAAACGGCACCTGTGGGCGCAACGCGCTGACAGGTGGCGATCCCGAGCATAGCCCAAGGGACCGGAAGCCTTTGCCTCCGGGGAATTAGGCTGGCGGATACGCAGATGTTGCGGCAGAGTCAAGCCGCTTGCCTTTGTCCGATGGGTTTTCCAAGGTGCAGGTCAGCAAAAGGGGGCCTGCGATGGAGAACTGGGACGAGATTCGCACCGCCTATCAGGTGGCACGGATGGGCACGGTCTCGGGGGCTGCCGAGGCGATGGGCGTGCATCATGCCACCGTGATCCGCCATATCGATGCTTTGGAAAAACGCTTGGGTGCCAAGCTGTTTCAGCGCCATGCGCGCGGCTATACGGCAACCGAGGCGGGGCGCGATCTGTTGGTGGTGGCCCAGACCACCGAAGAACAGTTCGGCCAGCTTGCCAGCCGCATCAAGGGTCAGGGCGAACAGGTGGCGGGAGAGTTGGTCGTCACCTCGATCACCGGTGTCACCGCGCTGCTTGCGCCGGTTTTCGCCAGCTTTCAGGCGCAATATCCGGCGGTGGTGATCCGCTATTTGACCGATATGCGGCTGTTCAGGCTGGATTACGGCGAGGCGCATGTGGCGATCCGTGCAGGCAGCGCACCGCAAGAACCCGACAATGTGGTGATGCCCTTTGTCCAAATGCGCGCCGCCCTTTACGCCAGCAGATCCTATATCGACACCTATGGCCAGCCCCAGACCGAAGCCGATCTGGCGCAGCACCGTTTTGTCTATACCGACACCAGCGGCAATCGTGCGCCGTTTTACAAATGGCTGGCCGACCGCGTGCCCGAAGACCGCCTGACCTTTCGCGTGTCGCTGCCCGACGACAGCCTGACGGCGGTCAAGGCCGGCTTGGGCCTTGGCTTTGTGCCGGTTTACGAGGCCAAACAGCACGCAGATCTGGTGCAAGTCTTGGCCCCCATCCCCGACTGGCAGGCGCCTTTGTGGTTGGTGACCCATGTTGATTTGCACCGCACACTGAAAGTACAAAGCTTTCTGTCGCACCTGAAGGCCGCTGCGGCAGCATGGGGTGATCTATGACCTGGCTGCAAAAGCTTACCCCCGCCCAGCGCGGCCATTTGGCAATGCTGTGTTTTTCCGCATTGGTTGCGGGGTCGTTCAGTCTGGGGGCGATGGCTTCAAAATTCGTCGCGCCTGCCGCAATGACGGTGGCGCGCTTTGCTTTGGCGGGGGTCTTGGTCGGGGCGGCAGCGGCGCTTAGCACGGGGATTTCGCGCAGCACATGGCGCGCGCCTTGGCGATACTTTGTGCTGGGCGGGCTGCTGGCGGCCTATTTCGTTCTGATGTTCAAGGGCTTGCAGACAGCAGCAGCGGTGCCCACCTCGGCGGTTTTTACCCTGACGCCGATGATGGCGGCGGGCTTTGGTTGGCTGTTATTGGGGCAGATTACCACGCCGCGCATGGGGCTTGCTTTGGCGATTGGCGCGGTGGGCGCGCTGTGGGTGATCTTTCGCGGCGATGTTGCCGCGATGATGCGGCTAGAGATTGGCCGCGGCGAGATGATCTATTTTGTCGGCTGCGTCTCGCATGCGATCTATGCGCCGATGGTGCGCAAGCTGAACCGAGGCGAGCCTGCGATTGTCTTTACCTTTGCGATGATGGCGGCGGGCTTTGTGCTGCTGGGCCTTTGGGGCTGGCGCGATGTCTTGGCCACCGATTGGGCAGCCCTGCCGCCGATTGTCTGGATCTGTCTGGCCTATGTCTCGATTGCGGCTTCGGCGCTGACCTTTGTGCTGTTGCAATTTGCCACCATGCGGCTGCCCAGCGCCAAGGTGATGGCCTATACCTATCTGGTGCCGTCTTGGGTGATCTGTTGGGAATTGGCCTTGGGCCGCCCTGCCCCTCCGATCAATGTTTTGGGCGGCGTGGCCTTAACCAGTCTGGCGCTGTGGTTGCTGTTGAAGGAAGAGCCGCGCTAGCGTAAGCCTGCGCGTAGCGGTGTTAGCGCTATAATGCCAAGGTCTGGGAGGACAGTGCATGTATATCGGGCTTGATCTGGGCACATCGGGGCTGAAAGGCATCTTGATGGACGAAAGCCAGCGCGTGCTGGCCGAGGCGACAGCGCCTTTGACCGTCGAGCGCCCGCATGAGGGCTGGTCTGAACAAGACCCCGCTGCTTGGATTGTGGCCGCAGAATCGGTGCTGGGGCAATTGTCGGCGCAGGATTTGGGCGGCGTGAAAGCCATCGGGCTTTCGGGACATATGCATGGTGCGACGCTGATCGACGCGGCGGATCAGGTGCTGCGACCCTGCATCTTGTGGAACGACAGCCGCAGCTTTGCCGAGGCCGCCCGGCTGGACGCGCGGCCAGAGTTTCGCTCGATTTCCGGCAATATCGTGTTTCCGGGCTTTACCGCACCAAAACTCGACTGGCTGCGCAACCATGAACCCGCCCTTTGGGACAAGGTCGCCAAGATTCTGCTGCCAAAGGATTATCTGCGGCTGTGGCTGACCGGCGATCATGTTGGCGAGATGTCGGATGCCGCGGGCACGGCCTGGCTGGATACCGGCGCGCGCGATTGGTCAGAAAGCCTGTTGTCGGCCTGCGGTCTGACCCGCGCGCAGATGCCGCGCTTGGTCGAAGGCTCCGAGGCGTCAGGTCAGATCCGCGCAGGCCTTGCCAGCCGCTTTGGCCTGCCAAAGGGCGTGATCGTCGCGGGCGGTGGCGGCGACAATGCTGCGGCAGGTGTGGGGGTTGGCGTAGTGCGCGCGGGCGAGGCCTTTGTGTCTTTGGGCACCAGTGGCGTGCTGTTTGCCGCCAATGACGGCTATCAGCCCGACCCCGCAACGGCCGTGCATACCTTTTGCCACGCGCTGCCAAAGACCTGGCATCAGATGGGGGTGATTTTGGCAGCCACCGATGCGCTGAATTGGTATGGCCGCTTTGTCGGCCAAGAGGCGGCGGTGCTGACAGGCGAGCTGGGCGCGCTGCAAGCCCCCGGCAAAACAACCTTTCTGCCCTATCTGGGCGGCGAGCGCACGCCGTTGAATTCAGCCGCCATTCGCGGCGCCTTTACCGGGCTTGAACATATCACCGACCGGCAGGCCGGCACCCGCGCGGTGTTGGAAGGCGTGAGTTTTGCCATCCGCGATTGCCGCGATGCTTTGGCCGCAACCGGCACTAAAATCGAAAATCTGCTGGCGGTTGGCGGCGGCGCGCGCTCGGACTATTGGCTGCGCGCCATTGCCACCGCCTTGGATTGTCCGGTCAGCCTGCCAGTTGCGGGCGACTTTGGCGGGGCCTTTGGCGCGGCGCGGCTTGGCTTGATGGCAGCCACGGGTGCGGGGGCCGAGATCGCCACCCTGCCCCAGATCGCCCGCGAGGTGCTGCCCGACCCCGCCCTAAAAGATGCCTTCGATGCGGGCCACGCCCGCTTTGCCGCCGCACAATCTGCAATCAGGAGCCTTGCATGACCGATTTCTTCAAGAATATCCCCACGATCAAATACGAAGGCCCAGGCACCAGCAACGAATTCGCCTTTCGCCATTACAACCCCGACGAGGTGGTGATGGGCAAGCGGATGGAAGACCATCTGCGCTTTGCCGTGGCCTATTGGCATTCCTTTGCTTGGCCGGGTGGCGACCCCTTTGGCGGCCAGACCTTTGAGCGGCCTTGGTTTGGCGACGGCATGGCGCTGGCCAAGATGAAGGCCGATGTCGCCTTCGAGATGTTTGATATCCTTGGCACGCCGTTTTATGCCTTCCACGATGCCGATGCCCGCCCTGAAGGCGCGACCTTCGCCGAATCGCTGCGCAATCTGGAAGAGATCGTCGAATATCTTGCCGAAAAGCAGGCCAGCCATAAGGCAAAGCTGCTGTGGGGCACCGCCAATCTGTTCAGCCATCGCCGCTGGATGTCAGGCGCTGCCACCAACCCAGACCCCGAGGTTTACGCCTATGCGGCGGCCACGGTGAAATCTTGCCTTGACGCGACGATGAAGCTGGGCGGGCAGAATTATGTGCTTTGGGGTGGCCGTGAAGGCTATGAAACCCTGCTGAACACCGATCTGGCACAAGAGCGCGCCCACGCAGGCCGCTTCCTTCAATCGGTTGTGGAGTATAAGCATAAGATCGGCTTTCAGGGCGCTATTCTGATCGAGCCCAAGCCGCAGGAACCCAGCAAGCATCAGTATGATTACGATGTGGCGACGGTCTACGGCTTTTTGAAGGATTTCGGGCTGGAGAAAGAAGTTCAGGTCAATATCGAGCAAGGCCACGCGATCTTGGCTGGCCATTCGTTTGAACATGAAATCGCACTGGCGGCCTCGCTGGGGATTTTCGGCTCGATCGATATGAACCGCAATGATTACCAATCCGGCTGGGACACCGACCAATTCCCAAACAATCACGCCGAAAAGGCCGTGGCCTTCTACGAGATTATTCGTGCTGGCGGCTATACCAAGGGCGGCACCAACTTTGACGCGAAAATCCGGCGTCAATCGCTTGACCCCGAAGATCTGATCTTGGCGCATGTCGGCGGCATGGACACCTGCGCGCGCGCGTTCAAAGCCGCCGCAGCGCTGTTCGAGGCCGATGCCCTAGAGGCCAAGCGCCGCGAGCGCTATGCAGGCTGGCAGTCCGCTGAGGCCAAGGCGATGCTGAACCAGCCCTTGGAGGCAGTGGCAGCAAGCGTTTTGGCGCAGAACATCAACCCACAGCCACGTTCGGGCCGTCAAGAGCGGCTCGAGAATCTGTGGAACGACTATATCTAAGCCAAATCCAAGGATTTGAGGCAGGGGGCCAGTGATTCTACGCGCTGGCCCTTGGCATTTCGGCAGCAAAAATCTGCCAAGCCGCTGTTTTTGATCACGAAGCGCGTGATGAATGCCGCAAGCCGCGGCTTTGTCTTGAAACATTACAGACCCGTAAGGCCGCTACGTCCCCTGAAACCCCTGCAAAGACTTGGGCTTTATACAGCGATGCAGCGCAATTTTTTTACAAGGTCTGATCACTGCCAAGACAAACAACGACGCGCAGACCGTTGCCTTCATCACCATTGGCGCGGATCGCAACACCACCGATAATCTAAGCACTGTCACCGCAGGCAAGGCCCAATTGGCGGGCGCACTTGCAATGAACCCTGCAGATTACTCGGTGGCGCAGCTGGTCATTTTGGACGCCCAAAACACCTAGGGCCACTAACCCAAAGCCCGCCTGGAAACGCCGCGCCGGTCCTTCGGGGCCGGCGCAAGCATGTGGAGGCATTGTGATGGCTTGCTCCAAAGATGCGTTAGAACTACCCTGCCACAAAAGCGTGCAAAAGCGGCACAAGGGGACAGGTATGATCGCCGCCAAGGCCTTGGGACGACCCAAAGACATGGAAAAGCGCTGTGCCATTCTGGACGCGGGCTTGAAACTCTTTGCTGAGCGCGGAATGGACGGCGTGCCGATGGAGGCTTTGGCGGCAGAGGCCGGGGTGTCCAAGGTGACGGTCTACGCGAACTTTAAAGACAAAACTGCGATTATGCTGGCTGTGGTGGACCGCGAAACTGCAAGGCTGGATTCCCTTGTCGCCGAAGCGGTGCAAAACGAAGGCCCACTTGCGGAAAAGCTGACACGCGTCGGCATGGCCTTGGTGGACCTGATCTCGGAACCTTCGCGTCAGGCGATCGAGCGCTGCCTGAGCATGGAAAAAGCCCGCCACCCCGAGCTTGCGCAACGCTTTTTTGACGCCGGCCCCGGACATCTGCGCGACATTCTGGGCGAAGTGCTGGCCGAAGCCTGCCATTGCGGCGCGATTGATCTGCGCTGCTCGCGCACGGCTGCCGAAGATTTACTTGGGCTTTGGCTGGGATTTTCAGCCATCGAGCGCCGTTACAGCACCGTGCCCCCCGACCCCGAAGCTTTGCGCCAACGCGTCACTCGTGGCGTGGCCTTTTTTCTGCGCGCGCACGCAAGCTGACCGCCAAAAAGCAGGTCGGCCTTTGACCAGATCGGCAAATGCCTACCTGATAACCAACTGATACAAAAGGGGGAAGATGGTGGACCCAGAGCGATTCGAACGCCCGACCCTCAGATTCGTAGTCTGATGCTCTATCCAGCTGAGCTATGGATCCATCTTGGGGTGCGTTTAGCCCCCCAAGCGCGGCATTGCAAGAGCAATTCCACACAGTTTTGTAAACTCTGTCACAAAGTTTGCTTTTGCGGCGCAAGGCGGCGAAATGCAGATAAAGCCTAGAACCTGTTGTTAAATTCAGGCGCGAGCAATCGCCTTTGGCAGGTGGATCAAGAATTCAGAGCCAAGGGAATCGCTGCGAAACAGCTCGAGCCGCCCGCCATGGCCGCGCACCAGTTCGGCGGCAATGGCCAGCCCCAGCCCGATACCACCCTTGCGTGCGCCGCCCTGAAACGCCTCGAACAAATGCTCGCGGGCGCGCTCGGGCAGGCCGGGGCCAGTGTCGCCGACGCTGATCCACCATTCGGCGGGGGTTTCGCCTGCCGAAAGCTCGATACTGCCCTCGGCGCCAGTGGCCTCGATGGCTTGGCGGGCGTTGCGGATCAGGTTCGACAACACCCGATAAAGCTGATCGTAATCGGCAGAAATCATCATGCCTTGCGGCACTTCGATCAGACAGGTCACGCTGCCCGCGCCCGCCAGGCCTTCGGCCTCGGCCACCTCTTCGGCCAGGGCTGCAAGGCTGAACTGGCGCAGGCTGGGCGGCGATTCTTCGGCCTTGCCAAAGGCGAGGGTCGATTCGCACAAGGCCGCCGCACGGCTGATCGAATTCACCAGCTTGGGGGCGGCGCGCGCCACCATCGGATCGTCCGAGCCTTCGATCCTATCGGCGAAAAGCTGGGCCGTGGTCAGGATATTGCGCAGATCATGGCTGATCTTGGCGACAGCACTGCCAAGCTGGGCAAGCCGTTCTTTTTGCCGCAGCGAGCCTGTCAGCTGCTGCTGCATCGAGGCCATGGCCTCTTCAGCGTCGCGCAGCTCGACCACGCTGGCGGTGGGGTCGATGACCCGGCGGGCATCTTCGGGGGCCTCGGCATAGGCTTTCATATGCGAAACGACGCGACGAATCGGCAAGACGATCAAGCGCTGCACCGCCACAAACAGCATAAAGGCCGTCACCACCGAAATCAGCGCCGAAAGGATCAGGATGCGTTCGCTGTAATCCAGCATCGCCGCGCGCATGGGGCCTGCATCCATTGTCACTTCGATCAACAGACCAGCGGCTTGCACCGGATAGCCGATCACGCGGATGATATTCTCGTCGGGGTCCAGCAGACAGCGAAAGGCGTCGCGGATCAGCTCCCAAGGGCCAGCCTCGCGCAGATCAAAGGTGCCCGCGATCGGGGTCGGGATCGGCGAAGACAACACAAGCTGGCGTGCCTCGTCGCGCCGTAGCACCACGTTATAGACTTCGGCATTGGCCAAAAGCTCTTTTTCCAGCGCGGGGGTGACCATATCTTCGGCCGCAAGCTGCGCAAGCGCCGCGATCTGCGCCTTTTCCAGCCGCATCGTCAGAAAATCTGACCGAAACCGCGCAATCGAGGGCACAAAGATCAGCACTTCGGCAAGCATGACAAAAGCCACGGTCAGCAGCAAAAACCGCCCCGACAGGGTATGCAGAAAGCCGTGCCGTCTGACTGTCACCTCTGCGCCCTCCTGCTTGCTTAAAGACCTAAGCCGCTGCCAGCTTTAGGGCAGCCAGCGCTGCACAAAACCCACCAGCCACTTTAGCTTAGGGTTATCAAAAAGCTGGGGCGAGAAATAGGCCCCCGCTGCACGTTTCGAGATTTCGCCGCGCGTCGGATAGGGGGCGATCATGCCGGTGATGGCGCTGATCTTCAGCCGCGCCGAAACCGCCAGCGCCCAAAGCCCGATCAGCTCGCCCGCCTGCGCGCCGACGATGGTGACGCCCACGGGGCGGCCCTTGACCAGCATCAGTTTTAAAAACCCCTCGGCGCGGGCCTCGGTAAGGGCGCGGTCGTTATGGGCGAAGTCTTGCTTGATCACCGTCACATCGGGGTGTTTGGCGCGTGCTGCGGCCTCGGTCAGCCCGATCTGCGCCAGTTCGGGATCAGTATAGGTGACCCACGGCACCACTTTTGCCGCATGCGCGGGCAGGCCCAGCAGAATCTGACGGATCACCACACCCGCATGCGCGCCGGCCACATGGGTGAACTGCAAACCGCCCGCCACGTCACCCACCGCATAGACTCGGCGGTTGCTGCTGCGCAGGTTGGGGCCCACCGTCACCCCGCGCGCGGTATAGGCGACACCCGCAACCTCTAGGTTCAGCCCCGCAATCGCAGGCACGCGGCCCACCGCGACCAGAACATGCGAGCCTGTCAGCGTGGTGCCATCGGCCAAGACCGCCTCGACCCCCGCCGCCGTGGCCCGAAACCGCGCCGCATCCTGGCCTTCAAGAATCGTCACACCCTCTGCCCGCAAGGCCGCAATCACCACCGCCGCCGCCTCGGGGTCTTCGCGCCCCAGCGCTGTGGATCGTGCAATCACCGTGACTTTGCTGCCCAAACGCCGGTGCGCCTGCGCCATCTCCATTGCAATCGGGCCAGCACCAAGGATCAGCAGATGCGCGGGCAGCTTGGTTTGGGCAAAGATTGTCTCATTGGTCAGATAGGGCAGATCACTCAGGCCCGAGACCTGCGGGATCATCGGATGCGAGCCGGTGGCGATCACAAAACGCCTTGCGCGAATGCGCTGGCCGCCCGCTTCAACTTCGCGCGGGCCGGTAAAACGGGCAAAGGCGCGGATCACCTGCACGCCCAGCCGCTCGAACCGCGCCTGACTGTCAACGGGGGCAATGCCCGCGATTACCGCAGCCACCTGCGCCATCACGGCAGCAAAATCAATCTGCGGTTCAGCCCCCACTACGCCCGCAGCCCCCTTGCGCAACACCTGCGCAGTCTTGGCCGCAGCAAGCAGGGTTTTAGAGGGCACGCAGCCGGTGTTCAGACAATCGCCGCCCATCTCGCCCGCCTCGATCAGCACCACCCGCGCGCCCATCTGCACCGCGCCCGCCGCAAGCGACAGCCCGCCCGAACCTGCACCGATGATGCAAAGATCTGTGGTGATCACATCCATTTATCGCGCCTTTCGCAGAAATTTCAGCAAAATCGGCAGGGCCGACAGCGCTGCCAACCCCAAAAGCGGCAACAACACCGGCGCAGAAAAGATCACCGACAGATCCGGCCTCTCGCCACGCGCAAAAACCTCGCCCAGCCCCGAACCAATCGAGGTAAAGACAAAGGTCGCAGGCAAAATCCCCAGCAGCGTCGTCAGGGCAAAGGGCGCAAGCCGGATGCCCAAAAAGGCCGGAATCAGATTGGCCAAAAAGAACGGCAAGGCCGGCACCAAGCGCATGATCAGCAGTGCCGACCATTGGTTTTCGCGCAAATTGGCTTGCAGCCGCGCCGCAGCGCCGGTGCTATTTTGCAGCCGTGCCGCCGCCGCCGCCCCAAAGCCCGCGCGCGCGGCCAGAAACACCACAACCGCGCCAAGACTGGCCGCGATCACATTATAGGCCACCCCCGGAAACAGCCCAAACAAAAAGCCCCCCGTCAGCGTTGCCATCGTCGCCCCTGGCAGGCTGAGGCCCACAATTGCAACATAGGCCAGCCCAAAGCCCAAGCTCGCCAGCAGAAAATGCTGATCCTTATAGGCCAGAAGTGCGGCGCGATTCGCAGCCAGCACGTCAAAGCTGAGTTTATCCCGCAAAAACACCGCGCCGATCAGCGCCGCAGTCAGAATCAGCAAGAACGGCAGCTTTTTGGCAAGGCGAGGCATAAGGCATCCTGTAAAACTCGCCACAGGATGGGCAAAACTCCGCGACAATGCCAGCACCAACCGCCCCTGCATCACGCGGCCTTGATCTTTGGCAAGCTTTGCGGCACCCAAAGTCAGCGGTTTGTAACATTTCAGCAAGCTCTATGCGTCAACAAGGTGAATTGTTGCAGAAATCTGCTGCGGCGCGCGTTGACTTACCGCCGTTCCCCCCCTAAAGGACGGGCTTCAAGTTTACGCGTCGAATCCACCGGATTGGCGCCTGTCTGATGGAGACCGCGATGAAGCGCACTTTTCAACCGTCGAACCTGGTTCGCGCCCGCCGTCACGGCTTTCGTGCACGTATGGCAACCAAGGGTGGCCGTCTTGTGTTGGCAGCCCGCCGCGCCAAGGGCCGCAAAAAGCTGTCGGCATAATTTCTGACTGGTCCTTTAGGGGCCAAACAGGAGTAACGATATGACACCGCCGAAGGTATCGGACATTGGCACACCCGCCGAAGCGTCCGAAGGGCCTCCGGCGGTTTCCGTTTGTCTTGAGACTTTAAAGAACCGCCCCGATTTCCTGCGCACCGCACAGGGACGCAGGCAGGGCACTGGCAGCTTTCTGGTGCAGGCCCGCGCGCGCGAAGATGGCGCGGCCATCGTGCGGATTGGCTTTACCGCCTCAAAGAAAATCGGCAATGCTGTGGCTCGAAACCGCGCCAAGCGCCGCCTGCGCGCCCTTGCCCGCGAGATTTTGCCAAGCCACGCGCGGGCAGGCTGGGACTATGTCATCGTCGCCAAGCCCGAAGCCACAATCTCTCGCGTCTTTGCCGATATGCGCGCCGATCTGATCAGCGCGCTTACCGCGCTGCATCGAGGCCGGTCGTGACACCCTTGGCAAAAGCGCTGGCGCTGCCGGTGCGGGCCTATCGGTTGGTGCTAAGCCCTTGGGTTGGCAATGGCTGCCGCTTTCAGCCCACCTGTTCGGCCTATGCGCTTGAGGCATTAGATCGTCACGGCGCGGTCAAAGGCGGCTATCTGATGGTGCACCGGATTTGCCGATGCCACCCTTGGGGCGGCTCGGGGTATGACCCGGTGCCCGGTGCAGATCCTGACCACGACAGCAGGCTCTAGCTGGCATTTTTGCGGGCAATCTGGCACATTAGCCTGACAACGAAAGGCCTGCTATGCGTGACGATACCCCCAACGACATTCACCCCCTGTTCCACGGCGCGCCCCAAACCGAAGCCTTTCGCAAGCTGCGCAAACGCATCGTGCAACAGGTGCGCGAGGCGATCGAGACCTATGGCATGATCACGCGCGGCGCGCGCTGGTTGGTCTGTTTGTCGGGGGGCAAAGACAGCTATACGCTTTTGGCGGTGCTGCACGAATTGCAATGGCGCGGGCTTTTGCCGGTTGATCTGCTGGCTTGTAACCTTGATCAAGGCCAGCCGAACTTTCCCGCCACCGTGCTGCCTGAATTTTTGGCCCGCATGGGGGTGCCGCATCGAATCGAATATCGCGACACCTATTCGGTGGTGATCGATAAAATCACCCCCGGCGGCACGATGTGCAGCCTGTGTTCACGTCTGCGCCGTGGTAATCTTTACCGCATCGCGCGCGAGGAAGGCTGCGCGGCGGTTGTTCTCGGACATCACCGTGACGACATTCTGGAAACCTTTTTCATGAACCTGTTTCACGGCGGCAGGCTGGCGGCGATGCCGCCGAAACTGCTGAACGAAGACGGCGATCTTTTTGTCTATCGCCCCCTGGCCTATGTGGCCGAAGCCGATTGCGATAACTTTTCTAAGTCTATGAATTACCCTATTATTCCCTGTGATCTATGCGGCAGCCAAGACGGATTGCAGCGCGCCCAAGTCAAAAAAATGCTAGACGACTGGGAGGCCAAAAGCCCCGGTCGGCGCAATGTGATGTTCCGCGCCTTAACCCATGTGCAGCCCTCGCTTTTGGCAGATCCGGCACTGTTTGACTTTGCGGGACTGTTACCAAAGCCTTAAAAAATTCTGGAAAATCCTATTTAACTTGGCAATGCGGATTAACCGACTTCTCAGCTCAAAAGCCTAGGACTGAACCCCAGAGCGCCAAACGCTCCGAATCAGGTTAAGGTCAGTTTGATGGTTTTCGGCATTTTGTCCCACATCACGTCATGGTTTTTTCGCTTTGCCCTTTGGCTGCGCCGACCCGAGGTGCTGATTTTCGCGCCTGCGGTAGCACTTTGTGCCTTTTGGGTCTTGGGCGAACAAAGCCTGATTCTTCTGGCGCTGGTGCTGCCCTTGATTGTTGCGCTGACCTGGCACCACGGCGCGACAACAGAACCCGCACGCCTGCCCGATGTGCTGGAAGGGCTGTCGCTGCGCAGTCAAATCGTTGGAACCCTTGATAAAATCTTGCAAGACAGCCCGATCACTGGACGCAATTCCGCATGTTTTGTGCTGCAGTTTGACGACAGCGACCGCTTGGTCACCCGCTTTGGCCGCAGCGCTCAGGTCGAGGTTCTTGCTCGGTCTGCCGAACGGATCTGTTCTGTGCTGCGCACTGGCGACGTGGTGGCGCGGCTCGAGGGCGGTGGCTTTGCCGTGGCCCTTGCCCCGGTGCGAAGGCTTGACCTCGAGGCGCTGATCCAAGTTGCAACGCGGCTGCAATCCGCCGTTTCTGTTCCGGTAAACATCGATGCATCAAAGCTTTACGTCACCTGCTCGATTGGGTTTTGCCACAGTGCACAGGCCCCAGACCTCAGCGGCGCCACTTTGCTGAATGCAGCCCAAATCGCGGCAGACGAAGCACGGCGTCGCGGGCCAAACGCGATCAGAGCCTACTCCCAGGATATGGCGCGCACCCGTGCAGACCGCGACTCTTTGCGGGCGGATCTCGAGATTGCCTTGGAACAGGGTCAGATTCGCCCTCATTTTCAGCCACAAACTGCCACCGTGAGCGGCGAAATCACCGGGTTCGAGGCTTTGGCGCGCTGGTATCACCCGCAAAAAGGGCTAATCCCGCCCGCAGAATTTCTGCCGCTGATCGAAGATGCGGGTTTGGAAGACAGGTTGGGCGAAGTGATCTTATATCACGCGCTGATGGCGCTTGCGGCTTGGGATAAGGCCGGGCTGCATATCCCGACGGTAGCGGTCAATTTTTCGGCGCAAGAACTGCGCAATCCGCAGCTGGCAGAGCGGCTGAAATGGGAGCTGGACCGTTTTGATCTGGAGCCCAAACGCCTGACGGTCGAGGTGTTGGAAACCGTGGTCGCCGAGACGGAAAACGATGTGGTGGTGGCCAATATCGCGGGTCTGTCGCGTTTGGGGTGTGGCATCGATCTGGACGACTTTGGCACCGGCCACGCCTCGATCACCTCGCTGCGCCGCTTTGCGGTGCGCCGCATCAAGATCGACCGCAGCTTTATCACCCGTCTGGACATCGACCCCGACCAGCAAAAGATGGTCTCGGCAATTTTGTCGATGGCCGATCAACTTGGGCTTGCCACCCTGGCCGAAGGCGTTGAAACCCCTGGCGAACGTGCAATGCTGACACAATTGGGCTGCGCTGACATTCAAGGCTTTGGCATCGCGCGCCCGATGCCTTTGGACGAAACCATGGATTGGATCCCCCGATACCGTGGCCAGCTGTCAAATGTGAAAAAGCTTGCCGTGCAAATCTAGGCGCGGCTTGGCTGGGGTCGCGCACAGCGCCGCCCCGCCAGATTGCAGGAAATATCAAGAAAAGCCGCGTAATTTGTTGCAAATCCCCGAGCGGGTGGCCCAATTGGGGGAAAACCGCTTGACCTTTGCCGCCCCCTATCGTTGAACCACGCCTGACCTTGAACAGGAATGGTGGTGGTCCAATGGACGATCAAAACAAGAATTTAGTCCTCACGACTGTGCTCAGCTTTCTGGTGATCCTCGGCTGGTTTGTCGCGGGCCCCAAGCTTTTCCCGCAGTGGTTCCCAGATCCGGCAGCGGTAGAAATCGCTGCAGATCAGCCGCTTGCAGCCCCAGAAGCCGCAGCGGTGCTGGCGGCCCCAGTGACGTCGACGGAACCGTTGCCCGAAGCGCCGCGCCTGACCATCGACACGCCGATGCTCACCGGGTCGATTTCGCTTTTGGGTGGGCGGTTGGACGATCTGTCGCTGAAAACCTTTAAAGACACGCTGGAGCCAGACTCGGCCAATGTGCGGCTTTTGTCGCCTGTCGGCCAGACCACGCCCTATTATGCGGTCTTTGGCTGGGCTCCGGGTGCGGGGCTGACGGCAGATGACGTGCCGGGCGCGAAATCGGAATGGAAGCTGGCTTCTGGCAGCACGCTTTCAGTGGGCCAACCGGTCAGCCTGAAATGGGAAAACGCCAAGGGCATGACCTTTGTGCGCAACATTTCGGTTGATGAGAACTTTATGTTCACCGTCAGCGACCGCGTTGAAAACAACGGCAGCGCAGCGGCAAGCCTCTATAACTACGGCATTATTGCACGCCACGGCCTGCCAAGTTTGCAAAACATCTATGTTGTGCACGAAGGACTTGTGCGCCGCACGGATGGCAGTCTGGAAGAGATCAAATACAAAAAGGTCGCAGGTCTTCCGCAAGTCGACGCCGAATCGGCTCAGGCCGAAGTTAAGCAAGCCAGCACCGATGGCTGGATCGGCTTTACCGACCACTATTGGATGACCACGCTGATCCCCGAACAGGGCAAGCCCTATACCTCGGTGGTGAAATATGTGGCAGGTGCCGATATTTATCAGGCCGAAGTCCGCGAACCTTTGGTGACGCTGGCACCGGGCGAGTCGACAGAAACCTCGACCCAGCTGTTTGCCGGCGCGAAGGTTTGGCAGACGATTGGCGAATACGAGAATGATCCCGGCGTCGTGGCGCAACTGTTTGGCGCAAAAATCGACCCGGCGCGGCCACAGATCAAAGGCTTTATCGATTCGATCGACTGGGGTTGGTTCTATTTCCTGACCAAGCCGATCTTCCAAATCCTGCACCTTTTGCACGCGCTGATCGGCAATATGGGGCTTGCGATCATTGGTCTGACCTTCTTCCTTAAGCTTTTGGTGCTGCCGCTGGCCTATAAATCCTATGTCTCGATGGCACGGATGAAGGAATTGCAGCCCGAAATCGAAGCGCTGAAAGAGCGTGTCGGCGAAGATAAGCAAAAGCTGCAAAAGGAAATGATGCAGCTGTACAAGGAAAAGAAGGTCAATCCGGCCGCTGGTTGCTTGCCAATCTTCATCCAGATCCCGATTTTCTTTAGCCTTTACAAGGTGATCTTTGTCACGCTGGAATTGCGCCAAGCGCCGTTCTTTGGCTGGCTGAAAGATCTGTCGGCGCCTGACACCTCGTCGCTGTTCAACCTGTTTGGCGCTTTGCCTTGGGATGCACCCGTGCACGGCACCCTGCTTGCGACAATTTTCATCGGCGCGCTGCCGATCTTGTTGGGCATCTCGATGTGGTTGCAGCAAAAACTGAACCCAGCGCCCGCTGATCCGGTGCAACAGCAGATCTTTGCCTGGATGCCCTGGGTCTTCATGTTCATGCTGGGCGGTTTTGCAAGCGGTCTAGTGGTCTACTGGATCACCAACAACACCATTACCTTCACCCAGCAATATCTGATCATGCGCAGCCACGGCCACAAGCCCGACATCTTTGGCAACATCAAGTCAGGCTTTAAGAAAAAACCGGCGGTGGCCAAAAAATGACGCAAGTGCTGGCACAGATTTGCCGGCACCCGATCAAGGGACACGGACGCGAGACCCTCGCGTCCGTTCGTCTTTTGGCGGGGGCCTGCATGCCCTGGGACCGGCATTGGGCCGTCGCCCATAACGCGGCCAAGCTGGTCGATGGCTGGAACCGCTGTGCCAATTTCGCACGCGGCGCCAAGGCGCCTGCCCTGATGGCGATCACGTCGGACTTTGACGAGGCTTTGGGCCTGGTCACCCTGCGTCACCCCGAGGCGGGCGAGATTGCCTTTCGCCCGGATGATGCCGCCGATCTGCCGCGGTTTCTGGATTGGGTGCGCCCGCTGAATCCAGCCGATCGCGCGCAGCCGATGGCGATCGTCACCGCAGGGCGCGGTATGACCGACAATCCGGTCGAATCGGTGTCAATCTTATCGCTTGCCTCGCTGGCGGATCTGTCGGCCAAGATGGGCACCGATCTATCGGTTGACCGCTTTCGCGGCAATCTGTGGATCGAAGGGGCAACACCTTGGGCCGAGTTTGGCTGGATCGGGCAGCGGCTTTGCATCGGCGAAGCGGTCTTTGAAATAACCGAACGCATCACCCGCTGCAGCGCCACAACCGTGGACCCGAAAACGGGGCGGGTTTCGGCCCCAACCTTGGCGGCACTGGAAGAAAATTATGGCCACCAAGATTTTGGCGTTTACGCCGTGGTGGTAGAAAGCGGACAGATTTCTGTCGGCGATGAATGGAGACTGGCATGAGCCTGCAATTCACCCTTGCCCCTGAACCCGAACTGGAAGCCCGCGAAAAAGGCCGCTTGCTGTTCGCAGGCCCTGTTGATTTCGTCAAAGGCGTGGTGGCAATGTCGGGCCTGCCCGAACCCGACCGGTTAGAGGTTTGCTTTGCAGGCCGTTCGAACGTTGGCAAATCGAGCCTGATCAACGCGCTGACCGGCCGCAAAAGCCTTGCGCGGGCCTCGAACACCCCCGGCCGGACGCAAGAGATCAACTATTTCGCATTGGGCGAGATGAACCGCTTTTTGGTCGACCTTCCCGGCTATGGCTATGCCGAAGCGCCGAAACCGATTGTGGCAAAGTGGCAAGCGCTGCTGAAATCCTATCTGGCCGGTCGTCAGACCCTGCGTCGCGCCTTTGTGCTGGTGGACACCCGTCACGGTGTAAAGCCGGTGGATGAAGAGATCATGTCGCTGCTCGACCGTTCTGCCGTGACGTTTCAGGTGGTGATGACCAAGGCCGATAAGGTTTCCAAGATCGAGCGCGACGCCAATATCGCGCTGTCGATTGAGGCCCTTAAAAAGCACCCCGCAGCCTATCCTGAACTGGTGCTGACCAGCTCGGAAAAGGGCGATGGCATCGAGAAGCTGCGCGCCATTATCGCGACTTTGGTGTAACAGCGCTAAACGTGCTGGCCGCCGTTGATCTGAATTTCGGTGCCGGTGATATAGCTTGATTGCGCCGAACACAGGAACCAGATCGCTTCGGCCACCTCTTTTGGCTGGCCAAGGCGGCGCAGCGGCAGGGTTTGCACGATTTTATCTGTGCCCGGTGACAGGATCGCCGTTTCCACCTCGCCGGGCGCGATGGCATTAACGCGCACACCAAGCGGGCCGAAATCATGCGCCATTTCGCGGGTCAGCGCCGCAAGCGCCGCCTTTGAGGTCGCATAGGCCGCCCCCGCAAAGGGATGCACCCGCGAGCCGACGATCGAGGTGACATTCACCACCGCCCCACCCGCTGCCACCAACTCGTCTTGCAACCCGCGCGCCAGAATCACCGGTGCGAAAAAGTTGACATGAAACACCTGCCCCCAAATGCGCAGATCGGTGTCAAGCGTAGTCAAACGCTTGCCCCCCTCGCCCTTGGGCGAGATGCCGGCGTTATTGACCAGTGCATCCAAACGGCCGTTGATCTTGGATTTGATCGTCTCGATCGCCTCGATGGTCTTTTTCGGATCGGCAAGGTCGATCTGGATGTGATTCTCTTCGCCACCCGGCCAGGGGCAGCGCGGGTCAAAGGGTTGGCGCGAACAGGTCAGCACGCGCCAGCCCTCCGAGCCAAAGCGTTTGACGGTGGCATGACCGATGCCGCGGCTTGCACCTGTCAGCACGATGGTTTTTTGGTCACTCATCGGGGTCTCCATTTCTAGCGCCAAGCTACGGCTTTGGCTGGGGAAAGCAAGCCTTGGCCCGCAGCGCCAAACGCGTCTTGGCAGGGGCTGCCAAAGCCGCTAGGTATTTCGCAACCACGGAGTCGCCCCATGCAGAAGCAGACCCTTACCATGACCGATGCCATCCACACCGCCAAAATGCTGTCCGAAGCGCTGCCCTATCTGCAACGGTTTTCCGGCGCGGTGGTGGTGGTGAAATTTGGCGGCAATGCCATGGGCGATGATGCCGCGATGGCGGAATTTGCCCGCGATATCGTGCTGATGCGGCAGGTTGGGGTGAACCCGGTTGTGGTGCATGGCGGCGGTCCGATGATCAACGAGATGCTTGGCAAGCTGGGCATCGAGAGCAAATTCGTGCGCGGCAAGCGGGTGACCGATAAGGCCACGGTGCAGGTTGTCGAGATGATCCTCTC
Organism: Cypionkella sp.; assembly: GCA_023255415.1. GTDB lineage: Bacteria > Pseudomonadota > Alphaproteobacteria > Rhodobacterales > Rhodobacteraceae > Cypionkella. The sequence goes on along the minus strand of JALRIN010000003.1, from coordinate 1,958 downwards.
GGGGCTGGTGAACAAGCGCATTGTGCAGGCAATCATGGATGCGGGCGGCCGTGCAGTGGGGATTTCGGGCAAAGACGACGATATGATGGTCTGCGTGCCCGATGATCCAGAGCTTGGCTTTGTCGGTCGGCCGGTCGAGATGAACGTGCAGGTGCTGCGCGATCTTTACGGCGCGGGAATCATCCCGGTGGTTGCGCCTGTGGCGACCGGCATGGCCGATAACGAGACCTTTAACGTCAATGGCGACACTGCAGCCGGCGCGATTGCGGGCGCTTTGCAGGCGGATCGGTTGCTGCTGCTGACTGATGTTGCCGGTGTGAAAAACGCGGCGGGCGAGGTGATGACCCAGATCACTCCCGAAGAAATCAGGCAGATGACCGCAGATGGCGTGATTTCAGGTGGGATGATTCCTAAAACTGAAACCGCGCTGATGGCGATTGATGCGGGCACTCGGGCGGTGACGATTCTAGATGGCCGCATACCCAACGCCTGTCTGCTTGAACTGTTCACCGATCACGGCGCGGGCAGTCAGATCCGCTCGACCACGCCGCGCGTGATGCCCCACGTCAAGCGCTGATGCTGGCCCAGATCGCAGGTTTGGCGGCGGCGCATCAGCTTGAAGTGCTGGGCGGCTTTACCTGTGACGCGGACGAAAGCCTGCCAAAGGGCACCCGTAGTCTGCTGCTGCTCGGCCCCGCGGGGCCGCAATATTGGCCACATGTGACCACGCAACCCGAATGGCAAGACGGCGCGCCGGACCCGATTGACCGCTGGTCGCGTCGGGTGATTGGCGGGCTTGCCTGTCAGCTGGGCGGCAAGGCGCTGTTCCCCTTTGGTGGCGCGCCCTATCATCCGTTTTACCGCTGGGCGCTGCGCACGGGGCGGATTTGGGAAAGCCCAGTGCGGTTGTTGGTGCACGACAGCCACGGCCTGATGGTCAGCTTTCGCGGTGCCTTGGCGCTGCGCGAAGCGGTCGAGCTGCCGCAGGCGGTGCGGCCTTGCGATAGCTGCGCGGCCCCGTGCCTGACTGCCTGCCCTGCCGGCGCGCTTGGGACACAGGGCTATGACCTGCCCGCATGTCACGGCTATCTCGACAGCGCGGCGGGGGCCAATTGCCTGAATTCGGGCTGCGCCGTGCGGCGGGCTTGCCCGTTACCGCAGAGCCGTGCAAGACTGGCCGAACACTCGGCCTATCACATGGGAATATTCCACACATGAAGCGCCTTATCCTGACCCGCCACGCCAAATCCGCTTGGGACGATCCAACCGTAACCGACCACGACCGACCGCTGAACGAACGCGGCAAGGCGGCCGCTGCCGACTTGGGCGAATGGTTGGCCTCGCGCGGCTATGTGCCTGAAAAAGTTCTTTGTTCTGACGCGGTGCGCACCCGCGCCACATGGTCAGGGCTTGCCCCCGCCCTGCCCGGCACACCCGTGCTAGAGCTGAAGCCTGCGCTTTATCATGCCGGGCCCGATGTGATGCTTGCGGTGTTGCAGCACGCGCAGGCCGATGTGGTGATGATGATTGGCCATAACCCCGGCATCGCCGATTTTGCCGCGCGCTTGGTGGCAACCGCGCCGCTGAACCCCGAATTTTCGCGATATCCAACCGGGGCCACTTTGGTTGCGGATTTTATGATCGACAGCTGGGCCGAGGTGAGCTTTGGCCTTGGCGCGACGGTTGATTTTGTGATCCCCCGAGAGATCCGGGTTTAACCCATGAAAAAGGCGCCCAATCGGGCGCCTTTTTTGTTTGCGCAGACCCCTTAATCAGTGGCCAAGGATCTGGCTGAGGAACAGCTTGGTGCGATCTGATTGCGGGTTGTTGAAGAACTCTTTCGGCTCGTTCTGCTCGACGATCTGGCCCTGATCCATAAAAATCACACGGTTTGCCACGGCTTGGGCAAAGCCCATCTCGTGGGTGACGCAAAGCATGGTCATGCCTTCTTCGGCAAG